>CAZUTK010000080.1:0-12203 GCA_964623265.1 uncultured bacterium | reverse complement strand
CCTTCCGCCCCTGCGGCGGATGCTCTCCTCAATGAAACTGTCAAGATCACGAGCGGGGGTTCCGGGAACCATCAGCGGGGCGATCTCCCGAAACACCTCTATTAAGATCGCGCAGGCTCTGCCAATCGCCTCGATTTCACGCTGCGTCTTTAAGGTAATCATCAATCAGCCGACAGAGCTTCGCGAAGACCTCCTGGGGAGCATCATCCGCATCCACGATTCGAAGCAATCCCCGCCCGGAATAGTATTCCTGGAGGGGTCGGGTTTGGCGGCGGTAAACTGCCAGCCGATTGCGGATCGTATCTTCCTCGTCGTCGGCGCGTTGCACGATTTTGCCTCCGCAGCTAACGCATTTCATGTCCGCGGGAGGCGGATTTGAAATCAAATTGTAATCCTTGCCGCAGCTCTCGCAAATTCTGCGGCTGGCAAGCCTCTTCACGATGCTGTCGTCCGCCACTTCCAGACTCAGACAGAGATCCAGCTTGCGGTCGGTTTTCTTCAGCAGAGATTCCAACCCGTCGGCTTGCAGGATCGTGCGGGGGAAACCGTCGAAAAGAGCGCCGGCGGAGCAATCCGGCTGCACCAGCCGCTCTTCGATGATCCCTAAGATCACTCGATCCGGCACCAGTTCACCGGAATTCATAAACTGCTGCGCTTGTTTCCCTGTTCCGTCTGATCCTTTACGGCTTGCCGTAAAATGTCGCCGGTGGAAATATGCGGAATCCGGTATTTTTCCACCAACATCTTGGCTTGTGTTCCTTTGCCCGAACCGGGAGCACCGAGGAGAATTAGATTCATTATGCTGATTTCCAGTTACATTCTGCGGCGTCCGCGGATGCGGCCGGACTTCATAAACCCATCATAATGCCGCATCAGCAAGTGAGATTCCATTTGCTGCAGCGTATCCAATGCCACGCCGACGATGATCAACAACGAGGTCCCTCCGAAAAAAGAAGCGAAACTGTAATTCACATTCGAATAGCGGGTGATGATGCTGGGCACAATCGCGATGACTCCCAAGAAGATCGAACCCGGCAGCGTGATCTTGGTCAGAATATTGTCCATGAAATCGGAAGTAGCTTTGCCGGGACGAATGCCGGGGATGAAGCCCCCGTATTTCTTCATGTTATCCGCGACGTCCACCGGATTAAACGCAACCGCCGTGTAAAAATAAGTGAAAAAGATGATCAGCACGCCGTAGACGATCATATAGGTGAAGGATTCGAAGTTGAACGCCGTGTTCAGCCAATCCTTGAAGCCGGATTCGGGCAGAAAGGTCGCCAGCGTCGAAGGGAAGAACATGATAGATTGCGCGAAGATGATGGGCATCACGCCCGCCGTATTGACGCGCAGCGGGATGTGCGTCCGCTGTCCGCCATAGACCTTTCTCCCCACGACCTTTTTCGCGTACTGCACCGCAATTTTTCGAGTTCCTTGCGTCAGCAGTACCACCGCCGCCGTGACCCCTACGAACAGCGCCAACATGAACAACTCCATGAGCAAAGCTCGGTTGCCGGCGAGGAATTGACGCGTCTCATCCAGAATCGCGAACGGCATACGATCCACAATGCCAATGAAGATGAGCAGTGAAATCCCGTTCCCTAACCCTCGTTCCGTGATCTGCTCGCCCAACCACATAATGAATACCGTTCCGGTAGTCAACGTGAGCATCGTTAGCAGGCGGAATCCCATCCCCGGGAAGGGGACGGCGGGGACGCCGGAAGGAGTCACAATGGATTCCAGGAAAATGGATACCCCCAGAGCCTGCAGAGCGGAGATTCCTACCGTACCGTACCGCGTATATTGCGTGATTTTTTTTCGCCCTTCTTCCCCCTGTTTCTGCAGCTTTTGGAAATAGGGTACGACCGTTCCCATCAGCTGCAAAATAATAGACGCGGAGATATAGGGCATAATACCCAGCGCGAAAACCGTGGCTTTGCCGAAGGCGCCGCCGGCAAATAAATCGTACAATCCGAAGAGGGTGTTCTGTTGCATACGGAAAAATTCGCCCAGAGCTTCGGCGTTGACCCCCGGTGAAGGGACATGCCCTCCGATGCGGTACACGATGAAGATACCGAGGGTGAAAAGGATCCGACGCCGCAGTTCCGGGATGTGGAAGACCGATTGGAAACTTTTCAACATAAGAGTTGAACCTCTCCGCCGGCGGCTTGAATTTTCTCGATCGCACTTTTGGAAGCAGCATGCACCTGCATCTTCAGGGGAATGGATATCTCTCCGTCGCCTAAGATTTTGACCGGCTCGCGAAGTGATGCAATCAACCCCTTCTCATGCAGAATCGCGGGAGTTACTTCCTGACCGGCGGCGAAGATATCATTGAGCTTCGTCAAATTGACGATTTGATAAACCTTCCGGAAGGGATCATTGGTGAATCCGCGTTTGGGGAGACGGCGCTGGATCGGCATCTGCCCGCCTTCGAATCCAGGGCTGGAATGATATCCGGCACGCGATTTCTGCCCCTTATGGCCCTTACCGCAAGTCCGACCTTGTCCGGCGCTGGTGCCGCGTCCCCGCCGCCTGACAGAGCGATGGGAACCGGCGGCGGGCTTCAGACTGCTGAGTTCGACGGTTTCCACCGGCGCATTATTCTTCATGAACCCCCTCCACTCGAACCAAGTGCTGCACCTTGCGTACCATTCCGCGGATCGCCGGATTATCCGGCTGGATCACGGAATGATTCAACTTGCGTAATCCCAACGCTTTCACGATTCGCTTATGCGCTTCCGGTGCGTGGATCGTGCTGCGTATATACGTGATCTTCAGTTTGCTCATGATGCATCGAATTCCAAGATATTTCGGACGGACGTCCCGCGTTTTTCCGCCGCGGTCAGCAGATCGCGGCAGCGGGACAAGCCTTCGAGCGTGGCTTTTACGACGTTATGCGGATTATTCGTACCCAAGACTTTCGTGAGGATGTCCTTTACACCCAGGCATTCCATAACGGCTCGCACCGCGCCGCCGGCGATGACGCCGGTTCCGGGTGATGCGGGCTTCAGCAGCACTTTCGCCGCTCCGTACTTTCCCAGCACTGCATGCGGGATGGTGGTGCCGTGCAGAGGGATGGATTTCATCGAACGTTTCGCTAATTCCGTCCCTTTGTTGATGGCGTCCGTCACTTCGTTGGCTTTCCCTAAAGCGAAGCCAACCTGTCCTTGTCCGTCTCCGACCACAACAATGGCATTGAACGAAAAGTTGCGACCTCCCTTTACGACTTTGGCGACGCGGTTGATGTGCACCACCCGCTCTGTCAACGCAAATTCGCCCGCAGTCGTGGATTCTTTTTCCTTGAAATCAGCCATCCATGCTCCTATAAGATCAAGCCACCTTCCCGCGCGCCGTCTGCCACGGCTTTAATTCTCCCGTGATAGAGATACCCATTCCGGTCGAAGACGACCCGCTCAATGCCCAACTCCCGGGCTTTCGCCGCGATCGCTTTGCCGGTTTGCAGACTCAGTGCGATCTTGCCGCGGGCTTCCCCGATCGCTTCGCGCACCGCCGCGCTGCGACTCGAAAGACCCGTCAGAACCCTGCCGCTCTGATCATCCACCAACTGCGCGTATATCTGCTTCAGGCTCCGGTAGACGACCAAACGAGGCCGCGCAGCGGTTCCACGCACTACTTTACGGATATGCTTTTTACGCCGCTGCCGTGCGGCGATCTTGGCATTGGTTTTCGGTTTCATAATTTACTTCGATGTCTTTCCGGCTTTCAAACGAATCACCTCGCCGCCGTAACGCACCCCCTTGCCTTTATAAGGATCCGGTTTGCGCAGGCTGCGGGCTTTCGCCGCAACCTGGCCTACCAGCTCTTTATCCGCGCCGATGACATGGAAAAGCGTCGGTTTTTCGACCTCGAAAGTCACACCGGGCGGCGGCAGTAACAGAATGGGGTGAGAATAGCCGAGGGAAAACAGCAGCGCTTTGTCCTTCAGTTCCACCTTGTACCCGACTCCGACGATTTCGAGCGTCTTGCGAAAACCTTCGCTGACGCCTTTCACCATATTGTAAATCAAAGCGCGAGTCAACCCGTGAAGGGCTCGGTCCCGCCGGTCTTCCGATTTTCGTTGAACCTGAATCCGTCCATCCTCCTGCGTCACCAGCACAGCAGGGTGAAGCTCTCTCTCGAGAGATCCTAACTTGCCTTTCACAGCGATTTTGCTGCTGGTTATCGTCACCGTGACGCCCGGGGGAATCGGAATCGGTACTTTCCCTACTCTTGACACGTGATCACCTACCAGATATAACAGAGAACTTCGCCGCCGATCCCCAGCCGACGGGCGCGGGTTCCGGTCATGACGCCGCGAGATGTGGTGAGGATGGATATCCCGATGTTGTTCTGGACTCTGGGAATAGACGTCTTGTCCACGTATTTACGCAGTCCGGGTCGGCTGATGCGCTGCAGGCCTTCGATGACGCTATCGCCCTTAGCCGTATATTTGAGCAGGATTCGGATGACCCCGCTTTTTCCATCGTCAATGATCAGATAATCCTCGATCAACCGATGTCGCTTGAGGATGCGGGTGATTTCCCGCTTGATGTTGGAAGCGGGGATATCTACGCGCCGTTTCTTCGCCTTGGCGGCGTTCCGGATGCGCGTCAAATAATCCGCAATGGGATCGGTCATGGTCATAATTTTCAACCTAAACGCTACATTCCTACCAACTTGCCTTCACGATGCCGGGGATCATCCCCTGCAAAGCCAATTCGCGGAAACAAATGCGGCACAAGCCGAATTTGCGCATATAACCGCGCGGTCTGCCGCAGCGGCTGCAGCGATGCACCTGCCTGACCGCGAATTTCGGCTTGCGGCGCGCCTTGGCTATCATTGATTTTTTCGCCATATTCCGTCTTTCAAGCTGCTGCCACGTCTTGTCCCTCGCCGCCGTGACGACGGAAGGGAACCCCCATTGCCTGCAGGAGCGCCTGGGCTTCTTCATCGGTCCTGGCGGTCGTCACCATCGTGATGTCCAGCCCGTGCACTCGCTCGATCTTGTCTATGTCAATCTCGGGGAAAATGATCTGCTCTTTGATGCCGATGGAATAGCTGCCTCTGCCATCGAAGGATCGGTCCGACAACCCGCGGAAATCGCGGATGCGGGGGATCGCGACGTTGAGGAAACGATCCAGGAATTCATACATATGGAAGCGCCGCAGCGTTACCCGGCAGCCAATCGCCATCCCCTTGCGCAATTTGAAGTTCGAGATGGAGAGCCGGGCGCGGGTGATCGCCGGTTTCAAGCCGGTGATCGCCGCCAGCTCTTTTGCGGCGGATTCCAACAGTTTCGGATTCTGCGACGCCTCTCCGATTCCGACGTTTAATACGATCTTTTCCAGTCGGGGCACCATCATCGCGTTCTTATATTGGAATTTCTTCATCAATTCCGGTATCACCTTTTCGCGATAATGGAGCTGCAACCGAGGAACATAGCCGGGCGGCATTTCGGGCGCGGCGGCTTTTTCTTCGGCCTTTGCTTTCTTCTCTTTTTTACCCTTAGCCGGTGCGGTTTCCGCGGATTCGGAATCCTTCACCGCAGCCGCTTTTTTCCCCGCTTTTTTGCTTTTTTCCGGGGCGGGGGATGATTCTTCCTGCGGCGGGTTCGGATCGGTTACGTTTTTATCTTCTTCCGGGTGCATGGATCCGCTCTATTTTAATTAAAAGACTTCGCCGCACTTAACGCAGGCGCGGGTGTAGCTGGCGCGTCCTTCTTCCTGGATGGGACGCCGTTTGGTGCGGGTCGGTTCGCCGCACTTCGAACAGACCACCATGACGGTGGAGGCGTGAATCGGAGCCTCTTTTTCCACGATGCCTCCGGATTGATTCTTCGCGGAAGGCCGGGTGTGGCGTTTGATGAAGCGCACCCCTTCGACGATGATGCGGTTCTTATCGGGGAACACTTTCAGCACACGGCCTCTCTTGCCGCGGTCGTTTCCGGAGAGGATTAAAACGGTATCGTCTTTTTTCAAATGCATTGCGATTCTCGATTCAAGTCGTGGGATTTACAACACTTCCGGAGCCAGCGATACGATCTTCATGAACTGTTTCTCCCGCAGTTCCCGCGCCACCGGTCCGAAGATGCGCGTGCCGCGCGGTTCCTGCTTTTCATCCAACAAGACCACGGCGTTGTCATCGAAGCGGATATATGTGCCGTCCGGTCGCCGGACTTCTTTATTGGTGCGCACTACGACCGCTTTGACGACTTCGCCTTTCTTCACGGGAGAATTGGGAATGGCGGATTTGACGGAAGCGACGATGATGTCTCCCACCGAAGCGTAGCGTCGCCTGGTCCCGCCGAGAATGCGAAAACACATCACGCGCTTGGCGCCGGTATTATCGGCGACATTTAATCTCGTGTATTCCTGAATCATGGAAGTTCCCTGCATCCGATCCCTTGGGGTCGGACGGCTGATCATTCTCATTCCATCCGCGCTGCGGATGCTTCAATTTATTTAGCCCGTTCGACGATTTCCACCAGACGCCAGCATTTGCGCCGGGATAAGGGCCGGCATTCCATGATGCGCACCTTGTCCCCGATCTGAGCCTGGTTTTCGGCATCGTGAGCCAGAAATTTTTCCGTGCGGCGATAATACTTCTTGTAAAGAGTGTGCTGCACCCGCCGTTCGACTGCCACCGTGATGGTCTTCTGCATCTTGTTGCTGACGACCAATCCGATTTTCGTCCTGCGCGGCCGGCGTTCTTGAACGACAGTCGGTGTCATGCTTGTTTCTTCTCCGGCTCTTGGCGTATTCCTAATTCGAACTCGTGCATCACCGTGATCAACCGGGCGAGATTCCGGCGGGCGATTCTCACTTTCACCTGGTTATCCAGCTGATGTGTGGCGAGTTGGAAACGCAGATTGTGCAACTCTTCGCGGGCGTCTTGCAGTCGCTGCGCGATCTCTTCCCGCGATAATTGCTTTATCTCATGCATCTTCATATCAGAAAGCCTCACGAACGACAAAACGCGTCTTGATGGGCAGCTTATTCGATGCCAGACGCATGGCTTCACGGGCGACTTCCTCGGAAACTCCTTCGACTTCGAAGAGGATCCTGCCGGGTTTGATGACCGCCACCCAACCTTCCGGCGATCCTTTTCCCTTGCCCATGCGCGTCTCCGCCGGCTTCTGCGTGATCGGCTTGTCCGGGAAGATCCGGATCCAGACTTTACCGCCGCGCTTGATGTAACGCGTGATGGCGACGCGCGCCGCCTCAATCTGACGGTTGGTCATCCAGCAGGGTTCTGTGGCTTTCAAGCCGAATTGCCCGAAGCTGATCTGATTGCCACGGGTGGCTTTGCCGGTCATCCTACCCCGCTGCTGCTTGCGATGTTTGATTCTTTTTGGAGCTAACATAAGAGTCCTGGCTCAGTTGCGGATTACGCGGGTTCCGCGGCTTTTTCCTTGCCGAGGATTTCGCCTTTGCAGATCCAGACTTTCACGCCGATGGCACCGTATGTGGTCCTCGAGACGGAAGTGGCGTAGTCAATATCCGCGCGCAGAGTGTGCAGCGGGATGCGCCCTTCCTTATACTGTTCCGTTCTCGCCATTTCCGCTCCGCCCAATCTTCCCGAGCAGATGATCTTGATGCCTTCCGCACCCATGCGGCGCGTCGCCATAATGGCTTTCTTCATGGCGCGGCGGAAGGAAACTCTGCCTTCGAGCTGTCGGGCGATGCTGTCCGCCACCAATTGCGCTTCCAATTCCGGTCGTTTGATTTCGACGATATTCAGTTGAACTTCTTTCGAGGTCAGAGTCTTCAATTCGTTTTTCAGGATATCAACATTGCGCCCCTTCTGGCCGATGACGATGCCGGGGCGTGCGGTCGTCACCGTCAAGACGATGCGTTTAGGGGTTCGTTCAATAATGATATTGGCGACGCCCGCATTCTGCAAACGCTGTCGGATGTAGCGCCGCAGCAGGAGATCTTCCTTCAATTTTTCCGAGAAATTCTTCTCGTCAAACCAATTTGATGCCCAGGTTTTGTTGATTCCCAGTCGCAGACCGATGGGATTTGTTTTCTGACCCAAATCTTCTCCTCGATTAAACGGACAAGGTGACGTGCAAGTAGCTGGTGCGCTTGCGGATGCGCGTGGCGCGCCCCATGGCTCGCGGACTCCACCGCTTCCAGGTGGTGCCTTCGTTGACGCGGATCTCCTTGATCACGGCATCGTCCACGTTGATATTCTTCGCATTCTCGTTGTTCATCAGGTTCGCCAGAGCGGACCGCACGGTTTTTTCGATCACAAGGGACGATCTCTTCGGCGTATAATGCAGAATATTCAAAGCCTCGTTGACTTTTTTACCGCGGACGAGATCCGCGACGAGCACCATCTTGCGAGGTGCGATCCGGATGTATCGGGCAATCGCTCTGGCTTCCATTTTCGCTTCCCTGTTGTCTACGATACTCGACTCGTGCGATCGGCTTTCTTGCCGCTGTGACCGCGAAACGTTCTGGTCGGCGCGAACTCTCCCAGTTTGTGCCCCACCATATTTTCTGTGATGAACACCGGCAGGAATTTTTTCCCGTTGTGGATGGCCAGCGTGTGTCCCACAAATTCGGGCGGAATCATGGAACGCCGCGCCCAAGTCTTCACAACTTTCTTCTGACCCTTGGCGTTCATCTCCTGCACTCGGCTGAGCAGCTTGGCGTCAATGTAGGGTCCCTTTTTCACCGATCTGGGCATAGTGATTTTCAATTAGAGAACATTCTTATTTTCTTTCATGCCGCGATTTTACAATCAAGGCGCTCTTCTTATTTTTCCTGCGGGTACGATATCCCTTGGCGGGGATTCCCTTGGGTGAACAGGGATGACGACCGCCGGAACTGCGACCTTCCCCGCCGCCCATGGGATGATCAATGGGATTCATCGCGACGGCGCGGGTGCGGGGACGCCGCCCCATATATCGCTTCACACCCGCCTTCCCCAGCGAAATGTTGGAATGATCTTCGTTCCCCACTTGACCGATGGTCGCAAGGCATTCGACATGCACCTTGCGAACTTCGCCGGAAGACAAGCGTACATTAGCGTAGTTGCCTTCCCTGGCGACGAGCTGTGCAGATCCTCCCGCGGTGCGCACCAGCTTCCCGCCCCCTCCCTTGCGCAGTTCGATGTTGTGAATCATCGTGCCCAGCGGAATATCCTTCAACGGCAATGCGTTGCCCACGCGTATATCGGCTTTTTCCCCCGACATGACGCGGTCCCCGGGCCGCATTCCGACCGGAGCCAGGATGTAGCGTTTTTCCCCATCGGCGTAATGCAGCAGAGCGATTCGAGCGGTCCGATTGGGATCATACTCGATGGCTGCAACCTTAGCGGGAATGCCGTGCTTGTCACGCTTGAAATCAATAATGCGGTAAGCGCGTTTATTGCCGCCGCCGCGGTGCCGCGTCGTCACCCGCCCGTAGTTGTTCCGCCCGCCTGTGGACGGCTTCGGAATGGTCAACGATTTTTCCCTCGGCTTCGGGGTCAGATCGCTGTTGTCGATCTTCACCATGAAGCGACGGCTGGGAGTTATTGGTCGGTATTTTTTCAGAGCCATAACTACACGTTCTCGAAGAATTCGATTTTCTGCCCTTCCGCCAAAACGACGACGGCTTTCTTCCAGGAACTGCGACGCCCCTCGAAGCGACCCTGGCGCTTCAATTTTCCCATGAAGTGCATTGTGCGCACTTTTTCAACTTTGACGTTGAAGCGCTTCTCAACGGCTTGCTGAATCTGTATCTTATTCGCGCCCCGGTCCACTTCGAAAACCACCTGATTCAGGCTGTCCTGCATCCGCGTGGATTTTTCCGTCAGCAGCGGGCGCCTCAGGATCATACGTTCTTTAGGCACGTCTCAATACCTCGATTAGGGGCTCGACCGCGCTTTTCTGCAGCAGGATCGTCTTATGTCGAATGAGCTCATAGGTTGAAACAGCGGCAGACTTCTGCACGCAGCAATACGGGATATTGCGAGCCGACAGATGGAGTGTGGTATCATACTCGGGCAGCAGAATGATCACGGGATCATCCTGCGTCTGAAATCCCTTCAAAATGCCGTACAGTTCCTTCGTTTTCGGCTTTTCCAGACGGAAGTCTTCCACGATGCGTAAACCGCCCTCGCGGGCTTTCGCGGCGAACGCCGACCTGCGCGCCAATTTCAGCACCTTCGCGGGCAAATTGACATCATAAAGATGCGGGGATGGACCGAAGACCCTGCCGCCGCCCCGCCAGATGGGTGATCGAATGGTCCCGGCACGAGCACTGCCGCGTCCTTTTTGACGCCAGGGCTTCTTGCCGCCGCCGCGCACCAGAGCGCGATTCTTGGTCATATGCGTGCCCTGACGCTGGCGCGCCAGCTGCCTCTTCACCGCCAGGTACATCGCATGCGCGTGAGGCGTGATGTTCACGATGTCATCGGGGATCTCCACTTCCTGTCCGGAAGGAGCTCCCTGCAGATTATAAACCGGAAATTTCATGACAGCTTGCCGGAAAGTACGATTTCCACAAAAGCATTTCGCGCGCCGGGAACTGCGCCTTTTACCAACATCAAATTCTGCTCGGCATCCACCTTCAGCACATTCAGGTTCTTGACCGTGACGCGCGCGTGCCCCATATGACCCGGAAGGCGTTTCCCTTTCCAGAGACGACCGGGATCGGTGTGAGCACCGACGGCGCCGGGATGGCGGTCGTATTCGTGCGTGCCGTGCGTGGCGTTCGGTCCGCCGAAGCCGTGCCGCTTCACCACTCCTGCGAAACCCCGCCCCTTCGAAACGCCCGATATCGTGACGACCTGCCCGACTTTGAACCGATCCGGACTCAGAAGATCGCCGGGCTTATATTGGGAAGCATCCGCTACGCGGAATTCCCGCAAATAGCGCAACGGCTCGACGTGGGCTTTCTGCAGATGACCTTTCATGGGTTTGTTCAAGTTTTTAGCTTTCTTCAGTTGGAAGCCAACCTGAACAGCGTCGTAGCCGTCGGTCGCCGCTGTTTTCACCTGCGTCACCCAACAGGGACCGATCTGGATCAACGTTGCGGGGATGTGATTGCCTTGTTCGTCGAAAAGGCGCGTCATCCCGATCTTTTTACCCAATGAGAAACTCATATCTTTCACTCAAAGTGCGAGAATCCACCATTCAGAACGAGAATGGGATCAGGTTTTGATTTCGATGTCCACACCAGCGGGAAGCTCGAGCTTCATCAGTGCGTCAATGGTTTTCGTGTTCGAATTCAAGATCTCAATCAGCCGCTTGTGAATCCTAGTTTCGAACTGCTCGCGGGATTTCTTGTCCACGTGCGGCGAACGGAGCACTGTATAGACGGTCTTCTTCGTCGGCAGCGGAACTGGTCCGGAAATCACCGCCCCCGTGGAACGCGCGGTGCGGATGATTTTCTCTGCGGATTTGTCGATCAGACTGTGATCGTACGCTTTCAGTCGAATGCGGATGTTCTGTCCGGGCATATTTATTACCAATCTTAAAATCCGATTGTATAGGAATTGTCGAAACCATTATAGTATAAGATGCCACGACTAAGCAGATCACGTCCAATCAAACATGTAATGTTTTGTCCTGCGAGCGGCGCTTCTAAAACAAAAATCGTTTCAAACGCGATGTTAAGCATCGGGAAAAAGAGCGACACGTCGTATTCATACGCAAAACAAGGTTCACCTGCAGTAGCTATTTGTATACGATTTCGCGGCGTCAATTTCAATTCTGAACAAATTCCAGCACGAACTACGGTTCTTGCTGACCCTGTATCTACCAAAGCGGTGAGTTTTTTCCACTCCGTTGTTTCTTTTTTCTCCTTTCCGCGCAACTATCTGATAGGCATAGAAGGCGCCAACATAACAGGAAGCAGTAATCCGATAGAAGCCATATTCGGATCTTTGCCGGTTACGAGAGGCATGTGCTTATCCCGTGAAAAAAGTACAAGGGCTCCAACTGTGGGACTATTTGCCGAATCAAGAATTCTTTATTGCCCACTTTTTCGAGGCCAAACTTCAATGCATCTTCTTGACTGGTAAATGTCCCCAACAATTTCCCCTCGAATATCAAGGCAAATTTGCCTTGATCCGAAGATAAAAGTTTTGGAAGAAGTCGCTCAAAGGCCTTGATTTCTTCATCAAGTCCAGGCATAATTCCTCCTTGATATCACTCCAGTATCTTGGTGACCACGCCGGCGCCGATGGTCCGGCCGCCCTCGCGG
>CAZUTK010000079.1:0-12392 GCA_964623265.1 uncultured bacterium | reverse complement strand
TGGCTGCTGCGTAGCCGGATAATAGCCCAGAGCTTCAGCGCTGGGTATTTGCATTCGGTCAAGGATTTGCCTGAGACCAGACGCAAGAGCTAATGTTGTCGGATTCAGCGAATCCGACCTACGCCTGAGATCGAACGAACGGGTTTCCGCTGTTCAAACGCGCATCTCCCGAGCGGCGTCCCGCCCCATCTCCAGACAGCGCAACACATCATCCGCGGCGAATGTCTCCAAGCCGATGGCGGGTTCCCGCTGAGGGCGGATGATTCCGATTTCCACGCGACGCTTGCCCGCCAGCGGTCCCTCTTTCATCGGCGATCCATCCGATGGCAGCAGAGCGTTCAGACGCAGAGCCGTCTCCAGATCGTTGTTGACCGTCTCGTTGACGATGATTTCCATCAACCGTTCCGCGTACTGAATCAGATTTCCAAAGTCGTACGAAACGGTGGAGACGTGTTCCGTCTGGCACAGGATGCAGATGATGCGGTCGGCGCCGTCGTCTATGGCTTTGCCGATCAGCGCGACATCGCGCACGCCGCCGTCCGTCAGCCAGGCGGGACCGCCGCTCGGCGACTGTCCTTCCATTTTCACCAGCGGCATAACGATCGGAATCGCGGCGCTGGCTAAGATGTATTCAATCATCCCTCCGCCGCGGGCATCCGGCTTCGTTATGTCTTCCACCAGCAGTTCGCCGCTGCCCATATTGACGCAGCCCACCTTGAAAATCAGCGGCGCCGCCCGCAGATTCTCCTCCGATATCGTGCGGCGCACCAGATCGTGCAGCGGCTTTGTGTCCGTCAAGCCGTTGAATTTCTTGAACAGGAACGCGTAGGCGAGATGCAATGTGCTGCGGCGGCGCACGATGTCCCGCGGTGTCCGAACGTTTCGTACCCAGAAATCCCACAGAGATTGCCCGATGGTCCGCCAGTCCGGCCGCACCCCCCTGCGCGCGGCTTCGCCGGAGGCGTTCGCCAGATAGGCTCCGTTCAAGGCGCCGACGGAGATACCGTAAACGGCGTCCGGCTGCAATCCGCGGATCAGCAGTTCCCGAATGGCTCCCGCCTGGAACGTCCCCTTCATGGAACCGCCGGAGAGCACCAGAGCGGTTTTGATTCCGGTGGGCATGGTAACCTCCCACGAAACAGCCAATTGAACTTTTTCTTTATACTTGCGGAAGTTCGAAACGTTTCTTACTTCCCTGCGAAGTCGCCACTGCGGGATGATGATTCCAATAGAATCACTTCGGCGCGGATTTCCAGGTGCACATGGGGAGCCGTCCCGTGGTCCCGCGTCACGCAGCGGACTCCGCGGATATGCCTCTCGACGTATCGGTTCACGGCTTCGCGCCATGCCGCGCTTGCTGGTTCATCCGGCGCGCCGACCCGCGGGTTGAAGTCCGCGGCGCGGCATTTCCGCGTCTCGGGGTCGAGCTGATGCAGAGAATGCGGCGAGGAGTCCGGTAAGGCGGCGTTCTCCTCCTCCGTGCGCAGCAGGCAGGTGAGGCGCAAGCCGTCGAACTTCAAAGCCACGATGCGCAGGATGTTGAGCAGACGCTCGTCCGCAACTCCGGATTCCCATTCTGCGCGCAGGCGCTGCGTTTTAAACTGGATGAGAGGCATAGTGGAGGTGGTGACAGCGGAGCGATGATATCGTCGGTTCGTTTGAAGGTTCATTCCTATCTTGGCTTGAAGCGGCTGCTGCGCAGACCGGCTGGGCTATTCGCTCTTCACTCGCAATCAGGGATGCGGAGCAAAGCGCTGCGCGTCCGCCGGGACGCCACGAAGTGGCTGCTGCGCAGCAGGATAATAGCCCAGAGCTTCAGCGTTGGGCGCCCCTCCACCCCCTTCATGGTGTGGATCCCTGTTGAAGCCGCTTCTGCATCTTCTCCCGCTCCGCGATCAGCCCTTCCATATCCAGGGCTTCCAGATCCAGAGAAGACGGGATCCCAAGGAAGGCGCGCCTCCCCTCGATCTCCGTTCGAAAGACGTTTTTCGCCAGCCGGTTCTCGGCGTGCACCGCGGCGAGCCTTTGCGCCAGTTCATCTGCGGCGCTCTTCTCCTGCTGGTAGCTGGACTGCAGCGCTTCCACCTCGCCGCGCAGCGACTCGATGTCCCGCTGATACGCGCGGATCACCAGATCCGTGGAGCGAATCGCTTCCGTGATCCGATCCAGATCCACCTCTCCGCGCGCGATGGCGCGCAGCAGATCCCCATTCGCCGGTCTTTCCATTGTACCTCCCGAAGTTGATTTGCGCCTGTAAAATCCTCAAAAAGCGATCAACATTCTGCGAAAATATTTCGTCCATCCTCCAGTGTGACGAGCGTCACGAAGCGCGAAAATTGCATAACTAACTGAAAAATATCGAAATAATAATTTTAATTTTTTTCACAATTCGCTTGACTTATCCGCTTTTATATGTTATATTACCGCCGTGTACTCAATGTGCAGCGTCAACCCTTCCCCCCAGGGGTTGGCGGTTTCGCCCCATTGCCGTTCCCCCCAAGGTAATGGGGCTTTTATTTGCCCGTCTCCGGCGGAATCGGATTTCCCGCTTCGTCTCAACTCTAAAAGACGTTGCACAGCAAGCTCGTTTCGGTTCTCTCACTCTTCGCCCCAATCGGGACCAGGCACATGAAAGGAGATCGGGAAGGCTTCGAACGGTTCGATGAGGACGAACACGGCGGGAAGCGGGAGATAATCCCGCTCGGGATTCGGCCGGCAGCCGCGGTATACCGGACAGCGGTAATTGAGATAGCATCCATTATCGTAGCAGATCTTCCACTCGGACAGAGGCAGGCAGCAGGGCGTCCATCCCCCGCCGGCTTTTGAATGCACCGCTTTCGGCATAACGTTCCTCGATGTATTGCAAATAAACAACATACTATTTATAATTTACAACATTCAGTCCTTTTCTGTCAACACTTTTTTCATATTTTTTGCGGAATCCCCTTGACAAATGCGAATCTGTTGCTTATATTATTCCGATGATCGTCTTTTATCGGGAGGATATCCGCTGTGAATGTCGGTGCCAACATTCGTCGGATCCGTCAGGACGCCCGGCTGAGTCAGGAGGAACTGGCGGAAGCTGCGGGCATCAACAGAACCTATCTTTCTCAGCTGGAAAACGGCCATAGTTCCCCCACTCTGGATATTCTGGAACGGATCGCCCGCGCGCTCGATGTGCCAATCTCCGCGTTGATCGTGGATTCCCGCGCCGCGCACGAACCTCAGCCGCTGTACGAAACCGGTTCGGACGAAGTTACCTACCCGGGCTTGCGCGAATTTCTGGAAGACGAACGCACCCGCCTGTTGATGAATCCGACGCCGGACGAGATCGCCCTCTTGAAGAGCATCCGCTTCCTGAACCGCTTCAGCCCCTCGAAGGATCTTTTCATCGAAGTCTTGCTGGATTACCGGCGCCGGCGATCCGAACGGCAGGATGAATCCTGATTCCGGAGCGCGTCCGATGAGCTTCCTGGACGAATTATCCCTGCGCCTCGGCATCCCCTACCGTTTCGCCCCGCTTCCGGACGGCTGCAAGGCGCTGCTGTTGGACGGCGTCGCGGTGATCAATCAAGACCTCACGCCGGAACAAGCGCACTGGTCCTACTGCCATGAAGCAGCTCACCTGCAGTTGGGGCATCCGAAGCATCTGCCATATGATGAATCCGAAGAACGCGAACAGGAACGCGAAGCCAACCTCCTGGCGTCCGAACTGCTGCTGCCGGCGTCGCAATTCCGCCCGCGGGCGAGCGCTTCGCTCGCCGAACTGAAGCACTCGTTCCCTCACGCCAGCTACGAAGTGCTGGCGCGCCGGCGCCTCCAGTTCCGTCCAGGCTTGTTGACGATATGCGACAACGGGAAGGTGACCGCCCGCTTGGCGCCGGACGGCTGGAATCCGCCGCGGGCGTTGTTCCCTCTGGAAGCGAAGGCGATCCGGACCTGCTATCGCGAACAGTCAGAAATCCACCTGCAGAAAGATGAAATGCGTGCCGAAGCCACCTATGTGGATCAGGGGCGGGGCGTGCTGCGCGTCATCGTCTTTCTGGAAGGCGGATTCTGAGCGGATGAAGCCGCGCTTTCCGGTACCCCGCCGTGATCCCGCTGAAGTTGCTGACCCCCTGTTTTTGCGAATGATTCCCAATTTCCGGCGTGAAACTGCGTATAGCGTGGAAAGCAAATTGCGTCATTGCACAAGGAGCCCTGTGGCAAAAGCGGCAAATCTGGGTTTTCCCCGGCTGGGCATCGGGCGGGAATGGAAGAAAGCCTGCGAGAAATTCTGGGCGGGCGGGATATCCGAAGCGGAGCTCCTGCAAACCGCATCGCAACTCAAAGCGCGGCACTGGAAATTGCAAATAGACGCCGGTCTGGACGTCATCCCCTGCAACGATTTCGCGTTCTACGACCAGATGCTGGATATGATGCGGCTGATGGGAGCCGTTCCGCCGCGCTTCGGCGGCTGGTCCGACGGCGGGATTCCGCTCGATGTTTACTTCGCCATGGCGCGCGGGAAGCAGGATCCAAGCGGCGACGCCGCCCCGCTGGAGATGACGAAGTGGTTCGACACCAATTATCATTACCTCGTGCCGGAGTTTCATCCGGGCTTGAAATTTCGCCTGGCCTCGGAGCATCCGTTTCAGGCGGTGCGGGAAGCCCGAGCTGCCGGCGTGGCGGATCCGCGTCCGGTCTTGATCGGACCCGCGACGTTCCTCCTGTTGGGTAAGATCGTGGAAAGCGGGTTCAACCGCCTGGATCGGCTCGATGAACTGACCGACGTCTATGCGGAGATCTTGCGCCGCTTCGATCTGCTGGGGGTTCCCTGGGTGCAGATGGACGAGCCGATCCTGACGACCGACCTGACGGCGGAAGGGATGGAGATATTCCGGCGGGCGTATCGGCATCTGGCGGCGTCGCCCGGCCGACCCCGCATCCTCCTCGCTGCGTATTTCGGCGGTCTGGAAGAGAACGCCGATGCAGCGCTCGCGGCGGGCGTCGAAGGGCTGCATCTGGATCTGGTCAGCGCGCCTTCCCAATTGTACTCGATTCTCGAAAAAATTCCCGCGGATTTTCATTTGAGCCTGGGCGTGGTGGACGGCCGCAACGTCTGGCGCGCGGATTTGGATAAAGCTCTGCACCTGCTGAAGAGCGCCGCGGACCGACTCGATTCTTCGCGGATCGAAGTCGCGCCCTCCTGCTCGCTGCTGCATTGTCCTCTGGACGTAGCGCTGGAGACGGAGTTGGACCCTGAGATCAAGGAATGGCTCGCGTTCGGAGTGCAGAAGCTGGAAGAAGTCGCAACTCTGACTCGAGCCTTGAACGAAGGGGAAACCGCCGTTTCCGATGCGCTGGAGGCATCCCGCGCGATTCTCCGGAAGCGCAGGACTTCCCCGCGCGTCGTCCTGCCCGAAGCCCGCCGGGCGCAAGCCGCCGTTACCGATCCGATGACACGCCGAACGTCCCCCTATCCGAGGCGGTCGCGCCTCCAGCGCGACCGCTTCAAATTGCCTCTGCTGCCCACCACCACCATCGGCAGTTTCCCGCAAACCGAGGAGATCCGCAGACTGCGGGCGGATCACCGCAGGGGCAGGATCACCGCGGATCAGCTGCAAAAAGAGCTGCAGGCGCAGACGGTGAAAGCGATCAAATTTCAAGAAGCCGCCGGCTTGGATGTGCTGGTGCACGGGGAATTCGAACGCACGGATATGGTCGAATACTTTGCACAGCAGATGGACGGCTTCACCTTCACCACCCACGGCTGGGTGCAGTCTTACGGCACGCGGGCGGTGAAGCCCCCCATCCTCTACGGCGACGTGCGCCGCCGGGGAGCGATGACGGTGGAGTGGGCGCAGTTCGCTCAAGCGCAGACGCCGAAACCCGTGAAGGGAATGCTGACCGGACCGGTCACCCTGCTGAAGTGGAGTTTCGTGAGGGATGATCAGCCGCGCGCCGTCACCTGCGAACAACTGGCGCTGGCGGTGCGCGAAGAAGTCGCCGACCTGGAGCGCGCCGGCATCGGCATCATCCAGATTGACGAACCGGCTCTGCGGGAAGGGATGCCGCTGCGGCGCCGAGATTGGGGGGAATATCTGAATTGGGCGGTGCGCTGTTTCCGCCTGGCGTCCGGAGGCGTGCGCGATGATACGCAGATTCATACGCATATGTGCTACGCCGAGTTCAATGAGATCCTAAATTCCATCGCCGACCTGGACGCCGACGTCCTCTCCATTGAAGCCAGCCGCAGCCGGATGGATCTGCTGCACAGCTTCGAACAATTCGACTATCCCAATGAAATCGGGCCGGGCGTCTGGGATATCCACTCTCCGCGCGTCCCCTCGCAGGAAGAAATCGTCGCGCTGCTCGAGAAGGCGATGCGCTGCGTCCCGCCGGATAGGCTCTGGGTGAATCCCGACTGCGGTCTGAAGACCCGCAAGTGGTCGGAAATCATCCCCGCCTTGAAAAATATGGTCGCCGCCGCGAAGACCATCCGGGCGCGGAGCTTGAAAGCATCGCGGGTGGCGTGAGATATGGAAATGAGAGAAGCGATCAAAGACGAAGCGGAAGCGCCGCGCTTCCTGCAACGACTGCAGCGGCAGGGCGTGCTCCTGGGCGACGGCGCGATGGGGACCCAGCTCTACGAACGCGGCGTTTACATCAACCGCAACTTCGACCAGTTGAATCTGACCGACCCCCATCTGGTCAAAGCCGTGCATCGGGATTACATCGAAGCCGGCGCGGAGGTGCTGGAAACGAACACTTTCGGAGCCAACGCCGTCAAATTGCAGAAGCACGGCTTAGCCGAGGAAGTCGCCGCCATCAACCGCGCGGGCGCGGAGCTCGCCCGACGCTGCGCCGACGAAGCTTCCGGCGTGCTGGTGGCGGGCTCGATGGGACCTCTGGGCAAACCCGTCGCCCCCGTAGGGAAAATCCCGCAAAAGGAGGCGCTGCAGGCATTCTCCGTTCAAGCTGCCGGCTTGCTGGCGGGAGGCGTAGACCTCTTCGTCCTTGAAACGTTCATTGATCTGGACGAAATCGTCCTCGCGATTCAAGCAATCCGCGAACAATCCGACCTGCCCATCGTGGCTCTGATGACGCTGGACTCGACCGGAATGACGGCGTACGGCAGAACCCCCGAATTCATCGCCGAGACTCTGAGCGCTCAACCGGTAGACGTCATCGGGCTGAACTGTTCCACCGGGCCTCACAAACTGCTGGACGGCATCCGCCGGATGCGCGGCGCCACGGATAAGCCTCTGGCGGCGTTTCCCAACGCTGGCGAACCGGAGATGGTGGAAGACCGCATCCTCTATCTGGCGACGCCGGAGTATTTCGCGGAGTACACCAAGCGCATGCTGCAGAGCGGGGTGAGTTTCGTGGGCGGGTGCTGCGGCACCACTCCGCGGCACATCCGCGCGATGTCCGCGGCGATCCGAGCTCTATACCCGATGTCCAGCCGGCGGGAAGTCGCGGTTTCGCGGGCGAGATTCTCTGTGGACAGCCGCGCCGAGGAAGGCGCGGCACTGCCTCCGCGGGCTGCGCGGTCGCCGCTGGGGAAACTGCTCGACAGCCGCACCTTCCCTATCTGCTGCGAGATCAATCCGCCGCGCAGCGCCAACGTCACCCAGGTTCTGTCGCAGGTGGAGCGTCTGCAGGAAGCGGGATTCAACGTCATCAACATCCCCGACGGACCTCGAGCCTCGGCGCGTATTCAACCGATCGTTCTGGCACACATCATCCAGCGCGAAACCGGAATGGACACCATCCTGCATTACGCCTGCCGCGACCGCAACATCCTCGGCATCCAGTCGGATCTGCTGGGCGCCGCCGCGCTCGGATTGCACAACCTGCTGGCGGTGACCGGCGACCCGCCCAAGCTGGGGGATTACCCGATGGCGACCGCCGTATTCGATGTGGACTCCATCGGACTGCTGCGCATCGCCGACCATCTGAACCACAGCCGCGACCTGGCGGGCAACCCGATCTCCGCCCCGACGGCTTTTTTCCTGGGCGCCGGCTTCAACCCGGGCGCCCTCGATCTCGCGCGGGAAATAGACCGCCTGCATCAAAAGATCGCCGCGGGAGCGGAATTCCTGATGACGCAGCCCGTCTTCGATCCCGAAAAGCTGCTGAACGCGCTGCACAGCGCCGGAAAGATCAACATCCCCGTGTTCGTCGGCATCCTGCCGCTGATCTCCTACCGCAACGCCGAATTTTTCCAGAATGAAGTACCCGGCATGGAAGTGCCCGAACGAATCCTCGAGCGCATGCGCCGCGCCTCCTCCCAAAGCAAAGAACACGGGCGTCAGGAAGGCATCGCCATCGCCCGCGAAGCGCTGCTCGCCGCGCTGCCGCACGTGCAGGGCGCGTACATCGTGCCGCCGCTGGGCCAAGTGGCATCCGCCATCGAAACCGCCGCCGCTCTGCCCGACCGCAGAATCGTAACAGCATAAAAAAAGGCGGCTTTTCAGCCGCCTCGAATTTTCCGCGGTTCCGCTTATTTTACCAGCACCATCTTCTTGAACGCGGTATATTCCCCGACCTGCAGGCGATAAAAATAGATACCGGAAACGAGCCCCTCGCCGCTGAAAGTCACCGAGTAGCGATTGCTCTCTTGATATTCCTGCACCAGGGTCGCGACTGTCTTCCCGCTGATGTCGTATACGCTCAGCGTCACGTAGCCGTCTTCCGGCACCTCATAGCGGATGGTCGTCGTCGGATTGAACGGGTTGGGCGCATTCTGAGACAGATCGAACCGCAGAGTCCGCAGCGCAATTTCGCTGGAAATCGCGGATCCGCCCGATACGGACAGCGTCTGCAAGGCATAATGATACGTCTTTCCGGCTTGTACCGGATCGTCCACAAAGCTGTACCGTGCGGTTTCGTCTAAACGTCCCACTGCAGGGATAGTTTCCTCGTTGACCTGCACATAGTCTCCGCTCTCCCGGCGCAGGATATTGTAACCGTAGCAATCCGTTTCACTCCCGGTCACCCAGTCGAGCTGGACGGATCCATTTTCATAGCGCGCCGTGAAGGAGTGCAGGGTGATGGGTGTCGTGGTTCCGCCGCCCGGGAATACGTCCACGAAACCGTCGAACCACACCCCCCAATTCAGGAAGGGCTCGTCGGTATCCGGAGGCCAGTTGTCGTGCACCTGAACCATCTGCGTGGGCGTATCGTTGTAGCCCACCAGCGTCATCGCATGGTTCCCGTAAATCGGATGATTGAAAACCGCGATCACACCGGGGCGCCCCATATCCACCGCCGCCGTGCAGTTGCCGTACGACGGATTGTTGTACAACACCGCATCAAATGCGTACAGATTATTATAGGCGGGGGAATTGCAGACGGTCAGGATGCCGTCGTGAATTTGCTGCACGGTCACGCCGCCGCCGGGAACCCATCCCATAGCGCTGCGCATCTCATCCCGCAGCCCCCAGAAGTCCACGTCAATCAAGAGATCCCAAGGACCCATCCCCATATACGTATGGTTGTCCCAGTAACCCACCGCCTGCGCGGCTGAATGCGGACCGCAATCCGTATCCGTCTGATTGTAGTTCGGCACACCGGCGATATAGCCTTGATCATCCGGCTGGGGCAGAGGCGCCGTCAGCAGAGAAGTCCAATATCCCGGAGCCGTCGGATTCGCGGGGAAATCATACAAGCTGCCGCAGTTCGCGAATGCCGCTGCATCCAACGTGATGCCGCGCCGAGGATTGACGAAGGCGCTTTGTTGCCCGTTGTCCACTTCATACCAGTTCTCCAGAGGACCCAGATAGAAATACCGTGTGATCTCGACGTTTCCCCCCAGATAGCCTTCGCCGATATCCTGAATATCATATTTCATCGTCAAATATCCCGGCAGCCCGTCGCAGGCTTCCAGAACCGGACCGTAATTATTGTCGAGCGCAATGACGGCATAGCAGTAGTGCTCCGCATCCCGTGCCAGATTCCATCCCTCCTCCACGCGACCGGATTGACGCAGGTTGTAGCCTTCCAAAATATTCTCGTTGTTGATGCTGGATGTGCCGTTTCTGCCGAAAATGAAACCGTACGCAGCAGCAGAACCGTCCGGATTTAAAAGCACATCGCTTTCGATGTAAATCAAGCTGCCCCAGATGCTCTCCGCTGCGCGTCTTGCCGCCAGTTGCGCTTGATCGAAACTGATCGGCGCAGCAAACGCCGACACGACAAGACACAGTACGATACAGATGGATGAGAGTCTTCTCACATTTCCCTCCTTTGCAGGTTGTTTTAGATGGAGAGTGATGGATAAGGATGTTGAATTTGCTTGTATTATACAAAAAATGAGGCGTATTTTCAAGTTTCTTGTAAGGATAACTTTATCGAAGCGATTGATCTACATCACATTATGCCAGCCCCACCGCCGGATCTCCTTCGATAAGTCGTTCGGTTCAATCCGCCTTTAACTTTCCGTCCCCTCCTCCTTCAGCGCTTTCTCCAGCCTCCGCAACGTCGTCTCCCGCCCCAGAACCTCCAACACCTCGAAAATACCCGGGCTCGCCGAGCCGCCGGTGACCGCCAAGCGCACCGGATGAATCAGATCCGAACGGCTCAGGTTTCGTTCGCCGGCGAAACGGTCGAAGCACTCCTCGAGCCTGTCGCGCGTCCAAGGCTCGACTTCTTTCAGACGTCCCGTCAAGATCCCCACCGCTTCCGTCAGCGGCGGTTTCCAAAATTTCTTCTTGCCTTTCTCGTCCATTTGTCCCGGATCGCAAAAGAAATACGCCATCTTCTGCGGCGCTTCCGCGAAACGGCGCAGGCGCTCCCGAAACATCTCGGCGAGCTTCACACCCGTCTCGTCGTCCAGATGCCGATTCGTCCCCAAAGACGGCGCTTCCCGCTGCAGCCAGTCCCGTAGATAGGGCTTGATCCCCGCCCAGACTGAAGCGGCGTCCAGGGCGGCGATATATTTTCCGTTCATCCAGTCCAGCTTCGCCTCGTCGAAGACCGCTCCGCTGGGGTGAATCCCCTCGATGCTGAACGCCTGGATCAACTCATCCAGACTCAGGATCTCCCGGTCATCGCCTGGATTCCACCCCAGCAGCGCGAGGAAATTGCGCATCGCCTGGGGCAGGATGCCGCGTTCGCGGTATTCCATGATGGAAGTGGCTCCATGCCGCTTCGACAGCCGCTTTTTGTCGGGTCCCAGGATCAGCGGCACGTGAGCGAATCTCGGTTCCGGCAGCCCCAGCGCGCGGTAGATCAGGAGCTGTTTGGGGGTGTTGGTGATGTGGTCGTCGCCGCGGATGATGTGCGTGATCCGCATAAAGACGTCGTCCGCCACGACGGCGACTTGATAGACAGGCGTCCCGTCCCGGCGCAGCAGGATGAAGTCGCTGATTTCGCAGTTGCGGGTGCGGATTTCGCCGTGCACGCCGTCCACGAAGATCGTCTCGCCCTCCGGCGTGCGAAACCGCACGGCGTGCGCTTCGCCGTCGGCGATTCTGCGGGCGGCTTCTTCGGGCGGGATCGCGCGGCAGGTGCCGGGATAACCGTATCCGCCCGTTTCCTTCTGCCGCCTCGCCAGTTCCTCCGGATCGCAGAAGCAGGGATACGCCGCCCCGGCATCCAGCAGCTGCTCCACCAGCGCCTGATGCTCGCGGATCCGGGCGGATTGAAAGACCGGATCCTCATCCCAATCTAGACCCAGCCAACGCAAGCCATCGAAGATCGCCTCGATCGCTTGCGGTGTGGATCGCTCCCGGTCGGTGTCCTCGATGCGCAGCAGAAAGCGCCCCCGATGCTTGCGGGCGAACAGCCAATTGAAGAGCGCCGTGCGGGCTCCACCCACGTGCAGATACCCCGTCGGGCTGGGCGCGAAACGGACTCGAACTTCCGACATTCGATTCGACTCCCTAAGACGATGATCCCGTATTCACTGGCGGCAAGGTTGTCGGCGGCGGATTCGGCGGCGCCCCCTGCTGAAGGAACGGTGCTTCCGGTGAGGCCAGTTCCATCCGGATGCCGCCCAGACTCCCCGCCAGAACGTTGTAGAGCGCCGCGGCGATCACCGTCAGGATGGACCAAATCACCGAAACGACGACCGCCATGAAAATCGCCATAAAAAACAGCGCCGCGCCTCCGACGCTGCCGAGATCCTTCAGCATCTCATCCTCGATCATAGGGCTCAGCGCCCCCATAATCTTCATCAAGATCATGCTGTAGAACAACCCGATCACTAATCCCACGATGAGGTAGATGAGAAAGCATACCTTGAAGACGCTCAGCAGATCGAAGCGCCTGATTTCGTATTGCATGTCCGCTTCTCCCTGGAATGATCTGCAATTAACCGAGGCGAGGAAGGGGCTTTCGCCAAGAAGGGCGGGTTGTCTCCCCGCCCTCCTGATTCCGAACTCGCCGGATGATTACTTGCTTCT
>CAZUTK010000078.1:0-12738 GCA_964623265.1 uncultured bacterium | reverse complement strand
CTGATGAGGAACCCCATCGCTACTTGCCCCAATTGGAACGCTATTTTTCGCGCCTGGATGACTACCTCGGACGATGGCTGGTTTGGGCGGGTACGAATGCGAGAGTGATCTTGCTCTCGGATCACGGATTCGGCCCAGTCGAGGGCGTCTGGCATTTGAATGAGTGGTTGAGGATCAGAGGGTTTTTGCGCGTACAGGAAGAGTCGGAAGCGACAGCGAAAGGCGACGGACTGACCTTGAGCCGTAGATTGAATTACGCCGTCCGGCGCAGGCTGCTGCGAGCCTGCAAACATCTCCATCTTCCCTGCATGGGATTGGAAAAATCGTTGGAAAGGATCAAATTCAGAAGTCTCCGGCAGGCGGATTTAAGCGGAGTGGACTGGTCGGAAACTTGGGCGTATGCGGGCAATGTCGGCGAGGAATTCCTGCCGTTGTACATCAACCTCCAGGGGCGGGAACCCTTCGGCATCGTGTCGCACCAGCAATATGCGAAGGTGCGGGAAGATCTGCGCGCGACGCTGATGAACAATCGCATACCGGCGGTGAAAACCGTTCATTACTCCGAAGACCTCTTCGACATCGCGGATCCGCGCCAAACGGCGGCGCCTGATTTGATCGTGGAAACCATTTCCGGCGGTGTGCAGTCGGATTTCAGCCTGGGTGCATCGCAGGTTTACGAACCTTCCCGATACCGCAAAGCCTGTCATCGGCGGCAGGGAATGTTTTTGCTGTCCGGTCCGGAAGTAATCCCGAGGCGGTGTGATGCTAACCTGTTGGATATTCCCGCGACGATTTTAGCCTGGCAGGGAGTTCCGATTCCAGAGTACTTCGCCGGCAGCACGCTGAATCACCTTCTTGCGGAGCTGCCCGAGAGAAAGCGGACAGCCGGTGCAGGAGTGTCTTCCGTACCCGTGGCGAAGCGTGAGTATCTCTCGGAAGAAGATGAAGCAGGAGCCCGCGCGAAGTTGGAGAGCCTGGGATATTTGTAATAGGAGCTTATGGCGGATAAAACAGACGATAAGTTTGGTAATTACCGGAAATCTATGAATTTAAACGAAACCACAGTGATCACACCGAAGAAGAGAATGTACGCATTCTCTGTTTTGCTCGGCATCGTTTTCTTCGCTTTGATTTTTTACCTGCGGAGTGAGCTGCAGGATCTCAGCCTGTTCTTCACGTATGTCTTCGTCGGAATCATCCTGATCAGCCTGATCAGCGGCAGAATGGAGGCGATGATCCTGATCCTCCTGATCGTCACCTCGACCGTTTTCGAGATGCTCGAATTTCCCACAATCCCCATTATGATTGGCGATTTGTATTTTTCCGATGTGTTGATTTTTCTGCTTTTGCTCGGACGCCTTGTGAAGCGCGTAACAGTAGAGGTGAACATCATTCCGAAGCCGATGGGGTATCCCATCGCAGCTTATATTCTCGTAGGAATCTTCGCCTTCCTGTATGCGACCATCGGATTTCAAGTGTCCACGTTGGCCGCCGGCGTAGAATTGCGCGCCATATTCCATATGTCGCTGTTTTTCATTGTTATGTATTACATTCGCAATGACCGCCAACTTGGGACATTGCTGTTGGGGATCGGCGTGATCTCCTGCGTCGTTTCCATTCTTCTGCTGATCCAGTATGTCCTGGGCAGCGGTACCAGTCTTGTCTCAGGCAGAGTGGAGATCCTGAGCACGGCGGACGGAAAATTTGAAGACATCACCCGAGTGATCGTGCCCGGCACCAGCATCATCATCTTTTCTCTGAATACATTGATTGCCATATACATCCTGAAAGGGCTGAAACGGCGCTGGCGAAATCTGATAATTTTGGGGATCGCCGTGCTTTCGATGGGTTTGATCCTCACCTTCACCCGAGTCTACTGGGCGATGGTTTTCACGGCAATAGTGCTTCTGATTCTGTTTGCGCGGCGGGAGCTATCCGTTTACCCCCGCGCAACGTTTCTCACCGCCTGCGCGGCGGTGACAGTCGTCTTGATCCTACAAGCCAGGGTGCTGAACTCTTCTGTCATCAAGGAAGCCGTCCTGAACCGCACGATGTCCATCCTGCGGGTTCCCGAGAATTTTCAGCATGATACTCTCTTCATGCGCTATCTCGAATCCCGCTACGCATGGGAGAAGGTGAAAGAAAACCCTCTGCTGGGGTTGGGTTTGGGAAAATCCTACCGGCCGTTGATCTTCCGCGGCGCCAATTACGAGAACACCGCCGGCGGGACGTATCTTCACAATGGTTTCTTAGCCACACAAATGAAGATGGGGATCGCTGGAACTCTCACTTTTTTCTGGTTGATCGGCACTTTCTTCTTTCGCGTGAAAAAACGCTGGCGCCGCATCCGAGATCCCCTATATAAAGCGGTAGTGCTGGGCATTACTGTCAGCATCGTCGGTATGCTGTTGCACAATCTGATGGCGTCGCCGTTCCTAACTGTATTTTGGGCTTCCGTGGCGGCGGTCGGCATCGGAGTCGTGGAGAAGATTTTCCAACTCGAGGACCTCGCATCATGAATCCGAAAGTGTTCGCCGTGATCCCCGTGCATAATGGGATTCAACATACCCTCGTCTTGATCCGCGCCTTGACGCCGATCTTTCCATCCAACGGAAAAATCGTCGTGGTGGACGACGGCTCCACGGACCAGACAGATGCCGTCCTGCGCAGTGAGCATCCGGAAGTCGTGGTGCTCACCGGAGACGGCAACCTGTGGTGGTCGGGGGCGATGAACGTCGGCAGCCGATATGCCCTGGATCACGACGCCGATTACATCCTTTTTTTAAATAACGACATTCTCCTGCATCCTCAATTTCTGGAGGAATTGCTGCTGGGAGCGAAGGAATTTCCCAAAGCGCTGATTTCGTCGAAAATCCTTTCCGCCGATGAACCTTGGCGGGTCTGGTCTATGGGCGGGGTGAATGTTTGGAGCCGCGGCAAGCATTGCATGCGGGGTTGTTTCGAACTGGATGACGGCCGCTGGGAAAAGCCCATCGAAGCGGATTGGCTGCCGGGGATGAGCGTCCTTGTCCCTGCGGATGTCTTTCGAAAGGGCATCTGGGTGGATCAGGCGGCTTTCCCACAATACTGCGGCGACGCCGATTTTACAATGCGGGCGCGCAAAGCGGGCTTCAAATTGATCGTTTGGCCCCGCAGCCGAATATACAATAAAATCCAGAGCTCCGGGACGACTTCACAGCTCTTGCTGGGGGTGTCACCCTTTTCACTGAAGCTGTTTATTGAATCCTTCACATCCATCAAATCTTCCGCCGCCTTCCGAACTTTCGGAAAATTGATCATTCGGCATGCGCCGTTCTGGGCATGGATCCCGACGTTAGGGAGATTTTACAGCTTCTACCTATTGAAATGCCTCCAGGTATTTCTTGGCTTGCCGCACTTGCGCAGCTGGATGGCGCGCAAACGGTATCTGAAAAAAATTCGGCAGGGCGAAATCCGTCAAGAAAGGAAAGAAGAGCTGGACACGGATTTTGTTTGAAATCGGCGCAAAAGATTATTATATTGAATGATGCAGCGGATCTGCCCCTATCTCGGATGGATTTCGCGCTGAAAGACTGAATCGCGAAATGCGCATTTTGTTATACTGCAACTGGTACGTCAAACAGACGATTCCGCTGGCGAACGCTCTCGCGGAAGAAAATGACGTCACCGTCATTTTTCCGGAAGTGGATGCAAACGCCAAAGCCGATGACGGCAGTGTCCCGCGCGGACGTCTGGAAACGTTGCTGCATCGTAAAGTCAGACTCATCACCTTTTCGCATATGCAGGGGGTGGATCCTTTGGGTCTGGCGACCGTGTGGAAAGTCCGTCGGCGAATCCGGGAGTTGCAGCCGGAAGTGATTCATTTCAACGAATCCTATGATTTCCGCTGTTTGCTGCTGATGTGGCTGTTTCCTCGGATCCGGTTCGTCACCACGGTGCATGATCCGGTATCTCATCCGGATGAGCGGATCAGCCTGCGCAGATTCAAGCATTGGGTGCGGGATCAAATCCGCCGCAGATCGGACGCCTTGATCGTCTACGGAGATACGCTTCGCACGACTCTCGCCGAGGTTACGGGAATTAGTGCGGATCGCATCCATTCCGTGCCGCACGGCGCATTCGATTATTACACCTATTTCGACAGAGATCCGCAAGAGAGCTCGAGGAACGGCGTTAAAAACGTCCTATTTTTCGGTCGCTGGTCGCATTACAAGGGGATGGATGTTTTGATAGATGCGGAGCCGCTGATCTCCCGACGGGTTTCCAACGTCCGCATCATTCTCGCAGGCGAAGGAACGCTGTCCTTCAGCGAGCTGCAGCCGCGCATCCAGAACCCCGATCATTTTGAAATCATGAATTATGCGATTCCCGATGAAGAAGTTCCGGAGCTTTTCCGGAGAGCGGACGTCGTCGTGTTCCCGTATCGGCAAGCCGCGCAATCCGGACCCCTGCACATCGCCGGGATTTTCGCTCGACCCATCGTGGCGACGAACGTAGGCGCGCTGCCCGAAGTCGTCAAACATCAACAGACCGGTCTTCTGGTGCCTCCGGACGATCCAGAAAAGCTGGCGGATGCCGTCAGCGAGCTGTTGCTGGACAAGGAGAAAGCCGCGCGTTTAGGGGAAGCGGCTCGGCGATCCATGTTGGCGGAAGAATCCATGGAACGCGTGGCTCGTTTGCACCTGAACATCTATCGTGATGCAGCCCGAAATTGATGGAGAGATTCAAGTTGAACCTGATTCAGAAACAACAATTGCCCGCCGGCACCATCCGCATCTTGCGGACGATCCGAAAACAGACCTTTCGCGTTCTGGAACCGCTCGATTATCTCTCACGCGTCATCAACGACAAGAAAGACTTCCCATCCCTGTATCTGCGCAGATATGTGGGACCCCTGCGCAGCTTTGAGATGTCCGGCGCCGAGTTTTTCGTCTATCTGAAGATGATCTGCGGGCTGCAGCCGGACGAACGCGTCTTGGATATCGGCTGCGGCTGCGGGATGATGGCGATGTTCCTGAAAGACCATCTCGATGATCAGGGCTTCTATGTGGGGGTGGATATTCACGAACCTTCGATTCAATGGAGCCGGAAGAACATTTCCAAACGATATCGAAATTTCATCTTCCAACATATTGATGTCAGGAACGAAGCCTTCAATCCCTCCGGTGAATATCCCGCGGATCGGTTTCGATTCCCCTTTGACGACCGTTCTTTCGATTTGATCATTCTAAAGTCCGTCTTCACCCATATGCGCCCAAAGGAGGTGGATCGTTATTTGAGCGAGATCGCGCGACTCCTTTCCGACCGCGGGCGCTGTCTCGCCACCTTCTTCTTGCTGAACCGACAACAGGAAGCGCTGGCAATCGAGGGGCGCAACAAGCTGCATTTCGCATTCGGCGATGAAAACTGGCGATACGTGTATCAGAACAGCCCCGAAAGCGCCGTGGCATATCGAGAATCGTACGTTTTAGACCTTATGGAGCGCCGCAATCTGATACTGAAGAAGCCGATCATTTACGGTAACTGGTCGGGAAGAAAAGACGGCATCGCATATCAAGATATGATCTTGATGCAACGAAAGGAAGGGTCTTGAAACCAGCCGTTCTCTTCGTCCATTCCAACTCAGAATTGTACGGGGCGGACTTCATCCTTCTGCAGGTGGTGCTTGCGGTCAAGGATCAAGTCGAACCGATCGTCGCTCTGCCCGGCGAAGGAGTGCTGGCCGATCGGCTGCGCGCCGAAGGTGTGCGGGTGGTCATCACACGCGAGAGCGTTCTGCGCCGCATCCACTTCAAACCGCACAAATTGCCGCGCTTCTTCTGGAATCTCCTGCGTGATACCGCCGCACTGGAGAAGATCATCCGCAGGGAGAACGTGCGTCTAGTCTATTCGAATACGGCTGCGGTTCTGGCGGGAGCCCGAGCGGCGAAGCAATGCCGGATCCCGCATCTGTATCATATCCACGAAATCATCACCGACCCGCCCTGGATGGCGAAGTTGATCGCCAGAATAGTGTTGAAGAACTCACGCGGTGTGCTTGCGGTATCCCAAGCCGTGCGGGAACAGCTTCTGCGCTATGAACGTTCCGGCGATCCGCCTGTCGAAGTCATCCATAACGGCATAGATGCTACTAATTTTGATCCCGGCGGAGATCTCGCGGCAATGCGTCGGGAACTGGGCGCCGGCCCGGAAAACGTCCTCTACGGAGTGATCGGGCGCATTCACCCCTGGAAAGGACAATCCTATTTTGTAGAAGCCGCGCGGCTTGTGGCGGATGTCTGTCCCCGCGCCCGCTTCGTCATTGTCGGCGGGACGTTTCCGGGATATGAATATCTGGTCGAGGAATTGCACGAACAGATACGCCGCCTGGGTTTGCGGGACCGATGCAAAGTTCTGCCGCACAGAACGGATATTCCGCAGGTCATGAGAGCTCTGGATGTGTTCGTGCTGCCTTCCACTTCGCCGGATCCGTTGCCGACGGTGATCCTGGAAGCGATGGCGGCGGAACGCCCCGTGGTGGCGACGGCGCACGGCGGCGCTCTGGAGATGGTCCTGCACGGTGACACCGGTCTTTTGGCACCTCATCAGGATGCAAGTGCTTTTTCAGAAGCGCTGCTCGAACTGGCGGACGACGCCGCAATGCGTAGGCGTATGGGTCTTGAAGGGCGCGCGCGCCTTTTGCAGCATTTCTCGAAGGAGCGTTTCAACAGCGATATCAGGAATTATCTAAGCGGGTTTCTCAAAATCCCGGAAACCGAATCTCAGACCATAGAATCGCAGTTCACCGAAATAAGCCATTGATGCGCCTATGTCCCAGCGAAGTTTAACGATTTTTTTCCCTTGCTACAACGAAGAAGCCAACGTCGAACGCTCCACAAGGGAAGCGATCGCCGCTGCGAAAAGCATCACGGACGATTACGAGATCATCATCGTCAATGACGGATCTCAGGATAAGACCGGCGAAATTGCGGACCGGTTGGCGCAGGAAGACGAGCACGTCCGCGTCATCCATCACCCCCGCAATCGAGGCTACGGCGCGGCGTTGACCAGCGGCTATCGAGGAGCGACCAAGGATACGATCTTCTATACGGACGGCGATTTGCAATTCGACTTGCAGGAGATCCGCAAGCTCTGGGATTTAATTGACCGCTACGATGTCGTCACCGGCTTTCGCATCAAACGCAGCGATCCGCTGCTGCGTAAAATCAATTCATTCGGGTGGACGACTCTGACCCGCTTGCTGTTCCGTCTGCCGGTCCGGGATGTGAATTGCGCATTCAAGCTTTTTCGCCGCGAAGTCATCGAAAAGATCGAAATTGAATCCGAAGGCGCGCTGATTGATGCGGAAGTCTTCGCCCGCGCGCGCAAAGCGGGTTTCACCATCGCTGAAGTAGGGGTGCACCATTATCCCAGGCGGTTTGGATCGCAGACGGGCGCAAACCCCTTGGTGATCTTGCGTGCCTTCAAAGAATTATTCAAATTGTGGTGGAAATTGCGCTGATTCTCCCTGTATGTTGTAAGGGGGGGGGAAAATCGTAAGATCGGGACGGCTGCATGAGAATCGCGTTTATGGGAGTCAGGGGGATTCCCGCATCCTACTCTGGGTTTGAAACGTTCGTTGAGCAGCTTGCGAAGCGCTTGGTTCAGCGCGGACATAACGTCACTGTGTACAATCGCAGCACGCACATTCATTACCGAGGAAGCGAATACTTAGGGGTGCGTCTGGTGCGCCTACCGACGCTGCCGACGAAGCATTTCGAAACGATCCTGCACACCTTACTCAGCTGCATCCACGCGCTGTTTCAGCATTATGATATCGTCTATATCTGCGGCGTCGGGAATGCTCCGCTGGCGTTTCTGCCCCGCATGCTGGGCGCCAAGGTGCTGTTGAATGTGGACGGTGCCGATTGGCAGCGGGACAAATGGGGAAAATTTGCCCGCTTCTATCTGCGCCTGTGCGAACGCGCCGCCGTCGTCACCGCGAACGTCATCATCGCCGATGCCAGGGTGATCGAACGCCGCTATCAGGAGTTATACCGCGTTCAGACGCTGTTTATCCCGTACGGAGCGAATATCCGGCGGCACGAAGGCACCGACGTCCTGGAACGATTTCACCTTCAACCGGGAAAGTATATCCTCTTCGTCGGCAGACTGGTGCCGGAAAACTGCGCTCACACCTTGATCCGCGCCTTCGCTCGGGTCGAAACGGATATGAAGCTGGTCATCGTGGGGGATGCGCCCTATTCGGATGAGTACAAAGCCGCCTTGAAGGCGGCAGCGAATCGGCGGGTGATTTTCACCGGCTTCTTGTTTGGCGAGGAGTATCAGGAAATTTCCAGCCACGCCTATCTGTTCGTCTTAGCCAGCGGCGTGGACGGAACCCGGCCGGTGCTGCTGGATCAGATGGCTTTCGGCAATGCCGTTTTAGTTCGGAATACCCCCGCCAATCTGGAAGTGATCGGCTCCAGCGGACGCACTTTCGATCATCGCCGCGATGAGCAGGATCTCGCCGTGCAATTGCAAGACTTGATTGATCATCCCGAAGCTGTGCTGGCGTTGAAAATGGCGGCGGAAGATCGCGTGCGTTCCAAGTATTCCTGGGATCGCGTGACGGATCGGTACGAGCTCTTATACCAATTGATTTTAGAAAATCAAGAAATCTCAGCCATAGCAGAACGCCTCGAAAGGGAAATACCTCTTGAGCCAGTGCGAACCGACCCATCCCTTCCTGTTATAGACGTATCCGCAGAGGAGGTATTGAGTCGTGGCTAACGCGGAATCCATCAGTTTGAGACGAAACGGCAACGGCGCCGCCAACGGAGCTGCCGCCGTTTCCGAAGTGCGAACAAAATCTCTTCGGCATATCATCGGCCGCCTGATGTTCGGCTTTCAGGTGGCGGGCGACATCCTCGTGATCGCCGCTTCCATGCTGTCGGGATACTGGTTCTATCACTGGTTGCTGGAAAATTTCGGGCTGGGCAGAGGCCAGCAGCCTCTCGATATGTACCTGCGGCTGACCGTTCTGACCATCATCATCCTCCTGCTGATCTTCGAAAGAATGGGGCTGTACCGCCGCACGATGTCCATCATGAACATCGAAGAAGTCAAGGGGATCTTCAAAGCGGTGATCTACGCGGCGGTGATCCTCTTCACGGCATCCTTCTACATCAAGGATATAACCTACTCCCGCCTCATCGTTACGTATTCACTGATCTTCCTGTTCGTATTTCTGAACATTGAAAGATATATTTTCTATAAGATTTTCCAGAAACTCCACGTCAAAGGGATCGGAGTCAAGCGCGCGCTGGTCTATGGAGCCGGCGAGGCGGGACGCATGTTGGTCGAGAGGTTCGTGCGATCGCCCCGTCTCGGCACCTTGCCGGTGGGCTTCCTGGATGACAATCCCAAACTTTGGGGAAAGATCATCAAATCGAGCTCCGATCAGGTGAAGTTCGCTTTGCCCGTCTTCGGGGGTTTCGATCAGCTGCTGGACGCCGCCACGGAGCACAACGCGGATGAGCTGTTCATCTCATTGCCTTCCGTTTCGCAGACGAGGATCGCCGAAATCATCCGCTATTGCGAACAAATTGATTTGAAGTTCAATTTCATCCCCAACCTGTTCGATTACAAATTGCAGCACATCGCCGTCCGCTCCCTCGACGGCGTTCCGCTTCTCACCGTGAAAGAACAGCGCGTGACCCCGTTGAACAACGTCATCAAGCGGGTGATGGATCTCTCGATCGCCGGTGCTAATCTGCTCATCCTGAGCCCTGTGATGATCTTAATCGCCATCGCCGTGAAGTGGAGTTCCCCGGGTCCGATTTTATTCCGGCAGGAACGAGTGGGCTTGAACGGAAAGAAGTTCACGATGTATAAGTTCCGCTCGATGTACGTCAACACCCCCAAATATGCTTTGACCCCGGAAAGCGGAAAAGATCCGAGAATCACTCCCGTCGGACGGATTCTTCGCCGCACGAGCCTGGACGAATTGCCGCAGTTGTTCAACGTCATCAAAGGGGATATGTCCATCGTAGGACCGCGCCCCGAAATGCCCTTCATCGTGGACACCTACAACGAAATCCAGCGAGAACGATTGAAGGTGAAGCCCGGAATCACAGGATTATGGCAGATTTCCGCCGACCGCGCCAAACAGATCCACGAGAACATCGAATACGACCTCTATTACGTTGAAAACGCCTCGCCGCTGCTCGACCTGGTCATCATTCTGCGCACGATCATCGGGGCGATCGTCGGAAAGGGCGCTTATTGAGACTTGATAACTTGCCGCGCAAGGACTTCCACACCTTTTTAATCATCCGCCTGAGTTCTCTGGGCGACATCCTGCTCACCACTCCCGCCATCCGCTGCCTGCGCCGAGCCTATCCGGAAGCTCGGATTGACGTGTTGATCCGAGCTCAATACCGCGAATTGCTCGAAGGGAATCCGCATCTCTCGAATTTGATTCTCTTCCCCGATCATGGCGATTCTGCGGCTTTGCGTAAGATGGCTGTTGAGCTGCGGGGGCGTTATGACGTCGTAATTGATCTGCACACCGGGCTGCGCAGCTTTTATCTTCGGAGGCGCCTCCGTGCAGAGTGGATTCTTCGATATCGCAAGAAGCGCTTGCAGCGTTGGGTGCTGGTTCGATTGAAGAGGAATATCTATCGGGAGGAATTCAGCGTACCCATCGCTTATATGCGTGCTTTGGCGAAACTGGGTGTTCAGGATGACGGTGGAGGTCTGGAATGGTTCGCCGCGACAACGCACCGAAACTCGTTTCTGACTAATTTCGGCTTGGAAGCCATTCCGGATCCGGCACCGATTGCGCTCTGCCCCGGCGCGTCGCATTTTACGAAACGCTGGCCACTCGAAAAATGGCGCGAACTGGGCAAGCGACTTCTGGACGCAGGTGAACCCGCCCTCTGGGTGTTCGGCGGATTTGAGGATTCTGAAGCCGGGGAATACCTGTCTCGCTTGCATCCGGAACGGATGCTGAATTTCTGCGGAAAGCTCAGCCTCACACAATCCGGTGCGGGGCTTTCCCTCTGTCGGCTGGCGATCACGCATGATGCCGGACCGGCTCATATGGCGGCAGCTGTCGGCACGCCGGTCGTGGATATCTTCGGTTCGACAGTGCCGCAATTCGGCTTTTCGCCCTTCCGGATCCCGCATCGCATCGCGCAAAAAGAGCTGTATTGCCGGCCCTGTTCGCATCTGGGTTACTCGAAATGTCCCTTGGGGCATTTCCGCTGCATGAGAGATCAATCCGTAGATGAAATTCTGAAACTCGCAAGGGAACTCGCGAAGACAGCATAAGCATCATTTCCCCTGGATTGCGTGATCCTCGCCCTTTTGCTTGTTTGTACCCCGCATTTGTGCTATCTTTTATCGGATGTCAGGAACTGAGATGGCGAAACCCCTCTACACTTTTCCTCGACTTGCCGCCGCGGTTTTCTGTCTGATCATCGGGCTCTTCCTCTGGAATAACCTCAATTTGCATTTCGCGCAGATTGAAGAAGTGCTTCCGACCCTCGATCCGCATTCGCTGTATCAGGGGCATACGCTGTTTCTTGTTTTGATCGCATTGGCGGCGCTACTCGCCATCTGGCTGAGTCTGCGGATTCCCTGGTGGGTCTTCGCCGATTTTTCGCGCAAACCGTTCCGCACTGCTTTTGTCATCGCTCTTTTTATCGTTACTTTCATTCCGCTGTTCTGGCTTCGGTTCGGCGGATCCGCCTGGTTCATCATCGCTCTGATCGGCATATCCTATTTTAACTGCATTGTCTCGCTGTTGGTTTTAGCCGCCTGGTTTTCGCAACTGCGCTGGACCAGCCGGAGGGAAACGAGTTTCTTCAACTCTTTCGGCAAGTACTGGAACAGGGCGCATCCCTGGCTGCCGGCGGCGATTCTCTTCATCGCCGCGGTGTGTTTTTCGAACCTGTGCTTCGAGCGGATTCCGCATGTGGAAGACTCCATCGCGCAGCTGCTGCAGGCTCGGATTTTCGCCGGCGGAGAAATCACCAGCGAACCCTTCACACCGAAAGAATTTTTTTTCTTCGGGTTTATGGTGGATTCCCCGCGCTGGTTTTCCCAGTATCCTCCCGGCCACCCCCTGGCGCTGTTATTTGGAGTGCTGGCGGGCGCACCTTATTTAGTCAATCCGTTGCTCGGATTCTTAGCAGTCGTCCTTTTTTACTATTTGTTGAAGTCTCTATCCGTTTCGGATGAAAATCTTCGGAAGGACTCCATCGCATGCTGGGGAGCCTGGCTGATGGCATTATCTCCTTACGTCATCTTTATGTCTTCAGAATATATGAACCATACCACGGCGCTGGCAGCTTCGCTCTTGGGCTGGCTGGCATTGAAAAAGGGGGACAACGGTTGCACGGCTTGGCTGTTTCTCGCCGGGCTCTCTTTCGGATATTGCGCGGCAACGCGGCCTCTGGAAGGCGCCATCTTCGCGGCGGTGGGTGGCATCTACCTGCTCGGTGCCCTGAGCTGGAAAATCAAAGCGAACGAGCATAAGTTTTTTCTTTACATCCTGGGATTCGTGCTGTCTTTTTCGCTGTATCCGCTCCAGAATTGGATCACGACGGGATCGCCTTTGAAAACCGGTTACGAGCTGACCTGGGGCGGGACGGGTTTCGGTTTGGGAGAGGTCAATTGGGGACCGGCGCATACGCTCGGCTATGGATTGGTGAACACTCTGATGTCCGTAGCCGGGTTGAATGTCTATTT
>CAZUTK010000077.1:0-12884 GCA_964623265.1 uncultured bacterium | reverse complement strand
AGCGAAATTCCATACTTGGAAAGATGAAGTTACGCCGCAGAACCGGAGGTTACGGCTTGCGCCGATAGATCCTGCCGATGCGGCAACCCAATTCATCCAGGAACGCTTGCTCTTCCCTTCGGCATTCCGCCTGATAGTCTTCCAGGGCGTGCTCCTTCAAACGGTCCAGGATTTTTTTCTCCTGGTCGGCTTTGACCAGGTCGCAGCGCCGTTGTTCCATCTCCCGCCGCTGTGCCAAGGTCCGCTGAGTTTGGTTCAGGACCTGCGCCTCCTGTTTTTTGCGCCAGCCGTCCAGCGCGGCAAGCAGTCCGGCTCGCACCGTTTTCTTCAAAGCCTGCCGCAGACCTTCGCGGCTCGCCTCGGATTGAGCCTGAGCTTGCTGGAGGAGCTCTTCTTCGCGCAATAATTCTCGTTGGGATTTCGCCAGTTCGCGCTGGCATTCTCTCTTTTTCACGTCTCGCACCTCGATGATGCGATCCAGGCGAAAGTCAAATTTCCTCATGCGGCCAGTTCCAGCAGGCGTTGACGAGTCGCCGCGGGATTCCCCTTATCGTTGATACCTTGCTTTAAAAAATCGAGGATAGCGTCTATTTTTTTCAGAGCTAGATCAATTTTCGGATTGGATCCTTTCACGTAGGCGCCGATGTTGATCAGGTCTTCGGCGTCGCGATAGACCGCCAGAATTTCGAGGATGCGGGCGGCGGCTTGCTGCTGAGCATCATCCACCACGTGGATCATCAACCGGCTGATGGATTGGAGGGCGTCCACCGCGGGATATTGACCACGCGCCGCCAGTTTTCGCGAAAGGACGATGTGACCGTCCAAAATAGAGCGCACGCTGTCCGCCACGGGCTCGTTCATATCGTCGCCTTCCACCAGCACCGTATAGATGCCGGTGATGCTGCCGACCGCCGCTGGACCCGATCGTTCCAGCAGGCGGGGCAGCAGCGCGAAGACGGAAGGGGTGTATCCGCGGGTGGCGGGAGGCTCGCCGATCGCCAGCCCGATTTCCCGCTGCGCCAGTGCCAGCCGGGTGACGGAGTCCATCATCAGAAGCACATCGAAGCCGCGGTCCCGGAAGTCTTCGGCGATGGCGGTGGCGATCTGCGCTCCTTTGATGCGGATTAAGGAAGGCTGATCCGAAGTGACGGCGACCACGACGGAACGCGCCAAGCCTTCTTTCCCCAGATCCCTTTCGATGAATTCCCGGACTTCGCGGCCTCGTTCGCCCACCAGAGCGATGACGTTGACCTGGGCTGAAGTGTTGCGGGCGATCATCCCCAGCAGGACGGATTTCCCGATGCCGGAACCGGAGAAGATTCCCATCCTCTGCCCTTTGCCGCAGGTCAAGAGCGAGTCAATCGCTCGGATGCCGGTGTAGAGCGGTTCACTGATGCGCTTTCTCTCCAGCGGTTTGGGCGGGGTGCCCGAAGCCGGACGGGTCCCGTCCGCCTGCAGGGGGCCTTTTCGGTCTATGGGGCGCCCCAAACCGTCCAAGACTCTGCCCAGCAGTCCCATCCCCACCGGCACTCGGAAGGGTTCGCGTTCGGCTTTGACCAGAAAGCCCGGGGCGATCCCTTCCAGGTCGCCAAGAGGCATCAGCAGGACGCGGTTGCCTCGGAAGCCGACGACTTCCGCCGGAATGACTTCGCCGACGGGGGGGATGATGCGGCAGATTTCGCCAACCGCCACGGGCGGACCGATGGAACTGACGACCAGCCCGATGATCTCTTCGACGCGGCCCAGATGCACCAGAGGATTGCACGCTTGCAGCCGATCGAAATAAGGGCGATAACGCGACGCCAGACTCCGTTCGCAACCGGAAGCCTGCGGGAGCGGATCCCAGGCTGGATGGAAGATCGCCGCGGCGGGATTGTATTTCGCCGGATTCATCGCACGGCTTCCTCTTTTAAGATCAAGGCGCGGCGCAGTTCACTGAGTTGCGTCGTGAAGTCCGCGTCCAGCAAGCCGGACGGGGTTTCGATTTTGCAGCTGCCCGGCGTCACGGATCCGTCCGCTTCGATCTTGAAATGCTCGATTCCTTCGGAAAGCGCGGTGATTTCCGAGCGGATTTCCTTCAGAATCTGATAATCGGAGGGGTGCACGCGAATTAGAATGCGGGTCTTATCCGCGGTTTCCTGCAGCGCCTTTTGCACGGTCAACCGCACCAGATCCTGCTGCTGTTCGGCGACCTGTCCGATGACTTTTTCCGCGATATTCATGGCTAATTTCACAGACCAGCGTTCGACGCCGGTGTAGAATTCCGCGAGATCCTTTTCCATTTGCTTCAGGGTGCCGCGAAAGTGCTGCGCGGCTTGCATTGCCTCTTTGCGACCGCGATCCAGACCGAGGAGAAAACCGTCGTTCAAGCCGGTGTAGTAGGCATTTTCCGCTTCTTCCGCGACGGCGTCCACCAGGGCGAGGAACCAGTCGGTGTCGTTCAGGTCCGCTCCTTTTTTCCGGCGGGTTTCCTGCGGTTTGATCACCACCGCGTCGCCGGCGCCGTCCAGCAGCTTGTAGGAGCCGACCCGCAGCGTCTGAGCGCGCGGGATAGTGCGCAGTTTTTCCGGAATTCTCCCAGTCTTCATAAGATGCAAAGATGCAAAGATCGCGGAGGCAAGCCATCCCCCCCCTTACACCATCTGATCTTCGTTGGTGGCGATGACGAGCTGGCCTTCGTCTTCCAGCCGCCGGATGATGTCAATGATTTTTTGCTGCACTTCTTCCACTTCCCGCAGACGCACAGGTCCCATATATTTCAGTTCTTCGAGCACCAGATCCGCCGCCCGTTTCGACATATTGGACATAATCTTGTTTTTCAGTTCATCGGATACGGTTTTCAGAGCCAGCGCCAGTTCTTTATGATCCACTTCTTTCAGGATCTTCTGGATGGAGCGGTCGTCCAGTCCGATGATATCTTCGAACACGAACATCAGGTTCTTGATTTCCGTCGCCAGTTCCGGATTTTCTTTGGCGATGCCGTTCAAGATGTGCTTTTCATACCTCTGGCCGACCAGGTTGAGAATTTCCGCGGAGGCTTTGATGCCGCCCAATTTGTGCCCTCCCTGCGAGAAGTCAATTCGGGATTCGAGGACTTTTTCCACGGCGCTGATGGTTTCCGGCGAGACCCGTTCCATCTGCGACAGCCGATAGATCACGTCCACTTGCATCGGCGGGGGCAGATCCGCCAGCACCGTCGCCGCCTGCACCGGATTCAGCTGGGTCATCACCAGGGCGATGGTCTGCGGATGTTCTTTCTGCAGGAACGCCATCAACTGATTGGGGTCCACTTCCTGCAGAATGTTGAAGCCCTTCACCTGCAGGGACATCTGCACCTTGCGGATGATTTCCATGGCTTTGCTTTCGCCCAACGCTTTTTCCAGAACCTGTTTCGCGTATTCGATGCCGCCGCTGGCGATGTACTCCTGCGCCCGGATCATTGTGTGATATTCATCCAAGACCTCCTGCATCAATGTGGAGCTCACATTTTGCAGGTTCGCCACCTGAGTCGTCAAGAGTTCGATCTCTTCTTCCGATAGGTGCTTGAACAGGTTGGCGGATGCTTCTGGGCCCACCGCCAACACGAAGACCGCCGCTTTCTGCTTGCCGTCCAGGTCACCGATGTTCATTCCGGTCAGTTTAGTAGCCATATATGAGATCCGAAAAAGCGCCGTTCTACAGGGATAATGTTACGCGATCCAGCAAGGGCACCGCGACTTCACCGTTCCGCCAGCCAGGTTTTCAGCAGCATGGTGGCGATTTCGGGTTTATTTTTCGCGAATTCCATGATCTGTTCTTTGCGCATGGCGACTTCCCGAGCTTCCTCGGAAATTTCTTCTTCCAGAGGCACCGGTTTGGGGAATTGTTTCACCGGCATCTCCGCCGTTCCGGCGAAGGCGGGCAGGAGCTGCTGGTGAGTCGCTCCGGTCGGCAGAGCGCTGCGAGCCGGCTCCAACAGGCTGCGGGTGACGCGCAGATTGTGTTTCAGGAACCCTCGGATCATAAAGAGTAACACCAGCAGCACGACGCCCAGGATGATCTTCGGCAGAAGCGTGACGATCAGGTCTTTCTGTTCAGCGACCTTCCAGGTCTCATCCTTGCGGCTGAAACTCTCTTTGTTGAAGGCGATGTTGGTGATCTCCAGCACGTCGCCGCGTTCGTCCCGGACGCCTAGGGCGCCGCGCACCATATTCGCCAAAGCGGTCATTTCCTCGGGGGGGCGAGGCGAGTATTCCATCGTTCCGTCGGCGGCTTCGCGGTAATTGCCGTCCACGATCACCGCCGCGGAGAGCCGGGCGATGCTGCCGCCGGAGTTGACCAGATGCTCCACGGTCTTGTTGATTTCGTAGTTGGAAAGAGTGTTCTCTTCGCGGGTAGGGGTCCCGCCGCCGTCGTCGCCGGTGGATTCCATGCGTTCTTCGGAACGCACGACGGCGCTTTCCGGGTCATAGATTTCCCGCGTGCGTTCGATCTGTTGGAAGTCGAGTTCGGCGTTGACGCGGACGATGGACCGACCCGGGCTCAGGACCCCGTCGAGCATCGTCTGGGCTTTCGCGGCGAGGTAGGATTCGACTTTGTGCTGCAGTTCAAGCTGCGTGGCGGAAAGCCCGACGGAAGAGTGGGTGTCGCGCAGACCGGAGAGGAGGTTGCCGAACGAATCGAGGATGGTTACGTTTTCCGGATCCAAACCTTCCACGGAGCGGGCGACCAGGGTGGCGATGCCGCGCACCTGATCCTCGCTTAAGCGGGATCTGCCGTTCATTTTCAAGACGACGGAAGCGGTGGGCTGTTTTTCGTCGTCTTTGAAGAGGGCGCGCTCGGGCATCACCAGATGCACGCGAGCCTGTTCAACTTCCGCGATGCTGGTGATCGTGCGCCCCAATTCTCCTTCCAGAGCGCGGCGGTAATTCAGCTTTTGGACGAAATCGGACATTCCGAGGTTGGTGCGGTCGAAGATCTCGTATCCCACGCCGGGCTGCGAAGGAATTCCTTGCGCTGCCAGCTTCAGACGCAGGTCATACACGCGGTCCGTCGGTACGAGGATGGTGGAACCGCCGCTTTCCAGTTTGTATGGGACTTTGTCATCCTGCAGGTTGTCGCGGATTTTAGCGGCGTCCGAACTGCTCAAGTCGGTGAATAAGATGGTATATTGCGGGCGGTTCGCCCAGGCTAAGAGGGCGACGATCGCCGCCACGGTCACGACCGTCACGACCGCCAGACTGATTTTCTGGGAGAAGGTGAGGCGGTCGAAGAGATCTTTGAACTGTCCGGGAAGGTCTTTCAAAGACGGATTCATATCAGGTTCTCAACGATATAGCGATTCACCGATCTATGCCTGCATGCGCATGACTTCCCGATAGGCTTCGAGGATTTTGTTGCGCATTTCCATCATCAACTGAAAGCTGGTGTTGGCTTCTTCCATCGCCAGCATCACCTGGTGGATATTTTCCAGTTCGCCCGAGAGCAATTTCTGAGTGGTTTCGTCCGCATTTTTCTGCAGGGCGTCCACGTCCTGGATGATGTTTTTCAGCGTTTCCTGGAATGAGGCGCCTTCGCCTTGTCGTTTCTCGGTGCTCTGGGGTGGAGCCTGCTGCTGCAGGATGGATTGAATTCGGCGGATTTCCTCCATTGCGGATCTCCGATTTTGGACTTTTAGATTTCCAGCGCTTTTTTGTTCATCGCTTTGGCGGTGTTCAGAGCGGTGACGTTCGCTTCGTAGGATCGCGAAGCGCTGATCAAATCCACCATTTCCTGAACGACCTCGACCTGAGGGTAAGCCACATATCCTTCCTCGTTGGCATCCGGATGGTGAGGGTCGTACACCCAGCGTGGTTCGTCCGATCGCTGTTCGATCTGCGCATCCACCATAGAGGCTTGATCAGTTCGAGACCCGGCAATGGTGGGCGACAGATGGCGATTGTGGGTGACCTCGATCTCCAGCTTATGTTCGGCCGGAGGACGGCGTTCGCGGAGGCTCTGGATCACTTCGCGAAAGCTGGTCACCTTGCGTTTGTAAGGTCCGCCTTCTGCGGTTCGGGTGGTCTGAGCGTTGGCTAAATTCTCCGCGATGGCGTCCATCCAGCGGCGGTTCGCCGTCAAGCCGGAAGCGGAGATGTCCATAGAAGAGAAGAGCGATTTTATCGGCATATTTCCCTCAAATCGTCGGGCATTTTAGGGAATGGCTTATCCGGATCCATAGCCACATCACCGCGTTCCCCGGATCGCCATTTTCAGCATTTCGAGCTGGGTGTGCGTCAGCTTGACTTCGGCTTCGAATTTCAACTGGGTTTGCGCCAGGTCGCTCATCTCGCGTTCGATGATCACTTCTTCGGCACCGGAGCCATCTTTGCGATCGTCCGCGTCGCGGAAGACGGGATTTAACCGGGACCAGGGGATCTGCGGCTTCAGATGCCGCGGATCGGTGCGGACGAGCCTTTCGCGCTCCTGAGATTTCAGCACATTTTGCAGTTTCTCTTCGAAAGCCACGACCTTGCGCTTATAGCCGGGGCTCTGCGCGTTGGCGATGTTGTCCGCCACCGCCTTCTGGCGGTTCGCCATGGCGTCCATTCCTTTTGCCAGCCAGGGCACCGCCGTTCTGCCGAAGAGGATGTCTTTCAGCATCGTTTCCTCTTTTCGAAGCGGTTTCTAAAGCGAGAAAGTCTATGCAATCCGACAAAAAGCAATCTTTGTGCCATACAGCACAAGGAGGTTTTAAGCATAATTTTCGCACGATTTTGGGTTTCAGCAAAAAAGAATTCCCCATGAAGGGGAAAATAACGTCCGGGGGCTGCGGCAATTTTGACCCGGCGCGGATGCCGGGAAGGCAGCGTGTCGGATCAGGGTCGCATCAATGAATATCCTCGCCGTCTATTTCGCGATACTCCTTGATTTTATTCCTCAGGGTGCGGATGGAGATGTCCAGGATTTCGGCGGTCTTGGTGCGGTTCTGCTTCTGCGCCTGGAGAGTCTTCAGGATGAGCCATTTTTCGATGTCCCGCAGAGTGGCGCCCGGGACTTGGGGGAAATCATTCAGGCTGCCGGATCGGGATTTGCCTCCTACGTAGAAATCGGACATTTCGAGGGTGTTGCCGCGGCAGAGGACGACGGCTCTCTCGATGCGATTCGCCAGTTCGCGGACGTTGCCGGGCCAATCGCAGCGACATAGATGCAGCATGGCTTCTTCCGAGATGCCTTCGATATTCTTGCCGTATTCCCGGCTGTACTGGCGCAGGAAATGATACGCCAGCAGAGGGATGTCGTCGCGGCGGCGGGAGAGCGGGGGCAGGTGGATGGAGATCACGTTGAGACGGTAGAACAGATCTTTGCGGAAGCGCCCCTTTTCGACTTCTTCTTCGAGGTTGCGGTTGGTGGTGGCGAGAACGCGCACGTCCACCTGGATGGTTTCGTTGCCGCCGATGCGTTCGAATTCCCGTTCCTGCAGGACGCGCAGCAGTTTGGCTTGCAAGCCGGGCGCCATTTCGCCAATTTCGTCGAAGAGGATGGTGCCTCCGTCCGCCTGTTCGAACTTGCCGCGGCTGCGGGTGAAGGCGTGAGTGTAGGCACCTTTTTCATGCCCGAACAGCTCGGATTCGATCAAGCCTTCCGGCAGCGCGGCGCAGTTGATTTTGATGAAGGGTTTGTCTCTGCGTCCGGAATTATAGTGGATCGCCCGCGCCACCAGCTCTTTGCCGGTTCCGGATTCACCTTCGATCAAGATCGTCGAATGGTTGGGCGCCACCACGCGCATCAATTCGAACACTTCTTTCATCGCATCGGACGCGCCGATAATGGCGCTGAATCCGTATTTATCGCACAACTCTTCGCGCAAATTTCGATTTTCATTGATGAGCCTGCGGTGTTCGAAGGCTTTGTCAATGACCATCTCCAGTTCGCCCGAGGTGAACGGTTTCGTTACATAGTCGAAGGCGCCCAGGCGCATCGCTTCCACCGCATTTTCGATGGTGCCGTAGGCGGTCATCATGATGACCTGGGTGTCGGGCTGGTGGGATTTGATGAAACGGAGGAGTTCGAGGCCGGTGATGCCGGGCATTTTCAGGTCGGTCAGGACCAGGTCGAAAGTCTGTTCTTTCAGGATTTCCTTCGCCTTCTTGCCGTCTTCGGCGACGATCACCTGGAAAGAGCGGCGCGTCAACGCCTCCTGCAAAAAATCGCGTACGAGGACTTCATCATCAACAACGAGAATTTTTTCCTTCGGTTTGGATGATCCCACGGTTCCCCCGACATTTGCGATGATGAGGTTGATGGATCAGATGATGGGGAGAATGACGGTGAAACGCGCGCCTCCGTCTTCCGGCGCGTCGAATTCGACCTTCCCCCGATGCAATTCCGCGATTTTTTTTACGATGGGCAGTCCTAAACCAGTGCCCTGCGCATGAGTTGTAAAGAAAGGATTGAAGATCTTATCCCGCACATCCGGCGGCACGCCCGGGCCGAAATCCCGAACGAAAATGCTCAGTTCGTTCAGCAGGGGATTGCAGCGATAGCCGACGACCGCCTCGCCGCTTCCCGAACAAGCCTCCGCCGCATTTTTCAGCAGATTGAGCAGAAGCTGCTTGATCTTCTCCCCGTCCACTTTGACCGGATAGGCATTGGGGGGAAAATCTCGGTGAATCCGAAATCCTCCCTGTGCGCCCGCTTCGATCAATTCTATCGCCTGTTCGAAGATGGGTTCGAGCGGCTGGCGGATGAACTCGCCTTTGCAGTCCTGAGTCAGCATCAGCAGATTGGAGGCGATGCGGTCGAGCGAATTCACGCCTTCGATGATGCGGTTCACCAGCCGCCTGCCGGGATGATCTTCCGGCAGATCTTCCGCCAGGAGGCCGGCGAAGCCTTTGACTCCCGCCAGAGGGTTGCGCAGTTCATGCGCCACCTGAGCCGCCATTTCGCCCAGCGCCGCCAGCGTTTTTTGCTGTAATACCCGGCGTTCCAGGTCCCGGAGCTGGGAGACATCCTCCAGCGTTTCGATGACCCCGATTTTCTCTCCGCTCGAGGAGGTCACCCAGAAGGAGGAGCTCTTCACCGCGGCGGTTTTGCCGTTTTTCAGAGGCAGTTCGCGTTCCAAGCCCATCCGCGGCGCGCCGCTGACGAGGGTCTGCACCAGAGGCGCCTGGTATCCAAGGTCGCCGGCGAACAGATCGTGATAATTTTTCCCGATGACTTCCGGCGCCTGATAGCCGGTTAATTCTTCCGCAGTCCGGTTGAAGATCGTGATGCGGCCTTCCAGATCGGTGGCGATGACTCCGGAACCGATGGAGGCGAGGACGTCTTCGAGGTAGCGGTTGACGCGGTCCAGTTCGCGGTTCTTATCTTGGAGGCGGCGGTTGGTTTCATCCAGTTCTTTCGATAGTTCTTCCGCCGCGCGTTCGAGGCGCTGATAGGCCTGATTCAGCGTCGTCGTGCTGCGGTTGAAGTACTGAAAAGCCCGCACCAGAGCGATCAGCTCTTCGTCGGTTTTTTTCCCAACGGTGACCGCATCGTTCGATCCGCCGTCCGGTGCTTTCGCGAGATGAATCATAAATCACAAAACCATTCTTACCAAGTGGAGCGGATTCGCTCCGCTTCTGATGCACTCCGAAGCTGAGTAAAAACTTCGGTCGGTTATGTACTGATAGGACCAGACAGCCGACCCTCGGCGATTCAGTCTCCTGCGCCGCCGATCGGGTCTTCCGCCCCGCTCCCTGATTCTACCGGGGCGGATTTGCAGCGAGGAGCGGCGGAGGAGTCCGTCGTCGCTGCTTTGCCGATAACCTGATCGTCATCATGGACAGCTACGAGGCAGGTATCAGGGCATTAGAAATGTAAGAAGACGAAATTCTCTATACAACCATGCCGGTACGGCATTTTCGGCTACTTTTACTTCAATCCAAAGGTGTCGTAACAAGCACAGACATTTCAAAAGAGCGAATTAGGATGCGCTGTTTTTTACCTCTGCAAATATAGGTGTTTTTTTTCCGGCAGGCAAACATTTCTTTTCAAATGTAGAGGGGTCTGATCTTCCAAAACAGCTGTTCAAACCACGATCGGAGGAAAGCGAGATGTTCGTCTGATTTTTCTTTTTGCTTGACTTTGCTCGAAAGATTTGTTATTTTCAAAGAAAACCAGACCGTTTCACGCAATTCGTGCGTTGAGCAGCTGACTTCGAGGGGAAAAAGAGGTGATGTCATGAGGAAGATCGCACTGCTGTTGACGGGGATGGAGATTTTCAGCATAGGATTGGGAGCAGGATACGGCGCGCCGGTAAATGTCCGCGGCAGCGGCGATCCCGTTGTGGCGGTCGAAGGCGTCCGCGCAGACGGGCTGCGCCTACATCTGGATCTGCCTTCTTTCGAATCCGAAGTCGTGCAGGTGGAGGGACGAGCGTTTCAGAGACTTCGTTTCGAAGGTTGCGGCAGTTGGGGCGAACTCGGGAAGCCTGAATTACCGGTGATCAGCCGTCTCGTTTTGCTGCCGGATCGCGCCGGCTGGCGCTGGCAAATTGTGGACGCCGAATACATCGAATTCGAGAACTACGACATCGCTCCGATGCAGCCGGAGATTTTGGAAAGCCCCGACGGATTGGTTGTTTTTGAGACGGTCTATGACGATGTCTCTTACCAGGAGGATCGGTGGCTGCCGTCCGAAGAGGTGACGCTAGGCAAGCCGGTGATCAGCCGCGGGTATCGGCTGGGGAGAGTGGAACTTCATCCTTTTCAATATAATCCCGCGAGGCGGACTCTGAGGGTCTATCACCGTCTGGCGATCGAGCTGACTTTTGCGGGCGAAGGAGAAAACCCTGTGCAGCGGGCGGCCGTGCCGAAATCCAGAGTCTTTGCGCGGATGATTATGTCCAGTGTCATCAATCCGCGACCTCTGTTGGATGAAGACACCGTGTTGGGCGGATATCTCTTCATCACTCCACCGAATCTGGAAAATACCCTGCAGACCCGTCTGGTGGATTGGAAGAAGGAGAAGGGGTTCCCCTGCACCGTTATGACGACCACGCAGGCTGGAGGCACGGCGGCGGCGATCAAGAGCACCATCCAGAATCTATACAACGCCGCGGAAGTCCCGCCCGATTATCTCGTTCTGGTGGGCGATGAGGATTATGGCATGCCCACCTTCTATTATTCCAATACGTCTTATTATAACGAGCAATGCGGTTCGGATCTCCCTTACACTCTGCTGGAGGGCAACGACTATTTCCCCGATATGCTGGCGGGGCGGTTGTCGGTGGATTCCGACAATGAGCTGATGATCGTCTGCAACAAGATCCGGGGCTACGAGCGGGATCCTTATATGACGAATCAATCCTGGTTCACGCAGGGGTTGATGGTCTATGACTATGATGGTTCCGAATCCTGCCGCACTACGAAGGAGCGCTGCGCTCAGCTTATGCTGCAAAACGGATACACAGCGATCACTCAGGTGACGAACCCGCCTACTTATTCCGGGGCGACGCCCATCAACAACGCCATCAACGCCGGTGTGACCTTCGTGAACTATCGCGGATATGGGTCTTATTCCAGCTGGACGCCGCCGAACTACAGCAGCAGCAACATCAATTCGTTGACCAACGGGTATATGCTTCCGGTGATTACTTCCATCGTTTGCGGCGGTGGGTGTTTCACCGTAACCACGGATCCCTGTTTCGGCGAAGCCTGGCTGCGGTACGGGACGACGACCACTCCCAAGGGAGCGGTGAGTTTTATTGGACCTTCTTCGCTGCACACGCACACGCGCTGGAACAACTGCATTGACGGGGGGATCTACCAGGGGATTTTCGCGGAAAGAATCCCGGATCTCGGGTCCGCGCTGCTGCGAGGGAAAATGGAGCTTTATAACAATATGCCCTACAATCTGGGTCCCGGCGGCACGCAAAATTCGGTGGAATGCTATTTTTATATCTACAACATCCTGGGTGATCCCGGTCTGGCGCTCTGGACCGGCGTGCCGAATCAATTGACGGTGACCTGCCCGACGTCGCTGCCGCAGGGGGTGAACGCCTTCCCGATCACGGTAACGGCATCGGGATCCCCCGTTGCAGGCGCGCTAGTGTGCATCTACAATGCTGTCACCAACGTGCAGAAGACCGCCTGGACGGATGACAATGGTGCAGCCACCATTGATCTGGGGAATTTACAATCCGGATATTACGCCATCACGGTGACCGGACAGAATCTCAAGCCTTATCATGCTACGCTGACCGTCAGTCAGCAGAGCGTAGCTCTGGGGATTGATTCGTACACGCTGGATGACGATATGAGCGGGGAATCCAGCGGGGATGGCGACGGGCAGTTCAATCCGGGGGAGACGGTGGAGCTGGTAGTTTCCCTGCGCAACAACGGATCCACGATCACGGCGACGGGGATCAGCGGCACGATCACGAGCGCGGATCCCTACCTGACGATTACGCAAAACGCTCTCACCGGACCTGACGCGGCGCCCGGCGCCATATCGCCCTTGAATGACGACTTCAACATCGTGCTTTCCCCGGAAGCGCCACACAGTCATATCGTGCAGGTCGCCTTGAACGCTTCCTGCGCGCAGGGATCCTGGAACAACATCATCAATCTGCCTGTGGTGGCGCCGCTGGCGGAAGTCGTGCAATACACTGTGATGAACCCGGGGAATCTCCTGAATCCCGGGCAGTCCGCCGACGTGAATTTCACTCTGCTGAATTCCGGGGGAGATCCTCTGATCAACTGCAACGGGACGTTGGCGTCTCCGAATCCGCTGTTGACGGTGACGGACGGGAACGGTTCCTGGGGGATGATCAACTCCGGGGCTTCCGCCGCGAATCTCGGGAATCCTTTCGCGCTGCAGGCTTCCGGTTCCTGCCCGCCCGGGACGACGGTGCCGCTGCAGTTGATCGTAACGGCGAGCGG
>CAZUTK010000076.1:0-12966 GCA_964623265.1 uncultured bacterium | reverse complement strand
AACGACGTCATAGCACCATAGCTGCGTCGCCACATTCGCCAGAACCTGAGGCGAGTGCGGGTTGCTGAGATCCAGAATGCTTAGCCCGCCGTTGTAATTCGCAACATACAGGATATCGCCGTCTTTATACGCCGCTCGAGGCCCACCGTACTGGTAGAAGAACCCAGCCTGAACCGGCTGCGCCGGGTTGCTGATGTTCACGACCTCGAAGCCGAGGGCGGGTTCGCAGATATAGGCGTAGTTGCCGCTGATCGCCGAAGTGAGAGGTCCATCTTCCGTCATGTAACTCCCCACGAGGGCACCTGCGAAACTGGCGATTTCGATGCCGTTCGCTTCCGTCACTACTGCGTGTGTAGCGGAAAAGGCGATGTGAATCGCGCGGTTCATCGTAGCCAACGTGGTGATGAGAGAGGGGCTGGAGAGATTGGTGATGTCAATAAAGGCCAAACCGGAATTTCCATCCGCGATCACCGCCAAATGCTGAGCGTAGTTGACCGCCACTCCTAACCCTTCACCCGGCGTGGCCAGCGAGCTGACAATCGTAGGATTCGAAGGGTTGGAAACATCCACAATCACTAAACCGGCATCCCCGGCGGCGACGAAGGCATATCCGTTGCTGACAGCTACCTGATATGCGTCATCCGCTAAAAGAAGACTCGCCACCACGATGGGTTCTGTGGGATCGGAGATATCCACAACGACCAAACCGGCATCCTGCGCCGCCACATAGGCATAATCTCCTGCGACGGTGAGATTGCGCGTTCCACTGGCGATCCCCACACTGCCCACTACCTGCATTGCCGCAGGACTGGAAACATCAACGATTGTGACGCCGAATCCCAGTTCAGCGAGCACTAGATAATCTCCGTACAGTGCACCGGTGTAACTCATGCCCGGCGTCGCCACCTGACCGATGATCGTCGGACTGGCGGGGGTACTGATATCCATCGCCGTTACGCCGTAGGCATCGGCTACAAAACCGACGTTCTCTTCGATGATCATGGCGCGCGGGCTGCCGGTGATCAGTTCCGTAGCCACAACTTGGAAATCGTAATTGTAATCCGCGCTGGCGGGCAGCGCTGACATCGCAGCGAATACCGTGCAGATCGTCAGCAGAAAGAAAAAAGAGCGCTTCATCTCGAACCTCCTTACCTATGGAGTTGTTTTTCAGTGATTCTTTCAAATCGAATTACAAAGGGATCACCGCCCCCCTTTAATTGAAGCGTTTTCGCCGTTCTTTTCTTAGGATTTAAAATCCAACCGAAATTTTCGAGTTTTGGGTATTGAAATTCTAATATATTCGAGGGAATAAAACAAGTTTTTTCCACTTTTTTTCAACCCCTCGCCGCCTCCCGCTGAAACGAACGGAATCGGTTTGAAAACCGAATCAAAGAGCAGTCATCCTCAAATGAAGCTTTTCCCGACTCTTCTGCGGCCGCTTGCCGCTCGCATCAGCAGTTGTAATAGAGCGAAATCTCGTAAGGGTGCGGTCGGTTGCGGACTTCCATAAACTCCCGATTCAGCTTGTATTCGATCCAGGTGCGGATGACATCCTCGCGGAAAACATCGCCGACCAACAGGAATTCGTGATCTTCCTCCAGCGCCTCGAGTGCTTCTTGGATGGAAGCCGGAACGTGTTTGATCTTCGCCCGCAGCTCCGCATTTTCCGGGGCGAAGAGGTTCTGATCGTAGGGACCATATCCGAGTTTCGTCGGATCCAGATTCTTTTTCATTCCGTCCAATCCGGCTAACAGCATGGCAGCCATAGAAAGATAAGGATTTCCGGTGGCATCCGGAGGACGGAATTCGATGCGCTTTGACATCGGATCGCGGGTGTACTTCGGAACGCGAATGGCGGCGGATCGGTTTGCCAGGGAGAAGAAGAGATTCACCGGTGCTTCGTAGCCGGGAATCAGCCGCTTATAGGAATTCGTGGAAGGATTGGTCAAACCTAAGAGCGCTCTGCCGTGATGGAGAATGCCGGCGACATAAGCCAGAGCGGTGCGGGACAATCCGGCATAGCCCTTTTCATCGTAAAAGACCGGCTTCCCCCCTTTGAAAAGATGCTGATGGAAATGCATGCCGGATCCGGCTTCCCCGTAGAGCGGCTTAGGCATAAAGGTTGCCGAAAGAGCATGCCGACGCGCCGTCATCTTCACGAAATACTTGATCATCATCGCGACGTCACCCATGCGCGTCAAAGGACCGAGGACGACTTCGATCTCGGACTGCGAAGGTCCGCCGACTTCGTGATGATGGTAGTGGACTTCGATCCCCGCTTCGGTGAGCAGTTGCGTGATTTCTGAGCGCAGGTTGTAGTATTTGTCGAGAGGTGGAATCGCATGATAGCCGCCGTGACGACGAATGAAATTGCCCAATCCCGGCTCGTCTTCCCGCTGAGTATTCCAATTGGCTTCCCGCGCATCAATGCGATAGGATGACCAGTGAGATTGATCCTGACAATAAACGGCATCGAAGACGTAGAATTCAAATTCTGGGCCCCAGAGCGATTGATCGGCGATGCCGGAAGCAGCCAACGCCTCTTCGGCTTTGCGGGCGATGACACGCGGATCGCGATAAAAAAGGATCTTTGTGTCCGCTTCGGCGATGTTGCAGATGAAGGAAAGCGTGGGCACTTCCCAGAACGGATCCATAAAAGCGGTGGTGGGATCCGCCAGCAGGCACATATCCCCGGCTTGCAGTTCCTTGAATCCAGGTGTGGAGGAACTGTCAAAGCCGATGCCTTCCTGCAAAACCTGAGCGGTCGCATGATGCGCCGGCAGGGTGATGTGATGCCAACCTCCAAAGAGATTGCAGAATTTTAGATCCACCATTCTAACGCCGCGTTCGCGGATGAAGGGTTCTACTTCGGATAGGTCTTTAAACACGGGGTCCTCCAGGGTTTTGCTCCATCAATGAATTCTATGAAATCAGGCCGGCGATGGATGCGGATCCGCCGCCGCGTTCGCGTAGCACGGGGTTTATATTCTCGTTCTAGTGCAGGTCAAGCTAATAGGTCAGGAACAATTTCCCCCATTTCGACGCGAGGAATTGTTCTACATACTTCTTGCCCTTGAAAGGATACCAGTAGTAGTCGTGATAAAAATAACTCGCCCAGATGAAAAGATATACCAGCGGCGTATGAAAAGCGAGGTGCTGCAAGTTCTTGAGAGGTCCGAACCAGAGCTGGTCGCCCGCAGTGGATGCAAGATTGTCCCCTACCGGAAACCCGAAATTCCACGAAGAGATATCCTCACCCATCACTTCGATATCTCTGATGTCGCCCACTCCCAAACCTCTCTCATGCGCGATGCGGATGAAAGGGATCTCCAGAGGGTTGAATCCCATGATTTTCGCGGCTACCGCGTCGATCGCCACGGAATCGGCGGACGCCAGTATAATGTCCTTCTCGACGGGGATCATCGTTCGAGGCCCGGGACCCGATCCGCAATGCGTCCCATCCATGCTGGCGAAGATCCCGGTATGGATCTCCTGCTGAATCATCAGCAGATCCACCAGGGTTTCGTGGATGACGGAATGGGTGTAATGCCTGCGGGTATTCAAAAGACCGCCGAAGGCGTTCTTCATCGCGCCGGTCGTAGTGGTGTAGATGTGCGTCTTTACCGTGGGCAGATGCAGGATATTCTTGTCGAAGAAGAATTCCGGCAGATAAATGCCTTCCGGATAAATCTTGTGCAAAACCAGCGTTTCCCCGCGCGGCTCATATCGCACCCACTTCATATCCTCCGGGCGGAAATTATACTTCACTGGAACATTATATTTCCTGACCACACTCAGATAGCGGTTGAGACGCTCCCCCTTATAAGCATTGGTGACGACCGTCCGATTTTGGACGACGACTAAATCGTGGAACCCGGCGCGTTTCAAACCGACGATGGCAGCTTCCAATTGCCAGGGGGTCGTATTGGCGCCTGGATAGCCGAAATGCCAGGAGATATTGTCCTTGAGGATCACCGGCCGAGTAGGATCCAGCGCGGCGGCTAGACCCGCCATCTCCTGAGCCTGCACATAATCATCTATCACCGTCTGGGGGGTGGTTTTCAGGACTGCAACTTTTCCTCTGACTGCGCGTTTCGAATCAACGTTGATTGAGGCTTCTTGGATCTGAGCATTCATTCTTTGCTCCATAAAGATGAGAAAGTGAATGACTAAAATTACGAAAAAACTCCAGAAAATGCAAGTTCTTTTGATAAAACCCCGCGCATCCATAATTCTCATCGAAATGCGGGCTGGGTTTGCTTCAATTGCAACGGAATATCTCTGAAAATCCCGCTGGGTGAAGACATAATTCTGCTTGACATAGAGTTTTTTTTTCCGTATTTTGTATGCATCCTATGAAGACACAGAATCGAAATGCAGATGACATCTGCGCAGATAAGGTCCTGGATACGTTCGGATTGCTCTGCCCCATCCCCATCGTCAAGACCGCTCAGATGGTGAAAACCCTGCCGCCCGGGACGGTGCTGGAAGTGATCTCCTCCGATGCGGCGATCGAAGCGGATCTGCGGAATTGGTGCAAGAGCCACCGGCACCAATATCTGGGATGCCGTCGCCTGGGCAGAGCTATCCACGCGTTTCTGAAAGTATAACCCCGGTAAGATTCACTCCCGATCCATATGAAGCGACTTTTTCTCCTCGTCTCAATCCAAAGCGCCCTCCTGATTGCGGCGGGCAGTTTCACCGTGGAGACCGCATCGGCGGGACCTGCCGTCAGCCGTAGCATTTCCACCGCGGAACTGAAGGCTCACGTCGAATTTCTGGCTTCCCCGGAATTGCAGGGTCGCGACGCTCCAGGGTTGGGTTCGCAAATTGCGGAGCGTTATATCGCCGCCCGATTCGTTGAATACGGGTTGTCCGCATTCGATGATGCACCGGATTATTATCAGAGGATTCCCTTGCTCGTAAGCCGTGCAGATTACAGCCGATCCCGTATGGTCGTCCGGAGTGCCGGTCAAACTTGGGAATTCGAACCCAATCATCAGATCTTCTTCTTCCCGCGGGGAGGGTCCGACGGAGATATCACCGCGCCGGTGCTCCTCGCCGGTTACGGCATCCGCGCTCCGGAATTTGACTACGACGACTTCCGCGGCGCAGATCCCGGCGGAAAATTCCTGTTGATCTTCAACCGCGAACCGCAAGAGCAGGATTCCGCTTCGGCCTTCAACGGCGCCCGCCCCACAAAGTACTCGAATCCCATCGTCAAAGTGCGCTTGGCACAGGAGCTCGGTGCGCTGGGTCTCCTAATTATACAGCCGCCCAATAACGATCTTCCGCCTATCGAGAAAACATTGGAAAAATACATCGCGGATCAAGATCGGGAAATTCTGCAGCTCGCCGATCATACGGAAGCCTTCCCGGTCGTGTATCTCAAGCCGGAAGCCGCCGAAGCTCTTCTCGGCACCGGCTTCGATCTCGCCGCATATCAGCGCGGCATTGACGATCGCTTCCAGCCGGATCCACGCTTGCTGTCCGATGTGCTGGTCACCTTGAGCATTCGCTTTCGCGATGTTCATGCAGACTCTACCGCCAACATCGTCGGTTATATCCCGGGAAAAAGTGACGAAGTGATCATCGTTTTAGCGCATCATGATCACGTCGGAACCGAAGGCGGTATAATCCATTACGGAGCGGACGACAATGCGTCCGGCACAGCGGGTCTCTTGAACTTAGCAAAAGCTTTTTCCGCGGAACGAAAAAAACTTCGTCGCGGAGTGATCTTCCTCTCCACCAGCGCAGAAGAGGACGGCACGCTGGGAGCGCTATACTTCACCCGCCATCTGCCTGTCGCAGCGGATCAGATCGTCGCCGCCGTCAACCTCGATGAAATCGGCAGAGACGCTTCCACCCAGTTTCGAGCTATGATGGACCCGGGAATTCCGCCTGAACCCAACGGCCTGATGATATTCTATTCCGGGCAGTCCCCGCTGCTGGCGGACATCGCCATGGAAGCCAACCGCTCTCAGAAATTGAATCTGATTCTGGAGCCGGTTTTGCATTTCAGCGGGTCCAGCGATCACATCCATTTCCACGACCTGCGGATTCCATCCGTCTTCGTCTTCACCGGTTTTCACTCTGATTATCACAAGCCAAGCGACACTGTGGATAAATTGAATTTTGAGAAGATGACCCGAGTCGTCCAACTGACAGCTGAGATGGTTTACCAGCTGGCTCAAGCGAAACAGCGCATTACTTTCGACCCAGGCATCCAAAACGTTGCAGGGACGGGCAGAAAATACGGTCAATAGTAGATATAAAAGGCGGAATCATGCGATTCTTTCCGGTCTTGATGCTTTGTATGAGCCTGTTTCCGGCTCAGGACGCGACGCCGCAGACTACCGTGTCCGGAAATGTGGAAGGCATCTGGGAGGCAAGCGGGAATCCTTATTTGGTGGTCGGTGATGTCGTCGTTCCTTCCAACCACTTTTTGACAATCACCGCCGGCGTGGATGTGCGCTTCACCGGCGATTTCTCCATTACGGTCCTGGGTGGAATGTGCGCATATGGAAACATCGAGGATTCCGTGCGTTTTGTCGCTCATGTAGGTCAGACCCCAGGCCTCTGGAAATATATCAAGTACGACCATGCCTGGGGGGATTCCACCACTCTGCGCTACTGCCACATCGAATCCGGCGAACGCGCCGTCTGGGCGAATGCCTGTCACGTCACCCTTGACAACAGCCTCATCAAGAATCAGGAGCTCTCGCCGATCCGAGGCCAGGATGCGACCATCACGATGGCGCTGTGCAACGTCACCAGCAGCAGCGGATCCGGAATCACGTTGGATAATAGTTCGCTGAATCTTCTGGAGTGCGAAATATCGTATCACACCGGCGGCAGCGGCAACGGAATCTACGCCAGCGGTCCCGGCACGATCGAAATCAACGGCGGGTATATCGGCAATAACAGCGGTTCAGGCATTGATGGGTTTCAGATCACCGGCTGTTATTTAACCAACGTAGAGATCGCCAATAATGGCTTCAAGGGGATCAACTTAGTCCAGGCCGGCCAGCTGGGCGCATCCGGCTGCCTCATCCACGATAACGAAAACCACGGTATCTTTCTCAATTCCACGACTTTCACCGCCAATCAATTGACGATCAGCAGCAATGCCGGATACGGGGTGTTCAGTTTCGGCGGCAGCATCCAGGTCAGCAGCTCCATCGTGGATCGAAACGACAGCTGGGGGTTCTTCTGCCAGTCGAGCCCGAGCTTTCTGCAGTACAACGACGCTTATCAGAACTCCGCCGGAAATTATTCCGGCTGCGCCGCCGGCACCGGATCCATCACCGAAAACCCTCAGTATCTTTCCTACGCAAACCGCGACTTTCATCTGCAGGAATCATCCCCCTGCATTGATGCAGGCAGCCCTGATGATCCTCTGGATCCGGACGGCACGCGCGCCGATATGGGGGCGTTGTACTTTCATCAAAATCCAATAACTCCGCGCGAGTCCGTTCCCCCGGCTGTCTCCTTCCAGATCGTCGCGGCATATCCCAATCCCTTCAATCCTGCGCTCACGCTGCACATTCAAGCGGCGAAACCGGCGCCGGCAATTGTGCAAGCATGGTCGGTCAAGGGTGAATTCGCCGCCCTGATCTGGCGAGGCAATCTTCGTCCGGGAAGAAATGACATCGTCTGGTCGGCGGTGGACACTCCTTCCGGCAATTACGTCATTCGGCTGCTCGCTGGGACGGAATCCGACGCACGGCTCTGCACGCTCGTTAAATAAACCCATCTCTTGCGATATAGATCTGGCATGTTTCCTCAGATACGACGTCTCCTTAAACACTCTGCAGTTTACGGTCTGGGGCATGTTCTCTCCAGGATCGTCAGCTTCATCCTCCTGCCCTATCTGACACACTACCTCTCCCCGGAACAATACGGAGCAGTGACGCTCATTTACACCTTCATCTCCATCGCACTAGTAATCTATCTCTACGGTGCGGACATCGCCTTCTTGCGGTTCTATATTATGGAGAAGGACGAGAAAAAACGCGAGGAGATCTTCAGCACTATCATCTGGTCATCCTTGGCGACATCGAGTCTTTTTTCCGTTCTCATCGGTCTCTCCACGGGTGTAATCACAAAGCTCATCTTCGCCAATCCGGCGGATCTCGGGGCGGACGCTTCGTATATCATTCTTCTTAGCGCCGGGATCCTCTTCGCGGATGCGCTGGGTACCTTTCCCTACCTCTGGCTGCGATCCGTAGAAAAATCGCTTCCCTTCATCGGGTTGAAAACTCTGGGAGCGGTTGTTCACGTCGGCTTGACGGTGATCTTTCTCTCCGTATTTCAGCGCGGCATTATGGGCATTTTCGAGGCGAATTTCATCGCTTCCTCGCTGCAGCTTGTTTTGCTTCTGCCCGTGATCTTCAGAAACACGAAATTTTCGCTTCACTTGCGACACTTCGGAGAGTTCTTCCGATTCGGTCTTCCGAATGTCCCCTCTCAGCTGTTTGTGATGGTGGTGGAACTATCAGATCGAAAGATTCTCGAACTGCTGGTGGGGTTGACGGTCGTCGGTTTGTACAGCGCCGGGTACAAGCTGGGTCTTTTTATGGCGGTGGTGACGATGGGGTTCCGCTTCGCCTGGCAGCCGTTTTTTCTCAGCATTGCGGATAAACCGAACGCGAAAGAGACCTTCGCCCGCGTCTTCACTTATTTTCTGCTCGTCACCGGCACCTTGTTTCTGCTCCTCGCCTTCACTGTCGAACCCCTGATGAAAACGCGGCTCCCCATCGTGGGGACTCTCATCAGCGAGGATTTCTGGCCGGGATTGAAGGTGTTCCCCATCATTCTCCTGGCGCATATTGCGAATGGCGCCTATGCGAATTTCATGGTCGGCGTGTACATCAAGAAGAAGACCGGTTTAATGCCGCTGGTTACCGGTGCAGCGGCGCTGGTCAATGTCGGCTTCAATTTAATCTTCGTCCCTATATTCGGCATGATGGCCGCCGCCTGGGCGACATTCCTCGCGTATTTCACTCTCGCGGCGCTCCTTTACTTCCTGATTCAACCACATTATTTCATCCCCTATGAATGGAAACGCGTCTGGATTCTCATTCTCTGCGCCGGCGTGATCTACGGAGCTTCTTTGCTGCCGTTTTTTCAGGTTTACTGGATGCTGAAACTGCTCTTGCTCCCCTTGTTCTTCGTCTTGCTGCAAACTTTCCGCTTCTTTTTACCGGAGGAAATCGCCGGCGCCCGCCGCAGGCTGGCGGCGCTGCAAAATCATTAATCATACCGGCGGATTATGAATCGCCATCCGAGACTGCAGCTGAACGACGGGGATCGAATCGCTGTGATCGGCTCAGGCCCTGCAGGGACTTTCTTCTCCTACTTGGCGCAGAATCTGGCGATAAAAAGCAGCAGAAAAATCACCATTACTCTGTTTGATGGCAAGGATTTCATGCTCACCGGCCCGCCTGGTTGCAATATGTGCGCCGGCGTGCTTTCTGAAACACTGACCGAAAAGCTCTTTCGAGCCGGCTTGCAGCTGCCGGAGGACCGGGTGCAGGTTGAAATCGAAAAATATCTCCTGAGCGCCGACCATTACAATATCTCCCTCTTCAGACGCCGTCGCCGATACCCCATCTATACCGTCTATCGCGGCAACGGTCCCCGCGATCGAGCTTCGCAGGAAAACATCAGTTTCGATGATTTCCTGCTGGAACGCTGCCGTGCGGCCGGTGTGGAAATCATCCCGCAGATGGTGCGCGACATCCGCTTGCCGAACGCTCCGGAAGATCGCGTCACCTTAATCTGCGGCGATGAGAAACGAACCTATGAATTCGATCTCGTCGTGGTCGCCTGCGGCTTGAACACGCAGTTCCTTCAGCTCCTCACCCGGCTTGGCTTCGGCTACCGACCGCCGCGGATGGTTTATACCGTTCAAGCCGAAATCCCGGTTTCAGCGGAGTTCATCCAGCGCAAGATAAGCCACAGCATCACGACCTTTACGCTGGACCTGGGAGATATTCGATTCGCAGCATTTACTCCCAAAAAACAGCACCTGACCCTCTCCATCGTCGGCAAAAGGGACGTCGGAATGAAGGATTTGGAGGCGGTTCTGCTTCATCCTCGCATTCGGGAATTTCTGGAAGGGACCGTCAGCAGATTGCATTTATGTATGTGCCGTCCCAAAATCGCCGTCAGCGCCGCGAAAAACGTCTTCACAGATCGTCTGGTAGTCATCGGGGACGCGGCGTTCAGCCGCTACTATAAAAACGGGATCGAGTCCGCCTTCGATACGGCGCAATCGGCGGCGTATTGCGTCCTCGAAAGAGGAATTTCCGCCGAAGATTTCAAGCAATGTTATCTAAACCGTGCGATTCGGCGGATCCGGGACAGTTCCAGATCCGGGCGCGTGATCTTCCAAATTTACGACATCGTTTTTCACAATCGAATTCTATCCGCTGGGCTGGTTTCGCTGCTGGCGCGGCGCAGCCGCTCGATTTCCAGCCGGCGCATGGTGCGCATCCTCTGGAACTTATTTACGGGAAACGCAGACTACAGTTCAGTGCTTCGAAAACTGTTCAACCCGCGGATCCAGTTACGCCTTGTTCTGGAACTGATGCGGGTGATACTGCGCAAAATCGCGATCGGGAAAGGGGTGATCAACGACGGAAACACCGTCTGTCGGGAAGTAGATGCTTTGGGTCCGCTCGGTTCCGGGCAAATTGTCGGCATTATCGGCGGCGGTCCGGCAGGAGTCGGCTGCGCTCTGGCGCTGAAAAAATTCGCCGCTGACCGAAATATCAATCTGCAAGTCGTCCTTTACGAAGGGAAAGATTTCGAGACGCAACCCCATTACAATCAATGCGTAGGGGTGCTTTCACCGCCGATCGTGCAGATCCTTCAAGAAGAGCTGGGCGTTCCGTTTCCCTATCACCTGGTGCAGAGAATCATCACGGGATATGTTCTCCATTCCGATGATCAGGAGTTGGCTCTGCCGGGGGATGAAGAGCCATCCGTCGCGGTCCGTCGGGTCACTTTCGACAATTATATGCTGAATATGGCGAAGAAACGCGGGATTGAAATCGTGAAGAGCCGCGTCACCGATCTGGAGTTCAGCGAGGATTCCGTCATGATCTATTCGGAGACGGACAACCGGCGCGTGGACGTCGTGGTCGGCGCTTTCGGCTTGGATGCCGGCACCGCCGGAATTTTCGCAAAAACGACTCCATATCGTCCACCCCGTTATCTCGATTCCGTCGTGACGAAAATCCATCCCGGCGAAAAGATCGTAGCCTGTTTTGAAAACCACATCCACGCCTTTCTGCCTCGCTTGCGCGAGATTGAATTCGGTGCGGTTACACCGAAGAAAAATCATCTGACCATCAATGTGGCGGGGGCGAAGGTCACGGCGCAATCTCTGAAGAAATTTCTGGAGATGCCGGCCGTCCGCAGCGTCCTGCCCACTGCCGAATCCTGGAATCCGCGCGAACTCTCCTACTTCAAGGGGCGGTTTCCCATCGCGGTCGCCCGCGGCTTCTACGGAGACCGCTTTGTGATCATCGGAGACGCCGCGGGACTCTTGCGCCCCTTCAAAGGCAAAGGTGTCAACACCGCGATCCTCACCGGAATGCGCGCGGCGCGCACGATGTTCGATGAAGGGATCAGCCGGAAGTCTTTCGTAAGCTTCACTGCAAAATGCGAGGACATCACCAACGACCTCCCTTACGGCAAATTCGTGCGCTTCGCCGCGCTCAAGCTTTCTAACTGGGGGCTACTGAATCCCATCCTCGCCGTAGCGCGCCGGAATGATAGACTGCGCCGAGCGCTGTTCAACAGCGTTTCGGCGCATCAAACCTATCGGACGATTATGGGTGAATTCCGCAGTATCAGACTCTTGATAAAGATTACAAAATCCATTATATTGTATCCATTTCAACGCTCTCGTGCCGGGGACAAGAAAGCCGACGAAACGCGGCGAAACGAATAAATCCGCATATGGCGTTTTACAGCGTAGAAATCTTTCAGACGACGCGCAACCCAAGGGTCCTGAATCTCATCTGCTCCCTGTCCGGACTGGGGACGGCGGAAGTGAAAAAACGTCTGAAACAACTTCCGATGGTCGTACAGGCATCTATCCCCCTGTCGGATGCGGTATCCATCGAACGCCAACTGCGGAAAGCCGGGTTGCAGACTCGCATCGTAAAATCCGATGTGGAGGTGGAAGACGGCTGGAATAGTGCGAGCCATCCGGCAGACGCGGCGAGACCTGAGAGCGAAGTGAAGGACAGCGACGAAATCATCATCATCCCGGAAGACGAGGTGACGATCCTTTCCCCTCCCCCGCACAAAACGAAAAAGCAAGACATCAAACGAAAGAAGATTCGCGCTTTTCCAATTCGGAAACAGATCGCGATTTTAGCGGGTGTCGCCCTGTTCGTATTCTTAATGTCCATATATCTGATCCTCAGAAGTCGTGACGAAAGTGCTGAATTGGAAATCATCCTGGCTATGAACCAGTGGTCCAGAACATTGAATCAGCAGGAATCCCTCTTGGATCGCGGTGTCACCCCCCAACAGATTCTGAACAAACTCAAGGAGATAGAAAACAAAGTCAACTATCTCATTTCGAAGATCCGTTCCCGCAACAGATCGAACGAATTAAAAGCAAAATTCCAGCAGATCCGCGCCAGCGCACTCCCGGCGCTGACGGATCTGGAGTTTCGACAGAAGCTGGAGGCGGCGGGGTATCCCATTCATCCCACGTGCATGGTGGATCTCGGGTCGGTCCGCGGATTCAGCGACCTGCCCGCAGGAACTTTGATCCGGCTTCAGCTTTCGGGGGGAAGCGGCGTAGAAGCGACTTCTTTTATGGCGGAAATTCAAGGGGGGGTCTTCGAGCTGAAGTTGGATCCCATCATCGAAAACTACGTCTTCGACGCCAGATCCACCGTCGCACCATATTCTCAGCAGAACGAGAAAATCCGGAAA
>CAZUTK010000075.1:8924-13169 GCA_964623265.1 uncultured bacterium | reverse complement strand
TATCGGGATCACGACATCGAGATTCTGACGGGGAAGAAGGTGACGGAAGTTCAGCCGCACAAGCGAGAGATCGTCTTCGAAGATGGTGCGAAGCTGAAATACGATAAACTGCTGCTGGCGACGGGGGGAGCGCCGCGTCGACTGAATGTGTCCGGCGCGGATTTGAAAAACGTCTTCACGCTGCGCAGCTACGACGACGCCATCCGCATATTGGGCGCCAGCCCGAGCACGAGACGGGCGGTCGTGGTGGGTGCCAGTTTCATCGGCATGGAGGCGGCTCACAGCCTCAGGGTAAGGAAGCTGGATGTCACCATCGTGGCGCCGGAAGCGACCCCCTTTCAGAAGGTCTTCGGTGCGGAAATCGGGGAAGCCTTGCAACGGCTTCACGAGAAGCAGGGGACGAAATTCAGGATGGGCGCCGCGGTTGCGAGCCTGGAAGGGGATGGAAAAGTCGAGCAGGTTCTTCTTGCCGACGGCGAACGCCTGCCCGCCGATATCGTCGTCGTCGGCATCGGTGTGCGGCCGAATACGGAATATCTGCGAGGGGTTTCGCTGGAAGCGGACGGCGGTCTTCCGGTCAACGCTCAGTTCGAAGCGGCGGAAAATCTGTATGCGGCGGGAGATATTGCTTCCTTTCCATACTGGCGCGATGGCTCACGCGTTCGGATCGAGCACTGGCGCGTAGCTCAGCAACAGGGGCGCATCGCGGCTTTGAATATGCTGGGGCAGCGCACGGAATTTCGGGATGCGCCGTTTTTCTGGACGTCGCAAGCCGGGAGTCACTTGCGGTATGTCGGGCACGCGAAACAGTGGGATGAGGTAATCATCTTCGGCGATTTGACGAAGATGGATTTCATCGCTTATTTCGTGCAGGACGGCGCCGTTCTTGCGGCGGCGGGAGTCCGGCGGGACCGCGCAATCGCCGCTCTGCGCGAACGCATACGACAGACGGAGAAACTGACTCTGGGGGACGTGAAGTCGGTATCTTGATGGAATAGGTTTGAATGACGTTCGATAACGGGACGGATCCCGGCTGGAATCCGCCGCGGTGAAACGGAAATCGCTGCGGCGGGTTTCCTTTTTGAACCGATCCATTCTGCGGCGAACAAAGCATCAGCGAAGCGGCGGTTAGTATCGTCGGAACTTGAGCCCCTGATTCCGTTTATAAAGGGAGGGGGAAAACCTGCCGGATTTAATTTATCTTGAACTCATTTCTGAACAATCCTCGAATGGTTTCGCCTCCCGACCGGCGTCGTCAAATTTGAATTCGGATGATTTTTACGGATTCATTTCTCTCACACACACGACGGGCACCGATTTTGCGTAATTTGTAAGCAAAGGTGGGATGTAAGAATCGGAGGGTGGAGTATGGATCGCCAGAACCGAGATTTCGCAAAGTTGATTCGACAGGATCGGGAAGCGCAGCAGAGTGAACTCTGGGAAGGCACGCTGCTGGACTACCTGGAGAAAGTCCGCCAGGAACCCCGCATCCCCAAATTGGCTCACGAACGCCTCTACGACACCATCATGGCTGCAGGCACGACTCCCATCGAAGAGAGCGATAATCCCAAGTTGAAGAGACTATTTAAGCGGAATTCCGTCAAAATATACAATTTTTTCGCCGATGAGTTTTTCGGCATGGAGCGCACCATCGAGCAGATCGTGCGCTATTTCAAATCGGCTTCGATGAAGGGGGAGGAATCCCGCCAGGTGCTTTATTTGATGGGACCGGTGGGTTCGGGGAAATCATCCCTGGTAGAGAAGCTGAAGCGATGTTTGGAATTGGGACCTCCGTTCTACGCCATCAAGGGTTGTCCGATGCACGAAGAGCCGCTGCATTTGATCCCCCGGCATCTTCGCGACGAATTCGAAAAGGCGCTGGGCGTGAAGATCGAAGGGGATCTGTGCCCTGTCTGCCGCTTCCGCTTGACGGAGGAATTCGGGGGGAATTACGAGCAATTCCCGGTGGTGACGAAGCGATTTTCGAAGCGGGCGCGGATCGGCATCGGGGTTGTCCCGCCGGTGGATCCGAACAACCAGGATACCTCCGTGTTGATCGGGGGCGAGGATATCTCCAAGCTGGATATGTATTCCGAGGGAGATCCGCGGGTTCTGGATCTGAACGGCGCGTTGAACGTCGGCAACCGCGGAATGGTGGAATTCATCGAGGTCTTTAAGAACGAGACGGAATATCTGCACGCGATGATCACCGCCACGCAGGAGAAGATGATCCCTGCGCCGGGCCGGCACGGGATGATCTATGTGGACACGGTGATCGTGGCGCATTCCAACGAGGCGGAGTGGCGGAAATTCCGAGCCGACCACACCAATGAAGCCATTCTGGACCGCATTGTAACCGTCAAGGTGCCTTACAATTTGGAGCTTTCAGAGGAGGTGAAGATCTACAAGAAGATTCTGAACGCCTCCAATTTCAAGGCTCACATCGCGCCGCACACCATTGAATTAGCCAGCATGTTCGCCATCTTGACGCGGCTGGAGAAATCGAACAAATGCGACCCGATGACCAAGCTGAAACTCTACAACGGCGAGGAGGTTCTGGAAAAAGGACGCACGAAGAAGATTGACGTGGATGAACTGCGCGACGACGCCAAGCGGGAGGGGATGGACGGCATCTCCACGCGCTTCATTATGAAGGCGCTGGACAATGCGCTGGCGGAGAACTTCGAAGGCAACTGCATCAATCCCATCAACGTCATGGAATCGTTGGTGCATATGGTCAAAGCCGCGGATATTCCGGATGATACGCGTAAAGAGTATTTAGAATATCTGCAGGATACACTGCACAAGGAATACTTGGAGATTTTGGAGAAGGAGATCACCAAAGCGTTTGTGTATTCTTACAACGAGCAGGCGGAAGCGCTGTTTCAGAATTACCTGGATCACGCGGAAGCCTACGTCAATAAGACCAAGGTGAAGGACAGCAACACGCGCGAAGATCTCGAACCGGACCAGGGATTTCTGCGCAGCATAGAGGAGCAGATCGGAATCGTCGGGTCGGCGGCGGAAGGTTTCCGCCAGGAAGTCATCGCGTTTCTCTGGTCTATGACGCGGCGCGGCGTGAAGGTGGATTACAAGAGCTATGAGCCGCTGAAGGAAGCCATCGAGAAGAAGCTGTTGACTTCGGTGAAGGATCTCTCCCGGGTCATCACGAAGGCGCGCACCCGAGATGAGGAGCAGAGCAAGAAGTACAGCCTGATGGTGGAAACGCTCCTGCAGAATGGTTACTGTCCACAGTGCGTGGATGTCATTTTAAAGTACGCCGCCAACAATCTCTGGCGGGACTGACGGGATAGGGCGGAGCATTCGACGGGACATGATGCGATGAAGCGGATTCGGATGATAGAGACGATGCGAACGGATGCGTCTGAATGCTTCGCCCTCGAATAAGTCAAGCGACCGAAATGGGCACGTTTCACGAATACGACAAATCCTTCGAACGCTCCGACCGATCCGCCGGCGACCGGCAGAGGCATCGCCAGAAGGTGCGCCAGGCGATCAAGGATAATATCGCCGACATCATCTCGGAAGAATCCATCATCGGGAAATCGAAGGACAAGATTGTCAAAGTTCCCATCCGGGGCGTGAAGGAGTATCGCTTCGTGTACGGGGAGAATACTCCCGGCGTAGGGCAGGGCAAGGGGGATACGCAACCCGGAGACGTGGTCGGGCGTGCGGATGGGGATGGATCTCCGCTGAGCGATAAAGCCGGCGACAAGCCCGGCGAAGATTATTACGAGACCGACGTCACTCTGGAAGAGTTGATTGACATCGTCTTCGAAGATCTGGAGCTGCCGTTCTGGGAGCGGAAGCGACTGCGGATGGTGGAATCCGTGCGCCGTTTCAAGCGCAAGGGATTCCGCCGTAAGGGGATCCGCCCGCGGCTCGATAAGAGGAAATCCGCCAAGGCGAGAGTGCGGCGCAAACACGCCACCGTCGGCCCGCGGCGCAAGACGACGGGCTACCCGGGAGGCGACGCCGGCTTCACCCGACCTCACGGCACGGATGAAGCTGGAAAAGAACGGTTTCCCTTTCACGAGGACGATCTCAAGTATCGTCACCTCGTGGAAAGTGAGAAGACCGAATCCAACGCAGTAGTCATCTGCATTATGGATACTTCCGGATCTATGGACACGGTGAAGAAGTATCTGGCGCGCAGTTTTTATTTTTTACTCTATCAATTTGTCAGTCAGCGGTATGAGAATACGGAGCTGGTATTCATCGCGC
>CAZUTK010000075.1:0-8887 GCA_964623265.1 uncultured bacterium | reverse complement strand
GAAGAGGAGTTTTTCCACAAGGGGGAATCCGGGGGGACGTTTGTTTCGTCGGGTTACAGGAAGGCGCACGAGATTATAGACGCGCGCTATCACCCTGCCATTTGGAACATTTACGTTTTTCACACCAGCGACGGCGACAATTTTCCTTCCGACAACGAAGCGGCTCTGGAAGAAGCCCGACGTCTGTGCGAATTGTGCAATCTCTTCGGTTACGGTGAGATCAAGCCGGAAGGTTCTTACAGCTTCAGCGGCTCCCTCTTTCAGCTGTTTCAGCAGATTGAAGCGGAGAACTTCGTGATGGTGAAGATCGAGAAGAAAGAGGATCTCTGGAAAGCTTTCCGTCAATTGATTTCGGTGGATCGGGGGCAGATGGAAAGGCTGGAAGAATAATAGCGGCGCCTTTCTCTACGAGCATGGAATACACGATCGAAGAATTGCAGAGCTGGGATCAGCGCATCCTCGAAAAGGTGCTGGAATTCGGACTGGATCCGTTTCCTCAGCATTTCGAACTCTGCGATCATTTCCAGATGATCGGTTTCATCGCTTATTCCGGGATGCCTTCGCGTTATCCGCATTGGTCTTTCGGCAAGGCGTACGAAAAGCAGAAGACCCTGTATGATTACGGCGTTGTCGGCTTGCCTTACGAGATGGTGATCAATTCCAATCCGTCCCTCGCCTATCTGATGCGGGACAACTCCCTCTTGCTCCAGATTTTGACCATCGCCCATGTGTACGCTCACAGCGATTTCTTCAAGAACAACTTCACCTTCCGTCATTCGCGTCCGGAATATACGATTGAGAAGTTCAAGACGCATGCGGATCGAGTGCGCAGTTACATCGAGTCGCCCGGCATCGGCGAGGAGAAGGTTGAGAGGATTCTCGACGCCGCTCACGCCATCGCCTTCCAAACCCGCCGCAACCTGGAAGTGAAGAAGCTGACGCCGGAAGAGCTGAAGAACCGCATCTGGGAGGAATCGCAGCCGCGTTTCGATCCTCATCAAGCGATCCACAAGCGGGAGGAGTGGAAGCCGCCGGATTTGGATCGAGTGCCGCTGGTTCCGGATGACGACGTTTTGCTCTTCATCCGGGATCATAATTATCAGCTTGCGGAATGGGAGAAGGACCTCCTCACCATCGTGCAGGAAGAGACGGAGTATTTTCTGCCGCAGATCGAGACCAAGATTATGAATGAGGGCTGGGCGTCGCTCTGGCATAAGCGGATTCTGGAGAGCCTGGATCTACCGCAGGAACTGCGGCTGGAATTCATGGTGCGCCACAATCAGGTGCTGCGCCCGCTGGCGGGGCAGATTAATCCTTATTACATGGGGTACAAGATTTTCGAGGACATCGAGAAGCGGTGGGATTCGCCGTCGGATGAGGAGCGTCGGGATTTCGGTCGCCCCGGCGGGCAGGGGCGGGAGAAGATTTTTCAGGTGCGGGAAATTGATCGGGACGTCAGTTTCATCCGCCAGTATCTCACGGAAGAGTTGATTCGGGAAATGGACTTATTCCAGCATGAGAAGCGGGGCGATGAACGGGTGGTGACGCAGGTGGCGGACGAGGATAACTGGAAGAAGATCAAGGATACCCTGTTGAAGAATGTGGGCATGGCGGCTTTGCCGGTGATCAAAGTCGTGGATGCTGACTTTCTGGGGGAACGGACGCTCTATCTGCAACACGAATACGACGGCAGAGAGCTGGATCTGGAATACGCCGAAAAGACCTTGAAATATACCCAGCAGCTGTGGGGCTTTGACGTCATCCTGGAGACCTATCTGGACGACAAACGCCATCGTTTGATTCATGACGGCGTGCAGTTCAGCACCAAGCGCGCCGATTGAACCACTCCTCAAGTGTTGCAGCGAAGGAATCGAACGCGGATCTTTTCAATTCGAAGAGCGGAATTGGCTAAAGTGAACAACCGTATTTTGCACCCCCATGGGAAACGGGGCATCCGCATTTATGAGGCGAGAGAACGCTTGAAGGAGTTGACTTTTCGGTTTTTTCGTCGTATATTTATGCGGTAAGCTCGGGAAGATTCACGATGCCCATCTACGAATTCGAATGCAGTCATTGCCAGAATAGATTCGACGAACTGGTGCGCGCCGACGTCGAAATCCGCGACATCCTCTGTCCGAAATGCGGCGCTAATTCGCCGAAGAAGCGGGTGTCGGCGTTCGGTTTTTCATCCGGCGGCAAGACGGTGACGTCATCGTCTGCGGGGGGCTGTCAGAGCTGTCATTCCGGCCACTGCGCGACTTGCCGGTGAATCGGGGAAGACTGGATCCACCCTCTTGTTGCGAGAAATTCATCCTCGCAACTAAGAGATGAATTCCTCGCATCGTACGGTCGGATTTGCCCCATTCTCTCCAAATTGGAAGGATGGGATTTTCATTTCAACAACACCAATTTGTCCGAGCTCAAGAATCGGTCAGCGTTCTCCAGCCCCAGGGCTTCCAACCGATAGAAGTAGATTCCCGCCGCGAGTGGTGACGCATTCAGGCATATCAGAACCTTGCCGGCGCCGCATTCCCCTTCGAAGACCGTCATCGCCTTTCGCCCCAGCAGGTCGTAGAGTTCGATCAGGACTCGGGAACGCTGCGGCAGGGTCAAGGGGAACATTGTCTCTGAATTGAAGGGATCGGGGAAGTTATGATCTAAGGAATATCCCAGCGGCGGGGATTCGATCCGTACGGATGGATTTTCGTCGGCGCCTGTTTCCCGGCAGGTCCAACCTTCGGCGCAGTCATCTATGGCATAAGCTGAACCTTGTTTTGAAAAGAGGAAGCTGTCGGTGGAAGTGTCGGCTCCAACGACGGCTTTGGCGTAACACAAATAGGTTCCCGCCGGCGCGCGTTCCGGCACGGACTGCGTCCGGAGGCGGTTTACAATCGCGCCGGGATTCAGAGTCATCGTTTGGGGCCCGGCTGTGACATAGTAAAGCGAGCCGCTGGGATTGGTCACGTAGCACCAGGTGGTCACCGGATGGGAGACGCTGTCTATATTGGTCCATTGCAGGTTGAAATCGAAGCTGCCGCCTCCGGACGGGATCTGCACGGGTGCGTCGTGAAGAGTCAAGAGGATGCGCACAGGCTTGCTCTGGTCGAAGTAGTGGTATCCCACATCGCTGCGTGTGCCGTCGGGATCGTTGTATTGCTCTGCGGGGACGCCGGCATCAATGCAAGGCGAACCCCATTCCAAACGGAAATCGTTTTCCGCGATGTTGACGAATTCCGGATTGAGATTCAGATTGCCTGTACCCGTCCAACCGTTTTGCACGTCGCAATAGGCGATATTCGCGGTGCTGCCGGTGGTGGGGTCGAGGTGGATTTGAGATCCGGTGGAGGCGATATTGCCCCAGAAAATAGAAGAGTGAAACGTCGGCGGGAGGTTGGAGAATGTCAGGACATAGAAGCCGCCTCCGGTCGCCGCCTGGTTGTGTGCCAGAGTGTTTTTGAAAAACATCGAAGCGTCGTAGCGGCTGTAGATGCCCCCGCCGGCGTTGGTGGCGCTGTTGTGGATGATCAGATTCCCGTAAACGCGGCTCGAAGTGCCGTACAGCCAGGTGGCGCTCCAGAGTGTGATGCCGCCGCCCCCCCAGCCCATAGCGCTGTTGAAGCGGATGTCATTGTCGTAGATTGAGGCTTCGGCGGCGGCGCTGACGTAGATGCCGCCTCCGGATGAGAGCGCCTGATTGTATTCGATCCGGTTGTTGCGGATCACGACGTTGCTGCCCGATCCCACCGCGATGCCTCCGCCGGAATCGGATTCGTTCAGCAGGATGTGGCAGGATTCGACGATGCTGAAGCAGTTCTGATTCAAGCAGATGCCGGCGCCCATCCCGTTCAGATTCCCATTGCGGGAGTAGTTGTAGAGGATGCGGCACCGCCGGATGGTCGGTGAACAATCGTTGACCCAGATGCCGCCTCCGCGGACGTCCGGATAGCCTTCGTCGCCGCGCGCGAATTCGATGCGGCAGTAGTCGAGAGTGGAACGATTATCCGCACTGTCGAAGCGAAAGCCGCGCCATTTGGATTCTTCGGTGGGGTATGCGCGCGTGAAGAGGATGGAATCGGTCGGGGTGCCTTGAGCGGTCAGGCGCCCTTGCACGAAGAACTTGAACCGTCCGGTGAAGCGCACCTGCACGCCCGGCTGGATTTGCAAAGTTTGACCGGCGGGGACGCGGATTTCGCCGATTACCATGACGGTGTCCGCCGACCAGATCCCGTAGACGTCACCGGAAACGGTGATCAGTTCCGCTCGCGATATTCCAAACGTCAGCGATGATATGGATACTGCCAAGCAGATAAAAAACAGGATCGGTTGTTTCATGCTGCCTCCTCCCTTTGAAACAGTGAAGATAAACAATCATTAGAGAAAAGTCAAGCATCGAATCGCTTGGTGGATCAAAGGGAATTAAGTCATTTATTCTATGATCTTCCGTTAACAACGCTGAAGGCGGCATAAACAGCCGCCTTCTTTTTCTGTTGTAATTCCTTCATTATTTCATCAGGACTATTTTTTGCGTGGTCTGAGCATCATCCACTGACAGGCGGCACAGATAGACGCCCGAGGGCAATTGCGCCCCGTCGAAGGTGATTTCGTGCAACCCCGCCTCCTGCCAACCGTTCATCAGTTCACGCACCAGCCGACCGTTCACATCAAAAATCCTCATGATCACCTTGCTGGCTTGCGTCAGAGAGAATTGGAGGGTGGTGATGGGATTGAACGGGTTGGGGGAGGCGTTCAACAGAGCAAATTTTGTCGGCGTATTCGGATTGTCGAGCGGAATGAAGCTTTCTCCGGAATTCCCCCAATGGGGCACCGGAACGCCGTCGCCTGTGCTCAGTTTGGTGAAGGTGAAGCCGTTCGAATTCCAGATCTGAGCGGGGTAGATGCCGACGCGTCCTTCGTACAGATACTCGCCCGGAGGAGCGATCGCCGGGACGATCTGGGTGCGGTTGCGGGTGATGCCGGCGCCGGCGGGCACCGTCAGATGAATGGGACCCAAAAGGGGTCCGTACCAGCTCTGATTCGGCAGACGCGCCATAATCCAGGCGTCGAATTCCTGCGCTGAGGCTTCCCCGTTTGCGACGGCGGCGTCAAAGCTGAAGCTGCCGCCGTTGGCGGGAATTACGATGGGGGGATTGAACGGCGTGAGGGTGATGGAAACCGCTGGAGTTGCGCTCAGGGCATCGCCGCGGGAGTAGTGGATTTGATAGTAAGACGTCGTCGTTCCTTCATTCCAGGTGACGTGCAGGGTGTCATCCAAGCCGGCGACGACGAAGGGGCGGTAGCCCGGGTGGCCGTCCGGGAAGCTGATGATTTCGTCGTGGGTGGATCCCGACCAGGTGACGCCGCCATCCAGAGAAGTTGAGACCATAATTTCGTTGATCCCGAAGTCGTATTCTTCATCCCAGACGACGATCACGTTGCCGCGGTGATCCGCGCCGATATTGGGGATGTTGGAGCTGGGATCGCCGGGCGGGTAGTAGCTGACCATCTGTTCGCCGGAAAGACCCGACCAGGTCAAGCCGCCGTCGGTAGAGCGGGAGTGATAGATCTCATAATGATAAGGGGAGGCGGTGTCTTGCGTGCCTTTCCAGACGACGTGCACGTAATCGTTGGCGTCCACCGCAATGTCGGGATATAGAATGATACGGAAGGAGGCGGTGACGGGATCATCCGCAACGGTTCCCGACCAGGTATCGCCGTGGTCTGTGGATTTGGAGAAATTGATCACGCTGCGGGAGGAGAGCGAGTCGTCGGGCTCTTTCCAAATGACGTAAAGCCGGTCGAAAGCATCCACCGCGATGCGGGGTTCGAGAGAGTTGCCGCCGTCCGGGTAGCTGATGATCCGTTCGAGGGTCTGAGACGACCAGGTCACGCCGCCGTCTAGGGATCTTGAATAGTAGATCTCCCCGGTACCGGTCTGGGGGTAAACTTGATTCCAGACGACGTGGATGTAATTCTCGTGATCAACAGCGATCCAGGGATTCAGGGCGTTGTAAGGTCCTCCCGGGTAGCTCAGAATTAAATCGGCGGTCTGCCCGGACCAGGTGTTGCCGCCGTCGTGCGAGATCGAATAGTGGATTTCCGCGTAGCCGTCTTCGTTCTCGCTCCAAACGGCGAAGAGATCTCCGGCGGCGTTCGCGGCGATGGAGGCGCCGTTTTCCGCGTTGACGCCGTCGTTGAAGCTGATGATCACATCTTGATTGATGGAAGACCAGGTTCTGCCGTTATCGGATGAGCGGGAGTAGTGGATTTCCTGCTGGGTGGGGTAGTTGACCACGCGTTCGTTCCAGATGGTGTGGATGGTCCCGTGCAGGTCCACGACGGAGCGGGTGTACCACCCCAGCATATTGTCGTCCTGGCTGATGATTTGATCTTGCACTGTTCCCGACCAAAAGGCGCAGGCGGGGAGGCAGAAGGTCAAACAGCAGACAATTGCGGGGATCCAGAGTTTCATCGGTTGCTCCTCGGTTCAAAGGGGGTGGTTAGATTTCCATTTTAATCTTTAACAGAACAATATAAATTGTTTGAATGCGAAAGTCAAGCGAAATATCCGAAAGCGGACGAATTTATTTTATGTATTTGATAAATAAGGATATAAAGAGGCACACAAGCGTGTGCCTCATATTGCTACGGGACTCCCCCGCAGGTTGGATTCGCCAAATTCGACGCAAGATAGCCCGGTGCTGAAGGACTGGGCTATTGCCTTGCTACGCAGTAGCCACTTCGTGGCGTCCTGTCGGACGCGCATAACAACGTTTTCGTCCCCGGCTGGGGACGGGGAGATCTTATCCCAGCCTTTCAAGGCTGGGATTGATCATGCGCTACTTCAGCAGCACCAGTTTTTGGGCGGCGGTGAAGCCGTCTGCCGTCAGCCGGGCGAAGTAGATGCCGGACGCCAGATTGGAGCCGTCGAAGGGGACGGCGTGCGAGCCTGCGTCAGGTGAAGCGGGTTTGGTTTCGAGGCGCGCCGAAGGCGCATAGGCAGGTGTCGTTTCGAACCCGCTGATGCAACCTAAAGAGACTGCTTGATAGAAGTCGGCGGTCAGAGGTTCGTCCATAGGACGTATAACCCCGCCAGGATGATCAGTCCGCCGGAGGCTCGCTTCGTCCAATCGGAAAAATTCTGCACGCCGCGAGCCGCCGCGAAGGATTCCACGAAACCGGTGACGATCCCCGCCAGAAGGATCAATGCGCAGTGCCCGATGGCGTAGATGAACAGCAGGAGGGTGCCGTAGAGAACTTGCCCCTGCGTCGCCACGAATGTCAGGATGATGATCAACACCGGCGTGGCGCAGGGGGAGGAGACCACGCCGAACAGCAATCCTAAGAGGAACGCGCCCAGCGCTCCTCGCTTTTTCGTCTGCATCCTAACTGCGAAGGGGATCCGGATTTGAAAGACCCCGAGCAGCGACAACCCCATCAGGATGGCGACGCCCGCCACGATATAGTACCAGAATCTGCCGACGTCCCCCATCAGCCTGCCCAGCAGCGCCGCGGCGGCGCCCAGCAGCGTGAAGGTGATCGCTAGACCGAGAGCGAAGAGAAGGGAGTAGGTCATCGCGCGGCGGCGGTCTCCACCGCTGTGGCCGCCGACGTAACCGATGACCATCGGCATTATCGCCAGTACGCAGGGGGATGATGCCGACAGCAACCCGCCGAAGAAGACGGCGATCACCGCCGCGATGGGGTTTCCCTGGACGTATTCGGCGATTTGTTCCATTATTTCGCAACCCCCATCTGCGTTAGGATAGGGAGAATACTCTCTTTGGGGAAATAGCCTTCATGACGGAAAATTTCTTTGCCCTGAGCGTCGAGAAAGATCTGCGTGGGGATGACTCGGATGCCGTATTGTCGGGCGGGAGTCGGGTCAATGCGCACGTCGTAGAATTCGACGGAAAGCCGTCCAGGGTATTCTTTTCGGAGTTCTTCCAAGATCGGCGTCATCATATCGCAGGGACGACATCCCTTGCTGCCCAGTTCGAGGAAGCGAGGCAATGCGGTGTTTTTTTGTCGGTCGGCGATAGGGGCGGGAGCATCGGAATCCGCGAGAGTATCGCAGATGGCGGGATCCGTTTCTTGCGCCGATGAGATCCGCGGCGAAGCGGGGGAGTTCTTACGGCTGCTCTTGCTGATTACGATGCCGCCGATCGCCAGGAGGATGATGATCGGAACGATCCATCGGATGCGGTTCTTCATAGTGATTTCTTGGGTTTATTTCATCCAGGTTATGATTTCGCTGTGCCGTGGAATCTTACCGATGGAGACTACTTTTCCGTCCACGACTACACCGGGAGTCATCATGACACCGCGCGCGGCGATGTCGGCGGGCTTGAGCACTTTCTCTATGACGTATTCTCTGCCTTCCTGCCAGCCCATATCAGTTAAGGCGCGGCGAATTTCTGCTTCCGCCTTTTTGCAGTTCGGGCAGCCGATGCCCAGAATTTCAATTTTCTTCATGTTCCTGCTCTGATATTTCAAGAATTAAACCTTTCGTCAGCGATATCCCGATCCGTTCCTCGCGAATCCAGCCAGCCCGCTTTCGAATCCGGATAACTGTCGAATTTCGGCACATACGGCTTGATGTCCAACAGGGGCGTTCCGTCCAGCATATCCATGTCCAGCACCTGGAGAATGCCCTTTGAAACGTTGACCTCCAGAAGGCGGACGGTGGACAACCCAATGGGGTTGGGTCTGCAGGGAGCCCGGGTGGCGAAAAGTCCGCGTTCCACTACATCCCGGTAGGGGATCACGCGGGGCGAAAAAGGCTTCGCTTGATGCAGCCAGTAGAGGAGCCAGACTCGATCGAACCCCTGCAGATCCTGCAGTGCCTCGCGGAAGGAGGGGAAAACCTCGATTTCTCCGGCGACGTCTT
>CAZUTK010000074.1:0-13451 GCA_964623265.1 uncultured bacterium | reverse complement strand
ATCCGGGCATTGCAAATCGCCTTTGCGAACCATCCGAACGCGAAATTCGTCCTGCTGACCGGGTCGGATGCGCGTCCATTCCGGAAGAAAGTCTTCGAATTCGGCATGGATGACCGCGTGGTGATACTTGAGAAACTCCCCTTCCAGCAGGTGAAAGAGATTAGCGCTTTAGGGACGCTCGCTGTGAATACGCGAATTTCCTGGTCGGGCTTTCCCATCAAATTGCTGAATTATATGGCGGCGGGATTGCCGGTGGTGGCGTTTTCCGGATCCGCTGAACCGATTGAGCACGGTGTTACTGGGCTCCTTGTACCTCCGCAGGACATTGAAGCCTTTGCTGCTGCGATGCTGAAACTGCTGGGGGATCAGGATTTGTGTTCGAGGATGAGCGTCGAAGCTCGGAAAATTGCACAGCGCGATTACTCTTGGGATGAAATTGCAAGTCAGATTGAAGCGCGCTATTATCAACTTTTGGGAATTTCACCCGTCTTGATTCATAGGGTTGCTGAAGAAAAACTTTCAAAAGCGGTTGAATTATCCTGATAATTTTATAAACTACGATCTTCTAACTTCCGAAATTTTAACTTTATACTTGACTTTTGGATAAGAAAAGACTAAATTAAATTTCACGTATTTTCTTCTCCGTGCTAATCAAGAGGTCCGGATATGGAAATCAAACGAGTCTGGGATATTTTGGTACGCCGCAAATGGTTGATTATTCAGGGGTTTATCGTTGTGTTCGGCATCATCGCCGTCACGACCTTCCTGAAACCCAAAACCTATGTGGCTGAATGCAAGCTGGTCATTGAAGGCACGGGGACGCAGGAAGCTCTGCTGCGCAGCATGGGATTGGAGGAGGTCAGCGAAGTCTTATTCTCTGCAAATCTAAGCCAATCCAGCAGCAAGACCGAAGTGGAAGTGCTGAAAATGCTCAGCAAGCCGGTCCTCGATAAAGTCACGCAGAAGCTGAATATGCGCGACGCGGACGGCAATTATCTGCCGGGTCCTTCTCTGCTCTTGACTTCCGGTACTTTCAAATGGATGTCGCAGCGAGGCGTGACCGTTAAACCTTCGAAAAAATCCACGGTGCTCTCCGTGCAGGGATACTCGCCGAATCCGCAGGAAGCTCTGGATTTGGCAAACACTCTTGCGGAAGTCTACCTGAGCGAAGATGTGGCTCGCAAACACAGGGAGACCGCTGACGCCGCACGTTTCGCAGATGAGCAGTCTAAAATCGCCAAGCGGGATTGGAACGAAGCGAAGCGGAAATTGCGCGAATTTCAGGAAGAAGACGGGATCGTGGATGTTTCATCCGAAATTCAATCCATCATCCAGCAGGTTTCCAATCTGAGAGCTCAGCAGAGCATGTTGAATCTCTCCATTCAGGAAATCAACACGATGGAAGCCAATCTGGGCGGGCAGAGCGAGATGGTGGGGGGGAGCACCATCTCGGGCCAGTCGCAGATCTCTCAGCTGAAACTGGAATTGGCTTCTCTGGAGGCAGATCTGCAGTCATCATTGACGAAATACACGGATAATCATCCGGTCATCATCGGATTGCGGGAGAAAATCATCGAATTGCAGCATCGCTTGCTGAATGAAAAGGATATCTATCAGAAGTCGGAAAAGGCGAGATTATCAGAAATCCAGAACCAGATCAACCAATATCAGAAGAAGCTGAGCGAGTTTCCGAACAAGATTTACACTCTGGCGCAGCTGGAACTGACGGCGGAAACATCGGAGCGGTTGTATGAGATGCTCCTCGATATGAAGTATCGGTTGAATATCACCAAAGCGATGCAGATTTCGCGGATCAATATCATCGAACCCGCCTGGCGCGCGAGAGTCCATTCACCGCAGACGGATGACAACCTCATTTTCGGTGCGATTCTGGGGTTGATTTTCGGTGTGGGTCTGGCGATCCTGGTCGAATACCTAGACGATTCCGTCAAAGATGCCGAATCCATTCAAACTCAGCTCGGGTTACCTCTGCTGGGCAGCATCCCAATGATGAACCGCAAGAGCGTCCCTCTGATCGCCGGCGCCAATATCAAAGCGGAGAAGAAATCGCTCTATTTCCTGCGGGAAGCCTACAACATTCTGGCTCACAACATCAAGCTGAGCAGCTTGAATGAGAAGATCAAGAGCATCATGGTCACGAGCTCGATTCCGGCGGAAGGCAAGACCTATGTAGCGGCGAATCTGGCGATCAACATCGCCCAATCCGGAAAGAATGTGCTGTTGATTGATACGGATTATCCCCGCCCCGACGTTTATCATGTCTTCGGTCTGGAAAACGAGATCGGACTGACCGAGGTGATTTTGGGCGAAGCTTCCATAGAAGAGGTGCTGAAACCTTCCGGCATTGATAATCTGTGGGTCATCACCACCGGACCCAAGCCTCCGAACACAACGCAACTGTTCGAGTCGAATCAGTTCAAGGATTTCATTAGGGAAGCGGAAAAACTTTTCGACCTCATCATCTTCGATACGCCGCCGCTTTTCTCCTTGAATGATCCGGTGATTTTAGGATCTCTGGTGGATCGCACCATCGTCGTCGTCGCCGCCGGAGAAATCTCGAAGCCGATGTTAAAACAAGCGGTGGGTACGATCGAGAGGGGCGGTAATCGGCTGCTGGGCATCGTCTTGAACAAAATCCAGATGGAAGGGAGCCATTACTACTACTACTATCATTCCTACAATCACGAAGAAGATACGGCGATGCGGAGCCTGACGAGGAAGCCGCTGGCGCTGCTGGGTTTCAAAGGGAAATCCACCAGAAGGAAATTCAAGCTGGAGTAAATCAAGATAAAATACATCGTACATGAATAGGGGATCCGCTCCCCTATTCTTATTCATTCGCAGCAGGGAGAAAAATGCGAGGAATCTGTCTGAAAATCAAGGGGATTTTCCTCCTGTCAAGCTTGATGGCATTGCCGATTTTCGCCTACCAGAGGACGGTGCTGGTGGAGAACTTCACCAACTGGGGCTGACCGTATTGTGCGCAGAGCGATCCGGCTCTCCATACAGCCCTGCAGAATGTAGGGACTCCGCGCAACGCTTTCGATATTGCCTATCATATGAGCTGGCCCAGCGGCAGCGATCCTTGGTATCTCGCAAATCCGACGGATAACAACGCCCGCAGGTCATATTATGGCGTGAACGCTACGCCCACGATGAAGTGCGATGGGTATAGCGCTTCCTGGACAAGCATCCAATCTTCCATTCAATCGCGAATGGCGATTCCTTCACCGCTCTGGATGGAGCTGAACGGGTCGGTGAACGGGCAAACGCTGAACGCCACCTGCCGCGTCGTCGCCGATATGAGCATCAGCGGGAACTACGCCATCCAATTCGTACTGATGGAGCGATATCGCCATCTGCCATCGCCGAACGGTCAACCTCATCACTATCATCCGATGCTGGCGTTCGCGCCGTCGGCTTCTGGGCTGAGTTTTTCCGCCACGGCGTATGATACGGCGACGTACACGGCTTCCTTTTCGCTGAATTCATCCTGGTCGCTGGATAATCTCGATTTCGCCGCCTTCGTGCAGAACAATACGACCAAAGAAATCCTGCAGGCTACTTTGAAAGAGATGCCGCTGGATTTCCCCAATATTCTTCTGACAGAATACACGGTATCCGACCCCACGGGAAACGGGGACGGCAGAGTGGATCCCGGGGAAACCGGCGAAATGGTTATCACGCTATCGAATCAGATTCCCTTCCACGATGCTGAACAGGTGTCGGCGACGTTATCCACGAGTGAGCCGTTGATACAGGTCACAGTCGCTACGGTGCCTTTCCCCGATATACCGGCGGGTTCTTCCGCGTCGAATGACAACCAGCCCTTCCAGTTCTACGTGGATCCCGCCTTCGAAGCCCACGAAGTCAATTTTATCGTGACGGTAACGGCGCAGCCCGGATCATATCAGAGCAGCTATCCCATCACTTTTATGGTGGGAAGACCCGATATTCTGCTCGTCAATGATGACATCAACGGCAATTATCAATCCTTTTATGTCGGGGATCTGACTGCTTTAGGGCGCGTGCATGATGCCTGGAATCAATCGCAAGCCGGGTTGGTTCCGGAATCCGAGCTGTCGCTGTATCCCATCGTGATCTGGTACACCGGCAGCGATGCGCAGTCCGTTTTATCAACGGAAGAGCAAACCAGAATTGAGAATTACCTGAACGGAGGAGGACGGCTTTTCCTTTCCAGTCAAAATGCCGGCGATGTCCTTGGTGCAACCGGGTTTTATCAAAATGTCTTGCATGCGCAGCACTTAGCCAATACCGTCAGCGAGATGATGATAGACGGTGTTCCCGGGGATCCCATTTCCGGCGGCACAACGCTGTTTATGGCGGGATCCGGCGGCGCGGGGAATGGGAATTCGAGCTCCAGTCTGATCCCTCTAAATCCGGCAATTGGAATCTATACATATCCCAACGCGGGCACTCGCGCGGCGTTGCGCTGCGAAACCGGCGGTTACAAGCTGGTCTATATGGCGTTTGCTTTCGAAGCCGTCACCGGCGCCGCCGGCACAACATCTCGAGTGGTGGTTCTCGAAAACGTCCTCGAATGGTTAGCCAGCACGCCTGTGGAGGAAAGTGGGAATTTCGAAGTCGCCCTTCCCAATTGCGTTGCCATCCATAGAATTTCGCCCAATCCTTTCAATCCGCGCACGACCATCGAATTCGCATTGCCGAAAGGCAGCCCTGTGCAGGTTGCGGCTTACAATCTGGAGGGAAGGCTGATGGAGCTCATCCTTCAAGACTACAGGGATGCTGGGCGACACCGCATAATCTGGAATGCAGCGGATCTGTCCTCAGGGATCTATCTGATTCGGATTGTCTCACCTTTCGGCGAGGCGACATCGAAAGCGGTTTTGCTGAAGTAGCGATGCGGAGAAGAGTCTGACGTCGGGGGACCATCTCGGATGGATCCCCCTTTTTTCTGATAATCATTATCGAAATGAGGAAAATCATTCTGCCAGCGATTCTGCTCCTCGCCGCGGTATTGAGATTCATCTATCTGGCGAGCATCTGGAATACGCCGGTTTTGACTGTACCGATCATTGACTCGGAGTATTATCACGCTTGGGCGCTCGCCATCGCACAGGGGAGAGGCGGAGGGGAAGGGATCTTTTTTATGAGCCCGTTGTATCCCTATCTGCTCGCCTTTCTTTATAATCATATCACATCCGCGACACAAATTGCGGCGCTTGTGCAGGCTTGTGCCGGTGTGCTGATTGTGCTGATTGTATACAACTTGGCAAAGAGACTGTTCGATGAGAACACCGGCCTCCTCGCCGCTTTTCTGGCGGCGTTCTATCGCCCCATCGTTTATTACGAAGGGGTGTTGTTGACGGCGACGCTGATTCTACTCTTAGACGGCTGCATCTTGCTGCTGTTGCTATCCAGAGAACGGAAATTGTGGCTGGAGTTGCTTGCGGGTATTCTGCTGGGGCTCTCCGCGTTTGCCAGGCCGAACATCCTTATCTTCGCAGTACTGCTGATTTTCGTATTTGTATTCATCGTGCGGTATCGTGATTTGAAGAGAGCTGGTCTGATCACTATAGGGATAACCGTCGTCTTGCTGCCTGTCGCTTACAGGAATTATCGCATCGGCGGGGAGTGGGTCTTGACGACCTCCAGTCTGGGGATGAACTTTTATGCAGGTAATAATCCTTCTGCGGAGGGGATCTATTGGGAAGCGCCTTTTATCCGTTCCGCGGAGCCCAGATTCGAGAATTTCGATTACCGCATGGAAGCTTCCCGCAGAGTGGGGAAAGAGCTGAGCATCACCGCGTCTTCGCGTTACTGGTTGAGCCAGGGTATCGGCTATATCCTAAAGCATCCATTTGACTATTTACAGCTGCTCGCGCGGAAATTCTACCTGTTTTTCCATCAGACTGAGATCCCCAACAATCTGAGCCTATACGCTGCGGAATATTTCTCCTCCTGGTTGCGGCGTATCCCCTTCACTTTCGGCCTTTTGGCGCCCGTCGGTTTCGTTTTCTGGTTGTATTCGCTCCGTCGCAGAGAGTTTCTCATTCCCAATCTCTTTGGCTTGAGTCTGCTGCTGACGACTCTGCTGTTTTTTGCGGCATCGGAATACCGTCTGCCGATTCTGTTGATCCTGCTGCCCTGCAGCGCCGCCGGTATCATTGAACTGTACCGAAGATTCCGAAGCGGAGAGTGGCTACGGGGGATCATCCTCGCGCTGCTCATTGCGGCATTAGCGATTCCGATCAATACTCCGACGAATTTCACCCTGAGTCTGGCTACGCCCCGCATGGATTTCTTCAATATCGGCAGCGTTTTGCAGAAACAGGGGCGCCATCAGGAGGCCGCGTTGATGTTCCAGAAAGCGCTGCTCCTCGATCCCGAATTCCAGGAAGCACACCGCGCCCTGGGCGATTCTTACAGCGTTCTGAATATGCGGGAGCAGGCGGCGGAGGAGTTCCGGCGCGCCGGCTTGGATCCGGAATGCGAAATGCGTATGCTGGACGCCGAAAAGTTATTTGCCCAAGCTCAGGTGAAGTTTCAAGCCGGCGACTTCCAAGCGGCAATTCACGATTATCTGGAAGGCGCTGACCTGGCACCGGAAACTCCCGCCTATGTTTATTTCAATCTCGCCTATCTCTACCTGCAAATAGCCGACACGACGCAGGCGCTGATCTATCTTCAAAAAGCAGCGGATGCAGAACCAGAGGAGGCGAGGACTTACTATTTGCGAGGGTTGGTTTATGAGGGATTGCGGGATTGGGGGCAAGCACTGCAACAATTCCAGATGGCGCTTTCCATAAGCCCCTCGTTTCATCTTGCGCGGGCACATGCGGCGCTCGTCCAATATCGAGCGGGTAATCAAGCCGCAGCTGCAGAGTGGATCGAACCTCTTGTAGGCGTGCAGATAACTGATCCGGAATTAGCGGCTCTGGTGGATTCCGTCGCCGCCCTTGCCGGATATTAAGCGGGGGGCGTCATCCCCCCGTAAAGTTCGTTTTCTGTATAAAGTCGTTGTAGCGCTGGCAAATTTTTTGCACACACTTAATATCGAGACATAAATTTACAGGAAATCTTTTTTTATAATTATAATAATCAAATAATTAGAAATCATATCTCAGCTATTCGATCCTCTTTTTACCATATAGTAAGGCAAGTTTTTCCGAAAATACCGGAAAAGGATAATATAGATTCTTGAAACTTCGAGTGGAGGTGTGGTGATGAGCGAAACGATATATCCTGTACGGAAGGAGATCCCTGCGCGGGAAATTTCGCCCAAGCGTTTTTACCCTGAGGAACGCAGAAAGGAAGCGGAAGAACTGGATCGAAGTCAGGAACCACCGCCCGAAGAGGGCAAAGGCTTATATGTTGATATCATTGTGTGAAAGGTCATAAAATCAGCAAAATCAGCAGGGGGGAGTGATAATGGAACAGACAAAAGTAACTCAGATCCTGTCGGATCGGTTGAGAAATCAACTGCAAGGCGTTCAGACCGCGGCTGAACGAAATCAGCTCCTGAAGAACATCGTCAATTCAGAGCGCGGCGGCAATATGATTGATCATATAGATGCCGATCGTCTGCACGGTAAGCTCGAAGGCGTGCAGAAGAACCAGGTAATTATGGATCGTGTGCATATCTCACCGGAGGCAAAGGCGCTGTACCACGCACAGACGAGCCCCAAAGGAAATCCTCCGGGGGATCCAGGGGATAATGAGCAAACGAATAAAGCGGAAATCACACCTGAGCCAGAGCTATCCGAAACCTGAGAAAACCACAGATTTCTCACTGTACATCCATACGCCGTTTTGCGTTCGGCGCTGTTCATATTGCGCATTCTACTCGATCGCAGATGCGGATTCCGCGCAGATTGCAGCGTATCCAGATCTGATCATCCAGGAGTTGCGGTTGCGATCCGCGGATTGGCTGGGAAGAAAGCTCATTTCCGTCTATTTCGGTGGGGGAACGCCGTCTTTGCTTGATCCTGACCAAGTTCACGGGATCCTAAAGACGGTTTTTCGTTTTTTTGAGCCGGCAACGGATATCGAAATCACTCTGGAAGCCAATCCGGGCACTCTGGATCGAGCAAAATTAGATGGATTTCGCGAAGCCGGCGTCAATCGAGTCAGCCTTGGGGTCCAGGCTCTCGACGACCGGAGATTGAGATTCCTTGATCGAATCCACACCGTTGCAGAGGCGGAAGCCGCTCTACAACTGCTGAAGGAGCCGAGATCGGTGCGAATTTCTGTGGATTTAATGCTTGGTACGCCTTTCGAAACGAAGAATAGCTGGGACCGAGAACTCGACCGGCTCTTTGCATTTCAACCGGAAGCGATTTCACTTTACACTTTGACGCTGGAGGAGGGGACACGTCTCGCGAGCCGAGCCGCGCAGGGCGATAGAGTTCGCCTTTCCGCCGAAGCGACCGTTGAGTTGCTCCTTCACGTCGCCCGCCGCCTGCGACGAAACGGATACCGGCATTACGAAGTTTCCAATTGGGCGCTGCTCGGATCGGAATGTCGCCACAATCTGCATTATTGGCGGCGCGGCTGCTATCTCGGCTTGGGACCATCCGCACACAGCTTCGACGGTGTCACCCGTCGCTGGAATTCATCAGATCTTACTGCATATCAAGGGGCGGTGTCCAACGCTGCGGAGCCGCCTGCGAATGAAGAACATCTGTCTGAAGAAGATTCCCGTGTGGAATGGGTGTATCTCAGTTTGCGTCAGGAACACGGATTGGATCTCGACGAATATCACGACGGGTACGGTCCTGTTCCTGCGGAATGGATGGCGATCCTGCAGAAATTGGAAGAAGCCGGGTTGGGGAGCTTTTCGGGAAACACGTTCCGCCCGAACGACAGAGGCTTATTGTTGGCGGATGAAATCGCGGCGCGGTTGTTGGCCGTAAAAAAATAAGAGGGGCGGCTTCGATTCCGCCCCCGTCAATAGTTCCGCGTTGAGGCTACCACTTCAACGCGTTCTTTATATCTCGGATGATCAAGAGCGCGTCTGGCCCGCTCACGTTTTGATCGGGATAGAAGTAACCATTGATTTTATCCAGATCCATAATATCCCTTTCCACCGCCAACATGGCAGCGCCGTAGTAGGGGTGATCCGTGCGCATATCGCGGATGTGGGATTCTTTTTCACCGATATACTTCGAAAAGATGCTCGGATCGCGGGTGACCATGTAAATGAGCCGCTGCACGGCGCCGGCGAATTCGACGCGTGTCACCGGCATGTTGGGATAGAATTTATGATCCTGCATGACATCGAATAAGCCGGTTTGGACGAAATCCCGAATCATAGACTCCGCCCAATGGCCGGAGATGTCCAGGATCTCCACTTGGCCGGCGGGCTGCATCAGCGGGAATTCGAGCGGATTTTCCGCCTTGAAGGAAAGATCCGGAGCTTGTGTGGAAGCATCCCGGCGCTGAATGCGTTCGACGACGTTCAGCTCTTCGATGAACAGCACCGCGAGGTCGGCGCGATTGATCTTATTCTCCAATGCGATGATTTTTCCGTATTTCGTACCGGGCTGCGCTTCGACGATCTTATGCACCGTCTTCAGAGCATCTCCCGCCTTTTCCGACCAAGCGCCGTCGATCTCTATGGCTTGGCGAAGCATATCTTCGGATTGCTTGAAGTCATATGCCTGCTTATAAGCCAGTCCCATATAATAATACGCTTCATCGCTCTTCGGATTGATTTTCAGAGCTTTTTCCAACGCTTTCCGACAATCTTCGATCCAGTCTTCATCTTGCTTCATAATCGTAGCAGTTCGGATTTGCGCGATCCAGACGTTGACGTCCTTGTCATTGAGGCCTTTCGCTTTATCCAGCATCTTTTTCGCGTTGTCGAAATACTGCTTTCTCTCTTTCGATTTGACGTCCGCGATTTCCGATCCTTTGACGGCGTTGACGAGGCTTAAACCCGCATAGGCGGGTGCATACTTCGAATTGAGCGAGATCGCATCCGAGAATTGCGCCTCTGCTTCATCTATATTGCCGCTCTCAAATTTTCTCATTCCCTGATTGTAATGCGATTCGGGTGTATCCAACAATCCTTCTTTGGTTCTCTGCTTCGGACCACAACCGCTGTTGCTCAGCAGCGAGATTCCGAAAGCGATGGAAGTGAGAAGTAGAAGCGTACGTCGCATGGAATCCTCCTACGGTTCCCTGGCTGTTTGTAGTTTCGATCGGATGATTAATCCAGAACGATGATGACTCGGCACTTCTCCAGAAAGCTGAGGTTGTCCTTCATCCCGTGCAACGCTTGAGCATCCGCGTTGGAGATGATGATATCCGCGTTGTTCGCGCCGGCGACCTTCAAGCCCTTCGCCACCAGCGGATGATCCGCGACGCGGTCGTTTGTCAGAGCGGCTTTCAGGTCCTTCTCGTATCCGATCATCCCGTATCTAATCGCCCAATCCCTGCTGACAAAACTGGATCCATAAACTTCATATCCATCTTCGTTCAAGATTCGCGGCGCAAGCGCCGGTCGAGCTCCCAAGCCTGTAGCGTCAATGATTAAGCCCGTGTAAACCACGTCGCTCCGCGCTGATGCGAGCGGCTGTCCTCCCCCCATTTCTTGGGGCAGAACCGCTTCTAAAAAGGGACCATCCAGACTCATTTCGATCGTTACTTCGATGGAACCGTCGTCGTAATATCGTTCCGGTCCAACCATGCGATAATTCTTCGCAATGCCTTCTACGCGAGTCTTTACGACATCGCTCGCCAACATCTGATTTTCAACCGTCGTCGTGGAGGTCAACGCGATTCCGTTGATCGTTTCCAGCAAATTGCGCAATGCATCCATTTTAGCGGCTCGAATCACGCCGGCGCGACCGCCCATGCCGCCGGATACGCCGATACCAGTCGCCGTCACGGTGCGATTTGTGAAGTCTACAGATCCGTTGACACCGATCTGCTGGATAACTTCCTGCGCCGATGCGGAAACCCCTGCGAACAGCAAGATTAAGCCGCAGAGTCCCCATACGTTGATTCTACTCATAATTCCTCCTCAGGGAAATCCCTATCTATCGGTTGACACCTGAATCCCGAAGGATGGGAAGAACGGCTTCCGTCTTTTATCCGGTTGAATTTATATCATTTCGGCTATTCATTGCAAGTCAAATTTCAAATTATATTTAAACAGAAGCCTTCTCAACCGCTGCGATCATCGCCCCAGCTTTTTATCCCGCTCCAGATTCCATTTCACCCAGTCGGTTTGTTCATCCGCATCGTCCTGCGAAAAGGAACCGGATGAAACTAATTCCCCGGATTTAGCTATGCGGATCTGTTGCATATTTTTCACGATGTAGTACCATTCCTCAAAACTGACTTGGCGGGGACCTTGAATCCGCTTCGGACCTTCGATTTGTTTCCTCTCCTTTTGCGGCAATGCTTGCGGCTGCAACGTCTTATTGCCGGGAGCATTGGTGATCTTCACTTCACCTTCATAAACTTTCAGCAGAGTGCTGGAATCTTCTTCCACCTCGATCCTGAATCTCGTGCCGGTGATTGCCGCGCCGGCTACCGGAGTGGAGATATTGAATTCCGCATCTTCCTTTACTTTTCCGACCAGCGCCCAGATATTGCCTTGATCCACATTGATCTGCGTCTCGTCCCGTCCTTCTTTGGTCTCTTCGTAGAGCTTCACGATGTCGATGGTCGTCATCGGTGCCAGGCGGATGATGTCAAGCTTCATCAGCTCGAGTTCTGCCCGGGATTCGCGCAGCGTTCTCACTTTATCACCGCTGACAACCGCGCTCCCTTTTTCGGCGGTCAACCACTCTTCCGACTGCAGCGGTTGTTTCCGCGCCCGTCCTTCCACGTAGGTTACTTCCCCGCGCGCGCCTTCCTTCGCCGTTTCGGCTGAAACCGAAGAAGTCATAGAAGTGTCCGCCGCGGTTTGTTCCACCGGCGGTGACGGATCCTGCGCGAGACCAGCGGTGAATGAAACGGATGTGCTGATAAGAATCATCAGAATTGCTTTTTTCATGGTGATATCCTCGAATGACTGTCTATTTTCAGTTTGTAATGCTTGCTGTCTTCAAATCCAATCAGCGAAGCACGCCTTCTGATTCTCCATACAGGGTGAACGCCGCCCAGTAGGCGGGATGGCTGTGAATCCGTTCTCGCACTATTTGCTGCGCCTTTTGCAATGCGAGTCCAGGAGCGTCTCCAGAATGTAGATAACGATAAAATCGCTTCATAAGAACCGCAGTCGCCAGATCGTCTGTCTTCCAGAGCGTGGACAGAATGCGAGGCGCACCTGCGTAGTGGAATGCGTCGTTCAGGACGGTGATTTCCGAACCGTCGTCGGACGCATCCGGAGAATAATCGAATGCTGAAAATACCGTCAGCTGACATAGATTCAGCTTTACTCTGAAAACATCCCGCACTGCCAGGTTTTCCGAACTTTTTTCTGAGTTTGTTTGGATCAAGCTGGTACTCAGCGGGTTTTTCGGGATAGATCTGCAATGTGAGGCAAAATGGATGATGTTGTATTTGGATAAATTGATAATGAGATCCGGCATCCGGATTTCATAACCGGGCATTTCTCTGGATCCCGGGTATGCTTCGATTACCGCATCCAGTTCGTTGCGAACATAGGTCGGCCGGTCTGTTTCAATCGAAGCCGCTGGGTCACCGATGGCTAACACCGCGTTGCGCTTTTCTGTGACCTTATCCAGAGCCTGCTGCCGGCAGTGCCTCCATGCAACGATGGAATTGATCTGAGCAATGCGGTATTGATCCAGCAGGGATTCGCCGGCTTCATCCTGCAGGCAGGCGAAAGGAAGATACTTCAGGACACCAGTAGGACAGATGATGAGGTTTTCGATGCCGCTCAGGTCTTTGGCTACCGGCGCGAAAAGAATTCGATAGAGCCGCCGGCATTCATCCGCCACGGTCAGCTTTCTATGGATACGATTTCTGAGTTGCAATACCAGCGCTGATAGTGAATCCGGGGGGATCTGAACCGGAAAAGATTTGATGCCGTCGTTTTTCACCAGTAGCATTAGATACTGCGCTTCATTAGCAAAGGTCCATCTCTGAATCGGAATAAAATCCAGAATCGCTTCATCCGATTGGAGAAGTTGAAGCGCTGTCTCGACTTCCGGATCCGGAACCATCAACAGAGAGCGATAACCTGGATGTTGAAACTCAATTTCATCTAACAGTTTCAGTTTGCGGTTTTCGAGGGAATCGAGCTTAGCGGTAATATCCCATAAGACGTCAGATTCAGGAGTTGTCAGCGGTTTTCCTTTCTTGAGAAGCTGCTTTCTTTGCAGGCGAAACCGGTTGATATCGCCATCCAGTATCCGCAAATTCCGCTGACTCAGCGAATCCAAGCCGGCTTCCCGGTCTGCTTGGCCGCGCCTCAGATGATCCAGGAGCTCAAGACTTCGCGCCCGTTCTGATGCATTTAAAACACC
>CAZUTK010000073.1:0-13510 GCA_964623265.1 uncultured bacterium | reverse complement strand
GGCGTTGTAGCCGATGTCGAAGGGTTCTCCTTCGTATTTAGCGTCAATTTCTTCCTGGGCACGCCTGCCGCTGTCGGGGTCTTCCGCAGACAGCTTGATCTGATTCGATGAAAGCTGCAGGACGACGAGGCGGCTGAGCTGGTTGGAAAAGATGGACACCCGCCGCACGGCGGCGCTGAGCGTTTCCACATCTGCGACGAGCACCAGCGAGTTATTTTTCGGGATCACCGCATCGTACGCAGGGAATTTGCCTTCCACCACCTTGCTGGTGATCACCAGTTGTCCCGTATCGAACACCATCCGGTTGGGCGCCAGGAAGACATCCACGTTCTGCACGTCGTCCGAGGAAAGGTGCCTGGAGAGCAGGTTCAGGGAGCGCAATGGAGCGATGACTTCCAGTTCACCGGCAGTTTGAGCCGCAGTGTCGAAGCCGGTCTTCACCAGTTTCACAAGACGGTGGCCATCCGTAGAAACCGCTCTTAGCTCGTTGACTTTGATGTGAAAAAGCAGCCCCGTTAGAGCCGGTCGAAGTTCGTCGTGGGAGACGGCGAATGTAGTCTGGTCCAGAATTTTCCGAAATTCTTCGGCGCTGAAAGTGAGCTTATGCGGAGGGCGTTCTTCGGGAGCGGGCGGGAACTTGCTCGGATCCTCCCCGGGAATCGTAAACTGCCCTTTGGCGGTGCTGACTACGAGATGTTGTTCCGGTGTAGTTTCAACGTTGAGCACCGAACCGGGCAGTTCGCGCAGCAGATTCAACAGCAGATGAGCCGGCGCCAGAACCGAGCCTTCCTCCAGGGTATCCACCCGCACTTCTGTAATGACGAAGATATCTCCATCGGAGGCAGTCAAGCGGAGGTTCCCGTCGGAAAGGACTGCGTGGATGTTGTACAGAAAAGGCAAGGTAGTCTTCGTAGGAATAATTCCTGCTACCTTGGAGACACCTTGCAACAGTGGTTCTTGGGAGACGGTGAATTTCATTCTTTACTCCTTGCCCTGTGCCTGTCTGCTGTTCGGCGAGAGCAATGTCAAATCAGCAGAAGGCGAAAGAATTTATTTCTACTATTTTGTTTTTAACTTATTAATTAAGTAGTAATCTAACGAAATGTGAATTTGTGAAAAAGGCGCGAAAGCATCGAATTATCGCTATGTTCTTATGTGGATAAATTACGACATTTTGTTATAAGGTGTGGATAATCGGGTTGACATGGGCATTAAAAATAGAAATTTCATTCCACAAGCGGTGAAAAATGAACTTTATTCACAGAATGCTCACAACGTTGACAAGTTATCCACGGAAGCTATCGTGGAATTGTCAACTCAACACGCAACTTATTGATATCCTGAGCGATGTGGGAATCTTCGGAGATTCGTTTCGCCACGAGGTCACGCGCGTGAATTACGGTGGAATGATCGCGGTTGCCGAAGTGCGTGCCGATGCTTTGCAAGGATGCTCCGGTTAGATCCACGCAGAGATACATCGCCACCTGGCGGGGCCAGGCGACTTCTTTCCTGCGGCTGCGCGCGATCAGCAGGTCCGGTGCGATGTTATAATGTTTTGCGACGGTGGTCTGAATCTTTTCAATGCTGATTTGTTCGGCAGGTTTAGGAATCTGAATCTTCAAGATTTCCTTCGCCAGGGGGAGCGTGATATCCACACCGGTGATGGAGCAGTGCGCCATTAATTTGATCAGCGCGCTTTCGAGTGAGCGGATGTTGTCTGTGATCACGGAGGCAATGTATTGATTCACGTCATCCGGGAGATAAATCCCTTCACTCTCGGCGCGGCGCTGCAGGATCGCCAGACGGGTCTCGTAGTCCGGCGGGTGGATGTCGGCGATCAGACCGGATCCCAGACGGCTGATCAGGCGGGTGTCAAATCCGTCCAATTCGCTTAATGGACAATCCGAAGACAAGGCGATTTGCTTGCCGGCTTGATAGAGGGAGTTAAAGGTATGGAAAAATTCCATCTGGGTGCGTTCTTTGCCCTGGAAGAATTGGATGTCATCCAAAAGGAAAAGGTCGGCGGATCGGTAATATCGCGAGAAATCGGTAGTTTTATAGGTTTTAATAGCGCTGATGAAGTCGCTGACAAATTTTTCGCTGGTGACGTAGATGGTTCTCAGGCGGCGATTGGCGGCAAGGGAGAAGTTGCCTACCGCCTGCAGGAGGTGGGTCTTGCCCAGACCGCTGGGGCTGTAAAAGAAGAGCGGGTTGAAGGGAGTTTTGCCTGGGGCTTCGGCGACGGCAAGGGCGGATGCCTTCGCGAAGGAGTTGCAATCGCCTTCCACGAAATTTTCGAACGTATAGCGGGGATTCAGCTGGGTTTGACGGTCGAAATCAGCGGCTTTTTTCGCGCTTTTTTCGTGTTTTTCGTGCGGCGCCGCTGGTTCAGCAGCGTAATTAATCTCCTTGTTTTCGATGATTTGATATTGCAGGCGGTATTCCCCTTCAGTCGCGGAAGAGATGGCGGCTTTGATCTGTTCCCGGTAGTGTGTTTCCAGGAATTCGTAGAAAAATTGATTGGGGACGCCGACGGTGATTAAGCCTTCGTGGATGTTCAGCAGTCTTAAAGGACTGAACCAGGTCAGGAAGCTGTCACGGGGGATTTTCTGTTGGAGGACGCCCAGGATCCGAGTCCAGATTTCCTGCGGGCTGTTTAACATAAGTTCTTAATTATTATAGAAATGAGTTAATGATTCGCGGAGTGAAGAGTCAGGTCAAAAATATAGACAAAATCACTCGAAAAGTCAAGCAAAATTATCCCCGTTCTCTGAAAAAATTAGTGGATCGGATTTTTTCAAAAAGCGCAAGAAGTGCTTGATTCGATCTATTTTTAATATTATATTAAAAGTCTTAATTCAGGAGAAGTAATGAAGAGAACTTATCAACCCAGCAGAAGAAGACGACTGAACACGCACGGATTCCGAAAGAGAATGTCAACTGCGGATGGACGAGAGGTCTTAAGCCGCCGCCGCCGTAAGGGTCGCAAAAAATTGACGGTATCCGATGAAGGATGAGGGTTTCCCACGCTGGATGCGTTTCACGCGCAGCCGGGAGTTTCGAGAGGTTCTGGGATCTGGATGCAGAATCAATCAGGGCAATATGACTCTTTTTTTTTATCCGGGGCTCGGTGGAAGTTCGCCGCGCTCACGGGGAAAAAGTTGGGAACTGCGCCGACGCGCAACCGCCATCGTCGTTGGGCGCGGGAAGTGTTCCGCAAGCACCGCTCCGCTCTACCCGTAACCGGAAGTCTGATTATACGGTTCAACCGGCCTTGCAGAGATTATGCTGAAGTCGAAAGCTCTTTTCTCGCGGCTTACCGGATTGCCAACCCGTCTCCTCGTCGCGATGATTGACGTTTATCAGCACACATTTCGTTCCGTTTTCGGAGGGCGCTGCAGGTTTTATCCATCCTGTTCAGAATATGCCAAGTCCGCATTGAATAAATACGGTTTCCTGCGGGGAGTCGGTCTATCCGCCCGCCGCTTGATCCGATGCCATCCCTGGAATCCGGGTGGAGTGGACGAACCCTGAAGTTCCATTATGGATCGCAAAACCATCCTCACCTATATCGTGATCATTTTGATCTTTCTGGCTCTGCCGTATTATTACAAATTGATCACGCCGCAGAAACAACCCTCGATCTCAGAACCAATGCGCGAAGGAAGCGCGGAAGAAACTCCCCCCGCGGCGGAAGGGGTTTCAGATACCGCATCGCAACGGCAAAGTAGACAAGAAGAGGCGATTTCACCTGAAGAAGCGGAAACGACCGCGTTCGTCGCGCCGTCCGGATTCATACGGGCGGAAAGACAGGACACAGTGACGGTAGAAACTCCGATGATGCGATTGGAATTTTCCACAAGGGGCGGTGTTCTCATCGGCTGTGTCCTGAAGAAATATGCGGGACAGGCGAGCGGCAAAGTGGAACTCATTCAGAGCGGTTCCAGGGAAAATTTGAATCTCATCGTTTTCCGGGGCGGTGATCCTGTGGATCTGCAAGACGTCCATTTTGGGGCTGATAAGCCCGCGTTGACGCTCACCGAAGGGGACGCGGATTCCATCGTATTGACCGCAACCACGGGGGACGGCGCGCGGGTTATGAAAACCTTTAGATTTTACGGGAACCGATATCGGTTCGATCTCGAGGTAGAGGCGGAAGGGATAAAAGACCTGGATCCCTATTATGAGCTGCATTGGGGATCCGGGATGGCGGTCACGGAAGTTGACACGGCTCAGGATCTTTACTATTCAAAAGTTTTCGCTTATATGGGGGGCGAGCTGGAGAAGTTCGACGGCAAGGGAGATAAGGAACTGCGCGGAGGGGCGGAGGGAGAAACCCGCTGGGTGGCGCAGCGACGCAAGTATTTTGAGGTGGTGATGCTGCCGACCACGAAGCCGGCAAACGGCGTGTCCTTCGGCATCAACCCCGAGCCGCTGCGAGGAAAACACCGGATCAAGACCTTCAGAATGGCTTTGAGGATGAAGGGATCCTTGGAGCAACAGCGGGACACATTCAGCATTTACTGCGGACCGATCGACCAGAAATTACTGGCGAATGTGGATCCCAAACTGGAAGAGACGATGAATTGGGGTTGGGCGGTGATCGAACCGTTCAGCAAGCTGATCCTCTGGAGTTTGAAAGGACTGCACACGTTCATTCCCAATTATGGCCTGGTATTGATCGTTTTCTCCGTTCTGATCAAGGTCATCACCTGGCCGTTGACGCACAAATCCACGCGTTCCATGGCGCGCATGGCGGCGATTCAGCCCAAGATGAAGGAGTTGCAGGAGAAATATAAAGCCAATCCCGAAAAGCTGAATAAAGCCATGATGCAGCTCTATAAGGAAGAGGGGGTGAATCCTTTTTCGGGTTGCTGGCCGACGCTGCTGCAAATGCCGCTTCTCTACGCACTGTTCATCATTTTCCGTTCCACCATCGAACTGCGCGGCGCACCTTTCGTCCTCTGGATCAAGGATTTGTCTATGCCCGACGTGGTGGCGACGATGCCGTTTTCCATTCCTATGTACGGCAATGCAGTCGCTGTTCTCCCGATTGCCATGGGCTTTACGCAATTTCTGATGAGCAAGGTGATGATCACGGATCCCAAGCAGAAGTTCACGATGTACTTTATGCCGATATTTATGGTATTGATATTTAATAACTTCCCATCGGGATTGACGTTATATTACGCGTTGTTCAACCTGTGGACTTATTTGCAGCAGATGATGTTGAAGAAACAAGGATTGCTCCCGGCACCCGCGGGCGGCGCAACGAAGTCGTAATGCAGTCGGGCGTTTTCGGCGTAAGACCCGCGGGAAAAGCGGGTTTTTTCATCTGCATCCCGGAAGACGCCGAGAGGTCGACGGTATGAGAGATCCGTCTGTTTCACGTGAAACCATCGCGGCACTCGCGACGCCGCGCGGCAGAGGCGCCATCGCCATCGTCCGCCTCAGCGGGGATAACGCCATTCGGATTGCTGCCGATCTGGTAGGGGATGCGCGGAAACTGGAGGCGCAGAAGTCTCATTTCCTGCGGAAAGCTCGGCTGTTGAAAGAGGATGGCTCGCCGCTGGATGAGGCTCTATGCGCCGTTTATCGGGCTCCCCGAAGCTACACCGGCGAAAATATGGTGGAATTCTTCCTGCATGCAAGTTCTTTCATCGTCTCGAAAACGCTCGAACGGTGTTGCGCGGCGGGAGCTCGCATCGCGAAGCCGGGAGAGTTTACATTGCGAGCTTTTCTGAACGGGAAGATGGATTTGGCGCAAGCCGAAGCCGTGGCGGATCTGATCGCATCTTCTTCGGAGCTGGCGCACCGAGCCGCCATACGGCAGCGCGGCGGCGCTCTGTCGGGCGTCATCGAGGATATCCGTTCACAGGTGATCGAGATCCTGAGCCTGGTGGAGCTCGAAATTGATTTCACGGATCAGGATATTGATCCTGACGAACGCAAGCCTCTACAAGAACGCTTGCAAAGGGCGATCAATTCGCTAGAGAAGCTGGCGGAGAGCTTTCAGCGCGGGCGTCTCTACCGGGATGGAGCCGTTGTCGTCATTGCAGGACCGCCGAATGTCGGAAAGTCCACGTTCTTCAACGCCTTGCTCAATGAGGAGCGCGCCATCGTTCACGAAACGCCGGGAACGACAAGGGACGCCATCGAGGCGCTGGTGGAGTGGGATGGGCTGGTTGTGCGGCTACTCGATACCGCCGGACAGGCGGAGGGTTTTTCCGACGTGGACGCTCAAGCCGTCGCCCGGGCTCGAAGATTGTCACAGAGCGCCGATCTGGTGTTCTGGACGGTTGATGCGGCACGGCTTCGAGCGATGGAACCGCCGGCTGAAATCGTTTCGAAAATCATCGTTGTGGGCAATAAAGCGGATCTGATTCCGGATGATCAGCCGTTGCCGGGCGGCATGTTGCGCGTATCGGCTTTGCGCCGCACCGGTTTGGAAGATCTAAAACAAAAAGCTGTCGAAATTCTCTTATCGCCTATGCAAAGATCTCTGCGGGAAATCTTGCCAGTCCAGGATCTTACAGGAGAAGAAGCAGTACTGACGCGGGAGCGGCATTATGAAGCGGTTCGGCGCGCGCTGGCATGTCTCGATAGAGCGCGAACTGTGGAGGATCGGGTTGAGTTGTTCGCGTTCGAACTTCGCGAAGCGAGCGATGCTTTAAGCGAAATCATCGGCGACGTGACGAGCGACGATATCTTGAATCGCATTTTCGCAGATTTCTGCATCGGAAAATGAGGAAGAATCTCGTCTGTTTCACGTGAAACTGGTTGTACTTGTGGATTTGAAAGACAGAGGATGTCATCGAATCATCAATATGATGTGATCGTCGTGGGCGGAGGGCATGCGGGCTGCGAAGCGGCGGCGGCGTGCGCTCGGCTCGGGCTGAGCACGCTGCTATTAACGCAGAATCCAGCGAATGTCGCCCGCATGTCCTGCAATCCCGCGATCGGTGGCTTGGCGAAAGGCCATTTGGTGCGCGAGATGGATGCGCTGGGTGGAATTATGGGCATCATCACCGATCGCAGTTCCATCCAGACGCGAATGCTGAATCGCTCGAAGGGACCGGCAGTATGGTCACCACGCGCGCAGTGCGATCGGAAAAAATACACCGATGCGATGGCGAACTATCTTCGCACGGTGCTCAACCTCGAACTGGGCTCCGGCGAGGTCCTATCCATCCTCCTGCACAAGGGTCGAGCCGTAGGAGTGCGCACTCGCGGACAGGATGAATATTACGGCAAAAAAGTGATCCTCTGCGGGGGGACGTTCTGGAACGGATTGATTCACATAGGGGAATGGAGTCAGCCGGCGGGGCGGATTTTCGAAGATCCCGCAGTCGGTCTTTCGGATCAATTATCGGCGCTGGGGCTGCGCAAACTGCGATTCAAGACCGGCACACCGCCGCGTCTGGATGGGAAGAGCATTGATTTTTCCCGAATGGAGCGCCAAGATGGCGACCCTGAACCGATCTGGTTTTCGGATCCGCCGCCGCAGGAGCGCTTGCCGCAGCTTCCCTGCTACCTCACTTACAGCAATTCGAGAACGCATGAAGTCTTGCGCAGCGGACTGGATCGTTCGCCGCTCTATACCGGCCGCATCAAGGGTACGGGTCCACGCTATTGCCCTTCCATCGAAGATAAGATCGTCCGTTTCGCCGATCGGGACCGGCATCAGCTTTTTTTAGAACCGGAGGGATTGGATACGGACGAGTATTATATCAACGGTTTTTCCACCTCGCTGCCGGCGGAGGTGCAATTCGAGGCTCTGCGCACCGTGCCTGGCTTAGAGGAAGTCGTGATGAACCGACCCGGCTATGCCGTCGAATATGATGTTTTTCCTGCGGATCAGCTCCTGCCCACATTGGAATGCCGTGCGATTCCGGATCTCTATTTAGCCGGTCAGGTGAACGGAACTTCCGGCTATGAAGAAGCCGCTGCGCAGGGGTTTATGGCAGGTGTCAACGCCGCACGCTCGCTCAGGGGGGAAGATGCAATCGTGCTGAGGCGGGATCAGGCTTACATCGGCGTGCTGATTGATGATTTGATCACGAAGGTGCCGGAAGAACCGTATCGAATGTTCACTTCGAGGGCGGAATTCCGCCTGCTGTTGAGGCAGGATAACGCGCGATTCAGACTTTACCACATATCAAGGAAAATAGGACTTCGTTCCGAGGAATATCTTCAAAATATCCTTCGCGACAACGACGCGAAGGGTGAGATCGCCGCCTTGCTGCATCGGGAAAAGGTGCGTCTGGAAGAGGGGAGCTTTACCATGGCGCAATGGCTTCGCCGCCCGGAGTCATCTCTGGCGGTTCTAAGGCGCCGATTTCCGCTTTCCGATGCATTGAGCCAATGGATTGCGAGCTCTCCGGAAGCGGCGTTTCAGGCGGAGGTTGAGATAAAGTACGAGGGCTATCTGACGCGCCAGCAGGCGCATGTGGAGGCGTTTCGACGCCTGGAAAATCAGCGTTTGCCGGAGCGTCTGGATTATCACTCGCTGACGGCGCTTTCCGCAGAAGCGCGACAGGTTCTTCAGCGAGTGCGCCCTGCGACGCTGGGACAGGCTTCGCGTTTGCCGGGGGTGAGGATGTCGGACCTGTCGGTGATGATGGTTGCGTTGCGCCGAAATCCAGCGATAGCGGAAGGAATTGCAGGCATCATATCGGAAGAAATACAAGGGTCGAAATAACTCGATGTGAATAAAATATCACGCTTGTTAAGTACTACTCGTGCGGAAAATATTGAAAATACAAATTGTGGATAACTCGGAATTTGAGTCGCAGATCCAAGCGTATCAGCGACTCGTAAGTGATTGGAATTCAATAACTAACCTTATATCCAATCGCTCTGTGGATAACTTGTTGACAAGCTTGATTCCGCAATCCTTGGAACCGCTTAGTGCAATCTTCGTGCCGAAAGACGCCAGATTGCTAGACATCGGCAGCGGAGCCGGCCTTCCTGCATTTCCTATGAAGTTCGCCCGGCCGGACTTGCGAGTCACCTTGCTCGAACCGAATCGCAAGAAGTGGCTGTTTCTTCGCCACGTGATTTCCGAGCTGAACCTGGAAAGCGTTAATGCTGTGCGAAGCAGGCTGGAAGATTTGCGCGGCGAGGTGCGTTATCAGGGGGCATTTGATCTCATTACGACGCGGGGAACAGGATCCGCAATGAGACTGCTGGCGGATATAGAGCCGTTAGTCGCCGGGGGAGGAACATGTTGCTTCTTCAAGGGGAAAACGGCGGCTGCGGAAGCGGAAGAAATCGCACGATCCACGAATCACCTGGTTCGGATCCATCCCATATCGAGGACCTTGCATCTTATCTGTGTGGAATTCGGTGAAAGAGCAAAATAGAAACGGCAAATCCTTATCCGAGCGTCTGCGAACGGTGCTCCTGCTGCTGGAAGAACGACAGGGCGAAAAAATTCGCGAAGGATCCCCCGAACCGGTGGATATATTGATGTTGACGCTGCTTTCGCAGAATACCAACGATGCGCTTCGCGACAAGGCGTTCGCTCAGCTGCGCCGCCGATTTCCGCGCTGGTCGGATGTGCTGGCGGCGCCGACAGAGCAGATCGAGGAATCCATACGCATCGCGGGTCTATCGCGCCAGAAGGCTGCGCGGATGAAAGAAATCCTCGCCTGGATGCGGGAGGAATTCGCCGACATCAGTTTGAAAAGAGTGGAAAACCTGGAGACGGAAGCGGCATTGGCGTTGCTGAAAAGCCAGAAGGGGGTGGGGATCAAAACCGCGGCGGTGGTTCTGATGATCGCGTGGGGAAGGGATCTATGTCCGGTGGACACGCACGTGCATCGCATCAGCCGAAGGCTGGGCTGGGTGCCGGAGACCGCATCGGCGGAAAAGACGTTCGAGCTGCTGAAACCTCACGTGCCGGCGGGGAAAGGGTACAGTCTGCATATGAATCTCCTGCAATTCGGCAGGACGATTTGTCTGGCGAGAAATCCGCTTTGCGGGGACTGTTTTCTCTACGAAGAATGTTTCTGGGAGGGGAAAGCGCAGCGAATCGCCCGGACGGGCACGCCCCGTTAGGCTCGCTTTTTGGATTCGATATATTCGATTTCCGGTTCGCTGCCGTTTTCGACCACGTCTCGGGTGATGATCACGCGCTTGATGTTCTTTTGCGAAGGCAATTCGTACATCAGATCCAGCATGACGTCTTCCATAACAGATCGCAAGGCTCGTGCGCCGGTTTTAAGTTTGAGCGCGCGGGTCACCACGCTCTGCAACGCCTCTTCCTGAAAAATCAGCTCGACTCCTTCCAATTCGAACAGTTTCTGGTACTGCTTCACCAGCGCATTTTTCGGTTGCGTCAGGATCGCCTTCATCGCTTCCTCGGACAGCTCCGTCAAGGCGGCGGCGACGGGCAGGCGTCCGATCAATTCGGGGATCAAACCGAATTTCAATAGATCATCCGGCTCGACGAGGCGCAAATAGTCGAAGTTGCTCGGCTTTTTCTCGCGGCGCGATTTCGCCCCGAACCCCATCACCTTTTCCCCCACCCGGTTCATAATGATCTTTTCCAAGTTCTCGAACGCGCCGCCGCACAGGAAAAGGATGTTGCGGGTGTCAATGTTGATCAGTTTTTGTTCTGGGTGTTTTCTTCCACCTTCCGGAGGCACGGAAGCCGTAGTGCCTTCCAGCAACTTCAGCAGTGCCTGCTGCACGCCTTCTCCGGAGACGTCCCGAGTGATGGATACATTGGCGTCCTTGCGGGCGATCTTATCAATTTCATCAATGTAGATGATGCCGATTTCGGCTTGGGGGACGTCGTAGTTCGCCGCCTGCAAGAGGCGAACCAGCACGTTTTCGACGTCTTCGCCGACGTAACCCGCTTCCGTCAGGGTGGTGGCGTCGGCGATGGCGAAGGGAACTTGCAGGAAGCGCGCCAGGGTTTGGGCGATCAGAGTCTTGCCGGTGCCGGTGGGACCGATCATCAAGATGTTGGCTTTATCCAATTCCACGTCGTCGGAAAGGGAAATCGTGTTGATGCGCTTGTAGTGATTGTAAACGGCGACGGATATCCGCTTTTTCGCTTCGTCCTGTCCGATGACGTACTCATCCAGTTTTCGGCGGATCTCAATCGGGGTGGGGAAGTTTTCGATGCGCTGTTGTCGTCTTTGCGTCAGCGATTGCGTGACCAGGCGGTGCGATGCCCGCACGCAGACGTCGCAGATGTTGACTTCCGGTCCATTCACCATGACCTGCACCTGCGAAGAGCTGCGTCCGCAAAAAGAGCAAATCTGGGAGCGGTCGGCGCGCATGACTACTTCTTCTCTCGCTTCTTCTCTTTCTTCTCTGAGATCACTTCGTCAATCAAGCCGTAGGCTTTGGCTTCCTCGGCGTTCATGAAGTAATCCCGGTCCGTATCTTTTTCGATCTTTTCCAGAGGTTGGCCGGTGTGCTTCGTCAGGATTTCGTTCAGACGGCGCTTGATGTTCAGGATTTCGCGGGCGTGGATTTCGATGTCGGCGGCTTGACCGCGGACACCACCCATCACCTGGTGGATGAGGATGCGGGCGTTGGGCAGAGCGGAACGTTTGCCTGGAGCTCCCGCCGCCAGCAAAACGGCGCCCATAGACGCTGCCTGACCCATGCAGATGGTCGCCACGTCCGGCTTGATGTATTGCATGGTGTCGTAGATCGCCAAGCCCGCCGTCACGACCCCGCCGGGCGAATTGATGTACAGGAAGATGTCTTTATCCGGGTCTTCCGCTTCGAGAAACAACAATTGAGCGATCACCAGGCTGGCGATGGTATCGTCAATCGGTGTTCCGATGAAGATGATGCGTTCCTTGAGCAGCCGGCTGAAGATATCGAAGGCGCGTTCGCCGCGGCCAGTCTGCTCGATGACCATAGGAACCAAACTCATAGGGTCTCCTGTGTATGTCTATACTCCTCAGATCGCAGATTGTATGGGTACTCTTGAATCAAAGAGCTGCGAACTTATCTAAAACTGCAGGACATCATCGCATACCGCTATGCATTATGCACGTGGTTATGTTCTTCGCTTCGTAAAAACTCCTCGTAGGGCAGCGTCTTTTCGATGACGTTTGCTTTCGTTATCAACAGGTTCAGGACTTTGCGCTCGATCAGGTCGTCCTCCAGCTGCTCCCGTTTTCTCTCATCTGAATACATCGCTTGTACGGCTTTCAGCTTCTTGCCTGATGCTGCGGCGAGCCTTTCCAGTTCTTTCTGGATATCCTCTTCGGTGACGGTCAGTTCTTCCTTTTCCGCGATTTTCTTGCGGATCAGGTACCACTTCAAGTTCCAAACGGCGCGTCCGCGGTACTGGTCGCGGATCAATGTTTCGTCGAAGGGTTCGCCGTTCTTCTCCGCGCTCCGGCGGGCGTCCGCGATGATGCGGTCCAGATAGCCTTTCACCATGCTTTCCGGGACATCCAGTCGCGAATGATCCACGACTTGATGCACGAGGAGATGAGACATGCGCTGGAAGGAGATCATATCTGCTTCGTGCTGGAGAAAATTCCTCACGGTGTCCCGCAATGCCTTCATATCCGTCAGTTCGGGATCAATACTTTTGATAAAGTCATCATCCAGAGCCGGTAATTCCTTGCGTTTGACGGATTTGACCGTCACCTGGAAATGCAGGGGTTCCGGGGGTTTTTCTCTGGGGGATGCAGCTTTTGGCTGCGTGGTCACTCGACGGACTTCGCCGGCGTTGACTCCCCGCAGCGCCTCGCGGATTTCAGCGGAACTTCTGCCCAGGTCTATGATTACGCCGTCGCGTTTGCGTCCGATAATCGGGAGATAAGCGTTGTCCAATTCCTGCAGATCCACTTCGACTACGCTTTCATCGCTCGCCGGTGCCGGGTCCTCGTGAATGACCGCTTGCCGTTCCCTCATCCGTTCGATCTGCTCATCAATTTCTGCATCGCTCACGGCGGCTTTTTCCCGAACGACGGTCAAACCCTCGTAATCCGCGAGTTCGACGGGGGGGTGGACGTCCACGGTCGCCTTGAAGACGAGCGGTTCGTTTGGGTTGAATTTCAGGATATCAATTTCCGGCGGAGCCACCGGTTCTGGGATGCCTGATTCTTTGACAGCCTGTTCGTAGTAATTCAGCAGCCTTTTCTGCAGGATGTCCATCTCCATGGCTCTGCCGAAGCGTTTGCGGATCAGCGATAGCGGCGCTTTGCCCCGGCGGAAGCCCGGCAGGCTGGCGTCCCGCTGAAATTTCACGAGTTCGGCTTCGAGTTGCCGCTCCGTTTCCTCCGAAGGCACTTCCACCGTCAGCGTCCAACGGGAAGAGGTCAACTGTTCTTTTTCGATGCGCAAATCAGCATTCATACGATCAGCGAGGAAGCAGGGAAGTCCCTGCGTTGTGGGAAATATCAGATAAAATGATTCAGCATATAAGGTAGGAAAAATTTAGTTCTTTCGCAATAGTTTCTTACTCAATTCACGGAACTTTCCGCTTTAGGAGGATGAAAAGACTGAGAGCAAACAGGGGCGGAAG
>CAZUTK010000072.1:0-13528 GCA_964623265.1 uncultured bacterium | reverse complement strand
AAAAGGCAACCAATGAAAAAGGCTGAAGATTCATTCTTCAGCCTTTTTGTTAAGGATTTCTTCCAGCTCTATAAGGACGGACTGTTGCTCTGCCGGGTCGCGGATGCCGGAGCGCAGCAGGGCTTCCTCCAGCGTTCCCCAGACCGGTTCCCCGCACTGGATGCAGACTACCTTCCGCCGCACGAGCGCCGGAACCACGCTCGGGTGATCCCGCACCAAGTCTTCCATCGTCATCGCCAGCGAAATCACGCTCTCTCCCGATCGTCGGAAAGCGGCGGCAATTGCAATTTTGCCAGCAGGCGTTTCTCCACATCGCCGGGCACGCGTTCAGGCGGCACCGAACGATAGATCTCCACTGTGCGCCGCACGGTATCAATCTGCAGGGAGCATTCCGGGCATTGATCCAGATGCTCTTTCAGTTCCCGGCAGATCGGCGAAGTGATATCCTCCCCCAGAGCTTCGCACAGCCGTTCCATGAAGGGTCGGCATTCCTCTTTCATCAATCGTTCTCCTTGGCGGCGGTCGGGATTTTCTCATCCGGTGGGGCTTTATACTGGTCTATGAATTCCGCCAGCCGGTCGCGCAGGAATGTCCTGCCTCGGTGCAGCGCCGATTTGACCGCCGGCACCGTCGTATTCAGCTGATTTGCCACCTCCTGAAGGGATAATCCTTCGATATCCTTCAGCACGAAGGGGATGCGCCGGGAAGCGGGCAGTTCCGCCAGTGCCGTTCCCAGAGCCTGCTTGAACTCGGCATCCAGAAGCAGCTCCAACGGGTTGCGGTCCAGCGATTTCAACATACGGTCATAGCGGCGGGAGGCGGTGTCGTCTTCGCGCTCGTCGTCCATAGAGATCCACTCCCCTTTGCGCTTGCGCAGCAGCATCAGAGCTTCGTTGGCGGCGATGCGGTAAATCCACGTGCGCAGGGAAGACTCCAGCTTGAAGGTCTCCAGTTTTTCGAAAACTTTCAGAAAGGTCTCCTGCAGGACGTTTTCCGCGTCATCCGAGTTGCTGACCAGCTTCAGCGCCAGATTGTAAACCATTTCTTCGTGGCGGCGGACGATCTCGGTTTTCGCCTTTACGTCGCCTGCCAGAGCCTTCTGGATCAGCTCATTGTCCCACTGCGGCTCCAGTTGCTACCTCACGCTTTCTGCACCAGATGCGAGACTAGGCGGGCTTCCAGCATCGGACGCGGCAGCGCTCCCACCATCTGTTCGACGGGTTTGCCGTTCTTGAACAGCAGCAGCGTGGGGATGCCGGTGATGCCGAAGCGGTTTGCAGTCAAGGGGTTTTCGTCCACGTTCAATTTTCCGACCTGCAGCTGCCCCGAATAATCCTTCGCCAGCGCGGAGAGAACCGGCGCGATCATGCGGCAGGGAGCGCACCAGGGCGCCCAGAAGTCCACCAGCAGCGGCACGCTGCTGTTTTTCACGGTCTCGTCGAAGGTGCTATCCGTCAAGATGATTTCGTTGTCCATTACAATTCCTGTCTTTATTCTATTTGTTTATTTTCTCGATTCATATCCTGCACGGTTTCCGTTTTTCGGACTCGATCCTCGGGTCCGCAAGGTCCGGACATTCAGGTCTGCACGCCCAGCCGGGGCAGCACCCAGCGCTGCAGCGCCAGCCAGGCGGCGAAGATTAAGATCAGCAGCAGTAAATCCATCGTCTTCTTCAATTTTTGCATTCGGATTCGGTTGCGAAGCGATTGCGCGCCTTGGTTTTTCTTTTTTAGATGCAAAACGGGCGAAAAGGATGCGGGGGATATCCTTTTAACGCTCGCGGGGGATTTTGTTCCAAGTCGCTACCCCGCGGTCCAACAGAATAAAATACCAACCCCGAAACCTGATGCGGTTTTGGGGTTGTTGGTGCGGAACTGCTTTTCTGGTCGGGGCGACTGGATTTGAACCAGCGACCACATGACCCCCAGTCATGTGCGCTACCAGGCTGCGCTACGCCCCGATATTGTCATACCTCGGGATCTGGAAATCAGCCGTTCAGGATTTCCAGAATCTCCCGCAATCCCCGGCGGATTTCATCCTTCAGAGGAACTGCCGCCAGCGGATTTCCCCGCGGGTCAGATTTCGATTTTGTCATCAGTTCGTTCAGCACTTTGCGCGCCCCTTCGATGGTGAACCGGTCCTCGTAGAGCAGTTTCTTGATCAAGAGGATGCGGTCAATGTCCGAGCGGCGGTAGGTGCGTTTGCCCGCGCGGTTCTTCGGTGGACGGATGTCGCCGAATTCCGTTTCCCAGAAGCGGAGCACCGAGGCGGGCAGATCCGTCATGCGGCTGACTTCTCCGATGCTGTAGTAGAGCTTCTTGATCTCTTCCACTCGCAACACCGATCGAAACTGACCATAAAATATAATTCTAAGAACCGCGCGAAGCAAGTCTTTTTTTCAAAAGCAGTCGAGCGCTTGCCGCCGCTGGATTCGCTGTTGCCTAAAAAATTTCGCTGAAAAAAAAGCGTTGACATTGCGGGAATTTTTGCGTAGATTGAAGCAACGCAATCGCAGAATGAGACAAGAAGAGGAGGTATCGTATGAGATCTGCATCGTTGTTTCTTCTCATGCTGACTGTATGCGCATATTCAGGAATCGCCGCGGATCTGCCGGCGACGGATCCGCTGGAGGGGATCCTCGCGGGTCATTGCAGCGGCGTCTTGCCGGATGTGATGGGGCGCCTTCCGGATGTGAACGCTCTGGGTGAAGCGGCGCCGATCTTTTCGAGCAGCGATCAATTCAGCGCTTACCCGGGCTGGCCGATCACGCAGAACAGCGTCGCCCGCGAAGGCGGGATTTATTGTCAGATGGATGCCGATGCGCAGCTGGAGATCGTCTATCACATCGGCAATATGGTGTACGCCTGGAATCTGGACGGCAGCCTGGTGCCGGGCTGGCCTCAGAGCACGGCGAATTATTATCAGAGCGGGGCTCCGGCTTACGGAGACATTGACGGCGACGGAGCTCCCGAAGTTGTGGTGCAGGGGTATTCCGGCTCTTCGCAAGGGTACATCTACGCGTTTGAGCTGAACGGAACCGCCGTCCCGGGTTTCCCGATCAATCACGGCTATTCCACCCGCAGCGTGGTTCTGGCGGATCTAGACAACGACAACGCATTGGAGATCATCACGAACAAGCGGCTTTATCCCGTGGGCGAAGTCTGGGTTTATCGCGGGAACGGCACGGTCTATCCGGGATGGCCCAAGCCGATTGATTCGGTGCCGTCTTCCAGCAGCGCGGTGGGGGATATCAACAACGACGGCAGCCCTGAGATCGTGGCGGAATCGTATTACGGACTGCACGTCTGGGATGCGAACGGCAATCCGCTGCCCGGCTTTCCCTTTATGATGCCCTACGGCGCCACGAACTCCTACTCATCGCCGGTGCTGGTGGATTTGAACAACGACGGGTATCGGGAGATCGTCTTCGGGACGCACGGCGCCGGAAACTACGTATTTGTGCTGCGGTATGACGGAAGTAATTACCCGGGCTGGCCTCTGCCGACGACCTACTGGATCTACAGCGCTCCGGCGGTGGGCTACATTGACGGCGACAACATCTTGGACATCGCGGTGGGAGATCAGGTACTGAGCGCTGTGCCGTCGAACAAGGTGTACGCCTGGAACGCCAACGGCGTGCCGCTCACCGGTTTTCCGATTCAATCGCTGAATTCGATCAACAGCCAGATCATTTTGGCGGATCTGGATCACGACGGGATGACGGAGCTGATCATTGACGACAACACGACGACGACTGGCGGAGAAGGAAAGTATCTGGCGTTCAACCACGACGGCACGCCGCTGACGCCGGGCTGGCCTTTGATCGTGATGGGCTACACCATGTTCAACAATCCCGCCTTGGGGGACTTGAATCTGGACGGATATATGGACATGCTGGGCGCAGGATCCACCACCAGCGTGACCAATGTGTACGCCTTCGATTCGGATTACATTTACAGCCAGAACGCCATCCAGATTCCGATGTTTCAATATAATGTCCGGCACGACGGGCTGGTCCCGCAGGCGACGGTGACGCCGCCGGATGTGCAGATTACGATGACTCCGCAGGCACCACCGATTGTCATCCCCGCCGGCGGAGGCAGCTTCAATTTCGACGTGAGCATCTCGAACAATACGGCTTCCCCGCAGAGCTTCGCTGCCTGGATTATGGTGCAGCTGCCGAATCAATCCTGGTACGGTCCGGTGCTGGGTCCCGTCAATCTGACGGTCCCCGCAGGAGCCGGCATCACGCGCAGCCGCACGCAGTCGGTTCCCGGCAACGCTCCAGCGGGCAATTATCTGTACGAGGGGCGCGTCGGCATCTACCCCAGCACCGTCTGGGATGCGAGCAATTTCCCCTTCAGCAAGGCGGGTGTCGGGGATTCGAGTCCCGGATCCGCTTTGAATTGGTTCTGTTCGGGGGAACAGTTCCCCGGTGAAATCGGGGGCACGACCGCCGAGCGCAACGACGCGACTTCTCCGCCATGCATTTCAGTCGAGGTCAACAGCGATCATTCTTTCGCCACGCTGAGATTCGATTTGCCGCAGGCGGGTCGAGTGAAGCTGGAAGTCTTCGATGTGCGCGGACGCCGGATCGCTTCGCAGGAAGCAGGCTTTCTCTCGGCGGGCGTGCAAGAAATGAAGTTCAATGGATCTGCCCTGGCGTCGGGAATCTATTTTGCGAGGCTGACCGCGGCGAATTCCTTCGCAGCGGGAGAAATTTTGGCAGTTCAGAAGTTAGTGCTGATGAAGTAGGATGAAAAAGATTCCTCCCCCCGATTTCGGGGGGAGGAATCCTGGATTTCATCACCCCACCCACCGAATCGGACGGCGCGGCGGTGGAAAAGGTGAGAATCGCTCAGTCGAAAAGAATCGGCTGGGAATTTGTGATCACTTCTACGCCGCTGTCCGTCACCACCACGTCGTTTTCGATGCGGCACCCACCCAGCGTTTCGTGCACGATGCCCGGTTCGACCGTGAAAACCATCCCCGGGGTCAAGCGGATTTCCTGCCAGTATTTCAGCAATTCCGGATCGGTCGGTTTGCGCGCCAGCCGGGGTGGATCGTGCACTTCCAAGCCGATGCCGTGCCCGAGGGAGTAGGGCATCTTCAGCCCAGCGGCTTCGATATGGCTGATGGCGGCGTCGGCGATTTCATGAGCTGCCTCTCCCGGCTTGATCCTGCGGATCGCTAGGTCGTACGCCTGTCGGTTGACGTCCAAGATTTTTTGTTGATCCGGCGACAACTTGCCGAAAATCAGCGGCACGGTGACGTCGGTGGCATAGCCTTTCCACATCAGCCCGAAATCCACCAGCGCCAAGCCAGGCAGATCCAGCTGCTCGTCGGAAGCCGGCGGCACTTGATGGATCATGCCGGACCGGCGGCAGTTGGCGACCAGCGTTTCGAAGCTGGGTCCTTCGGATCCGTGGCGCTTCATCTCGGTCTCCAGAAAGAGCGCCAGATCCACCTCGCGCAAGCCGGGATGCTCCTTCACGAACGGTTTGATCGCGGCGATGAGCTCATTGGTGACTTTCGCTCCTTCCTTCAGGATGGCGATTTCAGCGGGGGTTTTCACCATCCGCGCCTTGATGAAGTCATCGGCGGCGCCGTCCGGTTTGCAGAGGAACTTCGCCTGCGGGAAGGCTTCCTGCAGTTGCAGCACGAGGAAATGCCGTTCATCGGGCAGCACTTCCAGGGTGAAGCGTTCTCCCAGCTTTTGCTTCAGGACGTGCACCAGCGCGGCGCGATAAGAGCGATCGAAGAGAGTGACGTCAATGATCTCATCCACCTGAGCCATCTGTTTGGCGGCGATCAGATCCCAGACGATCAGCGTCATCCTGCCGTCGGCGAAGAGGACCAAATGGGCATCGGAGGGTTGACCGGAGAGGTAGCGCAGGTTTTTGTTGCGGCTGTTTTCGAAGTCCGAGACCAGGACGGCATCCGCGCCGCGCGATTTGGCGCCGTTCAGGATGGTCTTCAGCTTCTCGTCGGTGACGATTCTCATGATGAAACCTCGGGGTTATCAGAAGGGTTGACTTTGCTTCGAAATACGTCGTTTTCCAATCGTGAGATGCGCTCTACGGCGATGCGGTGATATTCTAGATCCTTTTCCGCCAAGATGTAGCGCCGCCCTTCCAGGAGGCAGGCTTCCGCGGTGGAACCGCTGCCGCCGTAAGGATCTACGACCAAATCGCCGGGTTGTGTGGAAGCCTGAATCAAGACGCGTAATAGATCCACGGGCTTGGATGTGCCGTGGTGATACCGGTAATTGGATACTTTCGGGAAGAACTCGATCGAGCCGCGGCTCAAGTTCTTAACCAGCACGTTGGATCGGCGTCTGCCGTTCAATGGTTTGGGTTTGCCTTTCGAGGCGAAGATGATGAATTCGTGGCGCGGAGCCCAGTTGCAGCGCAGATCTCCGCTGCCGTGATTGTTCTTGATCCAGACGAGGCAGTTTTTATAACGGAACCCGGCGCGTTCGAGTTCTTCCCGGATGCGGGGGAAGGTGAGATGATCGCAGAAGCAGTAGAGGTGGCATCCGCTTTTCAGGATGCGGTAACACTCCCGCGCGAAGAGTTCCAGATGGAACTCGCTAACCGCCACCCGCTTCAATTTTCTGTGTGTCACCGGCCGGTTGCTGCGATAGTTCTTATACGGCGGGTCGGTGAGGATCAGGTCCACCGATTCATCCGGCAGGGAAGCGAAAAGTTCTTGATTGTCGCAACAATGGATCCGATTGACGATATTATCGGAGATGCTCACGTCTGGATCGCTCCGCAAGGTGAGGCAGCGCGGTCATTCGCGCGGGATGAATCCACAAGCGGCGGGAATCGTTTCAGATGGCGGTCGCGACGATTCCCGCCGCTTATTTTCGTGTTACAGCCAGCCTCGATCCCGGCAGGCTTGTGCCACGCGGCTGACCGCGATGACGAAGGCTGCGTCGCGCATATAGAGTTTGCGTTTGGCGGCCAGTTCGCTGACGGCGATAAATGCGCCGGTCATCTTGACGTCCAATTTGCCCAGCACTTCGTCCTTCTGCCAATAGTAATTCATAGCGTTCTGCACCTGTTCGAAGTAGCTGCAGGTGACGCCGCCGGCATTCGCCAGCAGATCGGGGATCAGGAAGATGTTGCGGCTCTGGATCATCTCGTCTGCTTCCGGCGTCGTCGGTCCATTCGCTCCTTCGGCGATGATCTTCACACGTTTGGAGATTTTGCCGACGTTTTCCGCGGTGATTTGGTTTTCCAGCGCCGCGGGAATCAAGATGTCCACATCTTGCTCGATCCAGGCTTCGCCGGGCAGGACTTCGTAGCCCAGATCCAGCGCCTTTTTGCGATCGATGCCGCCGAAGCGATCCGTGATGCTCAGGAGCTTGTCCACATCCACGCCGTCTTTGCGGCGGTAGGTGTAGGAGGTGTTGTCCGCCTGATCCCAGCTGGAAACGGAGATCACGGTTCCGCCGAGCTGATTGAACATGCGGATGGCGTACTGGGCTACATTGCCGAAACCCTGGACGGCGGCGACGGTTTCGTCCGGCCGGATGCCCAGTTGTTTGAGAGCTTCCCGGACGGTGAAGATGACGCCGAATCCGGTCGCTTCCGTGCGCCCGAGGGAGCCGCCCAAGTTGACGGGTTTGCCGGTGATGACGCCCGGGTATTGAGCGCGCATAATGGTATCGTATTCGTCCATCATCCAGAGCATGATCTGGGGGTTCGTCATCACGTCGGGAGCGGGCACGTCGGAAAGGGGCCCGATGTTCTGAGCGATCTGGCGGACCCAACCGCGCGCGATCAGCTCCAGTTCCCGCTGGCTCAGGTTGTGCGGATCGCAGACCACGCCGCCCTTGCTGCCGCCCAGAGGGATATCCACCACCGCGGTTTTCCAGCACATCCACATTGCCAGAGCCCGCACGGTATCAATCGTCTCCATCGGGTGAAATCGGATGCCGCCCTTGCCGGGACCGCGGGCGTCGTTGTGTTGGACGCGGAAACCGCGGAATACCTGCACGGAACCGTCGTCCATCTTGACGGGGATGCTGAAGTGGTATTCCCTCAGGGGCCAGCGTAGCAGATTTCTTGCGCCGGAGTCGAGATTCAGCAGGTCGGCGATTTTATCGAATTGTTTCTGCGCCATCTCAAAGGCGTTAAAAGATTTGCTGCTCATAGGTTACTCTTCCTTCGTTATTCATTTAACGGATCTATCCATCCGCCGTGCGGCTGTGCAGCGCGTTGGCGGGATTTTTATTTTACGAAAAAAAACAGTTCTTTTCAATAGATATTCGTTAATCTCGCTGAGCATAGACAGTTCGTTAAAGAAATAACTATATTAGATCTGTTATTCAAGCGCCGCTGTGCAGATCGCGGAAAAAGGGTTTGGGGAAATCCTCAGAAGCTTTTATATTATTCGTCGGTCACCCTCTCCGATATTCGACCAGGATTACGACGGTGAACTGCTTTTTCGTCACGGATTTACACGGACACCCCGACCGCTATCGGAAGTTATTCGAGGCGATCGCCGCGGAGCGTCCCCGCATCGTTCTGATCGGCGGCGACCTCCTGCCGGGACCGGCTCAATATCGTTCGTTTGATTTTCTGCACCAGGATTTCATCCATGATTTTATCGTACCAGAGTTGCGGAAGCTACGGGATAAGCTGGGCAGATCGTACCCCCGCATCCTGATGATTTTGGGGAACGACGACGGGAAATTCGCCGAGCCGGCGGTGCTCAGCGCCGCCGCGGAAGGCTACTGGATTTATCTGCAAAACCGGCGGATTCCCATCGGGAAGCACGCATTTTACGGATACTGCTATGTGCCGCCGACGCCGTTCCTGCTGAAAGATTGGGAACGGTACGATGTATCCCGTTATGTTGATCCCGGCTGCGTATCCCCTGAAGAGGGGAGGCTGTCCGTCCCGGTTTCCGCGGATGAGCGCCGCTATGCCACGATCCGGGAGGATCTGGAAAAGCTCGCCCGCGATGACGATCTCACCCGCGCCGTTTTTCTCTTTCACTCACCGCCTTATCGCACCCACCTCGACCGCGCCGCGCTGGATGGAAAATTCGTGGACGGAGTGCCGCTGGAGGTGCATGTGGGCAGCATCGCCATCCGCAACTTCATCGAAGCGCGTCAGCCGCTGATCACCCTGCATGGTCACATCCACGAATCCACGAAAATGACTGGATCCTGGCGGGACCGCCTGGGCAGGACTTATCTGTTTAACGCCGCTCATTCCGGACCCGAATTGTCTCTGATCCGTTTTCAGTTGGAGCATCCTGAGGCGGCGACTCGGGAACTCAGGTAGTCTGCGCGGCTTCTCTGCCCATAGGCAGTTCCAGCGCCGCATCCGTGACCGCTCCGATTTTCACGGCGAAGGAGCTGCGCCGCGCGATGTCCTCATCGGTGATGAGATGGACGTCCAGCAAACCTCTGCTGCGGTATCCGGTCCGCAGGTAGTTCAGTTCGTCCAGACAGAGGCTCCAGCCTTTCAACCACTCTTCCAGCAATTTTTTCTGCTCATCGTTGCCCGCGAAATGGATGAGCAGGTCAATGTCGCTGGCTAATCCTGCGGTGCCGTTTTTCGTACTGCCGAAGACGTAGAACGCCTTCACGCCGAATTTTTGCGGATCCAGCCGCCGGGCGATGCTCTCCGCCATACGCATCCGCCAGCGCCAGTGTTCGTCGGATTCCGGCTCCAGCTCGTATTCGCTCTCTTCTTCGGGTTCGTCCGCGCGGCGTTTCGGCTGGGCGAGGATGCCTACAGCTTCATCGAGGTCGGCGTTCATAAAGATTCTCAGCACTTTGCCCTGGGCATTCTGCGGGACGTCAATCACCTTTACGATTTCGGCTAAGTCGCGGAATTCCGGCAGGATATCCGGCAGGATGTTGACGGCGGTGCGAAAGAACCACTCGTTGAAGCGGATTCCGGGGTCGTCGGGGTAGAGCGGCAGGTAGCGGATTTCGGACTCCACGAGGTCTTGGAAGAAGTGGGTCCCGAAGGAGAGGTCTGGGACGTAATTTCCCTTCTGGCGGGCGATTTCGATCAAGACCGCGGTGTTGTTGATATCGGAGTAGGTCACGCTGACGCCCAGCTTGACGTCGCCGCGGCTGCCCCAACGCCCTGGTCCCATCAGGATAAACTGACGTTTCGGCAGGGAGGCGTTCAGTCTGCTGACGGCGCGCCCCACGTCGAGCAGTTTCCGGCGCTCTTCGATCTCACTGTACGCCAGAGGATCCACGTAGACGATGTGGGTGATGTCGGGCACCTGACCGTTCGAGATGTAGCGGTTCGCACTGAAGAGGACGTCCTGTTCGGGGACGTCTTTGGGGATGGGGGCGGGGCGGGCGTTTTTCCCATAGCTCTGCGGACGGCATTGCAGCAGGTAGAAATCCTTTCCGTCCGAAGCGAATTCGATGTCTACCGGATAGGAGAATTTCGTCTGCAAGAGCTTCAGGATTTCGTGGATCTGTTTCACGAAAGAGGTGTTCTGAATGAGCCCGTTGAAAGTGACGACGGGATCACATGTTTCCCGGTCGACGCCTAAGAAGGAAAATTCGCGCAGATGACCGTCTTCAAGGACGGAGATCAACAGCTCTAATCCTTCGAACTGCTCGCCATATTCGCAGACGAAATCCTTCACGCTGATGGTTTCAAACGCGTTCTTTTCGAGATTGATGACGTCCAATTTGTTCGGCGAATAGCGGACGATCTCATCTTCCGTGACGTTGACTCGTAGACCCGGCTGTCCGGGAGCGATCAGGATGGGGTAGTCGTCGCTCAGGCGATCCACTGCCCGAGTTCCCAGTCCGGGCACGATCCGCACCAAGCCGTCTTCGCGTTTGATGCGCGGTGACCAGCGGAACTCGTTGTTGCTGAAGGCGACTCCCGCGAAGAGGGGGAGGAAGTACTTGCCCACCTTTTTGCCCACGACTTCCTCGATCAGAACGCCCATATGTTCCTGGGCGTCCAGGAGCCCGCGTTCGATCCGGTACTCGATGGGATCCGGAGAAAAGGTGGAAGCGAAGACTTCGGCGATGGCGTCCATCAGAGCATTCAGACGCTCCTGCTTGCTGCCCTGATTTCCCAGGAAAAGGCTCTTGTATTTGCCGGAAAAGGCGGCGCCTAATTGATCTTCCAGCAGACTGGAGCTGCGGACGATGAGGGGATTTTCTCCCAGGTTGTCCAGCGCGAGAGACAGCTGCTGGATGATCTCGGGGGGAAATTCGCCGTTTTTGAACAGTTCGATGATCTGCGGGTATTCCTGCCGGATCTGTTCGATGTCCTTATATTTCTGTTCGAGGACTTCTTCCAAGGAATTGTGATCCACGAAATTATACAAGCCGTCGGTGGTGAGGTAATAGGTTTTAGGCACCTTCACATTCTTCAGGATTTCGTGATCTTTGATCTCCTTCTTGATGACCTGGGAAGCGATGAAGAGCCCGGATCCCTTGCCGCCCAATTTGCCGTGGCTCTTGTTCGGATAGATCAACTTGGGGAAGAGCTCGTAAAAATCGTTGAGACCCACAAAATTCTTGGCGATCTTGATGAACGCGACATTGCCGGACATAATGCGGCGGATCAGATGCACGCAGATGGCGCGGTGGATGGAAGCGGGCAATTCGAGGTTTTCCCGCAGCGACATCTGTTTGAAGCGGTGCAGTTTCTCCGCGATTTCGTCATTGCTGGCGAATGGATTATTGAGGACTTTAATGAGAAAACTGACCTTGTCTTCCTGCATCCAACGCTGCACCCTGGAAATGATCTCCTTGTCGCTCATTGCGCGGGCGGCGATTTCGAAGGTGCGTTTGCTCAGTTCCAGCGGGTCGAGGCGGGTTTTGCGTCGGCGGGGCTGATTGTCATCCCAGTGATCCGGGGCTTGATTTGCAGGGCGTTCCGGACCGAATTGCTTGAGGAGCGTTTCCGCTTCCGGCACGCCGCTGCGGTAGAGGTAATTCAGCATCTTGCGTGCAATGCGGATGAACATCTCCCGATCCGTCCGATAGAGCAGTTCCGTGATAATTTTCGCGCCTTTGGCGTCTTCTCCGGCGGGCCTGGTTTGCGCCGCCTTGATCTCCTGGATCGCCTGCTTGAGCTCCTGATGCATAATGAAGTGCCCGATGGAATCCGCGATAGATTCGATCAATTGCCGCTCTTCCCGGGAGAAAGGACCTTCATCTTCCTGCGGCATCTCTTTGGTGTAGCAGACGTCAATTCTGCCGACGACTTCCCTCTTGGCGTAAATCTTGGCGGATTGCACCCATTGATTCTCCACGAATCCCGGCGTCTTATATTCCGCGCCTTTACAAATGATGCGAGCTTCGCAGACTTCCGGGTATTGCCAGCCGGCGGGGATGACCTGGATGATTCCTTCCAGCACTTTCTTCTGGTCAGCGTCATAATCCTGGAGCAGCTCTTCGATGCGATAGATGCAGTTCAGCTCCTTGACGCGTTCCTGCAAAGCGCTGATGACTTTCTCGACATCTTGATCTTGCGGATTCATAGGGCTTGCTCCTCAGAGCGTATTTCAAGAGACGGGAATACGGACAGGAATCGAACGGATGATTAAATCCAACCGCGTTCGCGATACCATCTCGCCGTCATTTCGAGTCCGGATTCGAGATCATACGTGGGTTTGAACCCGAGTTCTTCCTCGATGCGGTGGGAACTCATCACCCAGTAGGGCTGCAGCAGGTCTTCCAGCTTATCCCGGTTCAAAGTGGCGGTGCGCCCAGCCAGAGAGGACCAGCGGGCAGCCAGGCGGCTGAATCCGACCGCCACGGGCTGGGGAATGCGAATGCGCAGGGGACGGCGGTCCAGGACACGGGCGATGGCATCCGCGACTTCGCTCCAACGATGCAGAACCCCATCGGTGACGTGGTAGATCCGCATTCCGGTGAGATTGCCATCCAGAATCATCCGAGCCGCTTTGGCGACATCTCTGCCGTGGACGAGGCTGAAGAATCGGTCTTTTCCGCCCACGACGGGCGAGATCCAGCATTTCACCAGTTTGAAGAAGATCAGGATGTCACGGTCGCGGGGACCGTACACGGCGGGGGGGCGCAGGATGGCGATCGGGAATTTCCCTTCGTAATCGCGGCACATTTTTTCGGCGGCGAGTTTCGATTCTCCGTAAGGGGTGATGGGGTGGGGCGGAGCGTCTTCGCTTAGGGGTTCTAAACCCGGTGAAGGTCCCAGAGCGGCCTGGCTGGAGCAAAGCAGGAAGAGCCGGAAATCGGGACTGGCATGCGCCGCGGCGTCCAGCAGTGCCTGAGTCGTGGCGGCGTTGGCTTTGAAATAACTCTCCCGGTCGGCGGCTTTAGTGGCTCCACCGAAGTGCAGGATCGCCTGGCAACCCGCTACCACCCGTCGCACCGAGAGGGGATCGCCGTAGTGGATGCGTTGGATATCCACCGGCAAGGTATCCACCCAGCGCGGGTCGGACTGCGCGCGCAACAGGCAGCGCACGGCGTAGCCGGCATCCAGCAGGACTTCCGCCACATGGCTGCCGATGAAGCCGTTGGCTCCGGTCA
>CAZUTK010000071.1:0-13671 GCA_964623265.1 uncultured bacterium | reverse complement strand
ATCCGGCGCGACGACTTCCGATGCAGGCGGCGGAGGCGGGGGGGGCGGAGGCGGCGTCTTCTTGGCGCAGCCGACGATTACCAAAGCGGCAAGGAGCAGGACTCCCGCCACCATAAAAGTTTTAACCAATTCTTTCCGGTTCATTGGTCCTCCTTATTGAATAGATCGAGGTTGAGTGTTTCAGCTTGTTTTACTTTATTTTTTAGATGTTATGATCATTTCGTCTGAATCCTCCAACACCGGTGACCAGGTCGGATTGCTGCACGGCATGGGTAGATACGTCACCCGTTCCACGCCCCGACCGTAGAGGTCCATCGTGTAAATCTGATTCATCCCGCTGCGATCGGAAGTGAACGCGATGCGCAGCCCGTCCGGCGACCAGCAGGGATCCATGTTTCGCCCGGGCCCGCTCGTCAATTTGACGTGCTTTTCGCCGCGAGGGTCCGTCAGGTAAATCTGGAACCCGTCGTTGTCGCGGCGAACATAGGCGATCATTTCGCCGCGCGGCGACCAAGCCGGCGAATCGTTGTATTCTCCGTACATCGTCAAACGGCGCTGATCCGCTCCGTTTTCATCCATAATGAAAACCTGCGGCTTTCCTAAACGATCCGAGGTAAACGCCAATTCCCGCCCTGTCGGAGACCAGGACGGCGAGGTTTCGATCGCCCAAGAAAACGTTAGCCTGCGGTCGGTTCCGCCGTCCACTCCGCGGACGTAAATTTCCGCGTTGCCGTCTTGTGAAGAACTATAAGCCAGCGAATTGCCGTCCGGAGACCAATTCGGAGCGGAATCCACTCCGGGCGCATCCTGAAAAACGCTGTATTTCCCGCTGGCGACATCCAGAATAAAGATATCCGCTTGTCCATTCAAAAAGCTCGTATAAGCGATCCGCTTTCCATCCGGAGACCACGCCGGCGAAAGCGCGGAGCTCTTCTGGTTGGTATGCTGAACCAGATCGAAGCCGTCGAACGTCGTCGAAAAGATCTCCTTGCCGGTGCTGGTGTGACCCGTGAAGGCGATGCGCGTCTGCAGGACGGACGGTTCGCCGGTCATCTGCCGGATCAAATCCGCCGCGATGCGATGCGCCGCCGCCCGGGCTTTCGGTGTCGGAAATTCGTACGATTTCTCCCAGAACGGTTCGGCTCGAAAAGCCGAACGGAGATGGATTTCCGCCCGGCTCGTTTCGCCGGAATGGAACACGCCGTCGAGATACGTGATCGTCGTGCGGGATTTGGATCTCGCCGTGTCCGGCGGAAGGTTCGGCAAGCGCAGATCGAAGAAGCCGCTGAGCGTCAAATCGCGCACGAGAATCCGTTCCAGCGTGTCAATGGCGGCGGATATCGTGCAGTCCGCATTCACAATGCCGGTGAAATGCAGTGGGATGCGATCCGTCAGAGCGACTTTGCCGCTGAGGAACACTTCCGGCATGACCTCATCCTGAGCAAACGCTCGAGTGCCCGACAGCAGGAACAGCAAGATGCAGAATTGAGAAAGAGCTTGTATCGTGATGACAGTTCTAAGGCGTTCCGACAAATTCAAAGTGCACCCCCAATCGGTCGCTTCCGAATGCCGGCGGCAGAGCCGGCAGTGGATTCGAACGCAGCACCGCGCGCTGTGCTTCCTGATCGAAAAGGAAATGACCCGACTTCTCTTCCAGTTTCACATTCGATATCTTCCCCGACTTTTCGATCATAAAGTAGACGACCGCTTTTAATTCCTTGGCTTGCTTCGCGCCGATCGTCGGTTTGAAGTTCGATAAAATCTTGATCTGTATATTGCTCAGATAATATGGATACGGAAAGTTCGCTCCATCCAATTGTAGAGAACTTCCGCCGCCAGCGCCGATTCCTGTCCCGGTTACGGTGGAAGTGCCGGTTTGCTGCTGCGTCTGCTGTTTTCCGCCGGGGGACTCTTTGCCGGCAGCTTTTGGCGTTGTCGTCGGTTTGGATTCGGATTTGGCGATCGGTTTCGCTTTATCCGTTTTTTCCGCGACTCTCCTCTCTGCCGTCTGCGGTTTCTGTGCCGGCGCTTCGCTCTTGGCTTGTTCCTCCGGCGCAGGTTTGGCGCTCGGTCCCGGCATACCCGGAGGTGCCACCAGACGCACCGGCTGATATCGCCGCGTAAACCGGCTCTGTTGAGCTGGCAGCTGCGCCAATAGCAGCAGCAGAGCCAGCGCCGCGAAATGCAGACCGGCGGAATAAATGTAGGCTCGCCGCAGCATGGTTCATCGTGGCTTGGGAGCTTGTGTAACCAGACCGATATCGGTGGCGCCCGCCTGGCGGATTACATCCAGGGCTTCGATGATCTCCTGATAGGGCAAGCCGCCGTCGGCGCGCACGAACACCGGCCGCGGATTGTTCGGCGAATAGATCTGCTTAAACGCGCTGCTGAAGTCCGGCTTTGCCACCTGGCTGTTGTCTATGAAGATGACGCCGCCCTGAGCCAGCGTGATATCAATGCCTTCGCTCGATGTCGGCTGAGCCTTGGTGGATTTGGGTAGGTTGATTTCATAGGCGGATTTCAGCATCGGCGCGCTGATCATAAAGATAATCAATAAAACGAGAAAAACATCCACCAACGGCGTCACGTTGATCTCGGACATGCGGGATTGTTCGAATTGAACCTTCATCCCCGTACGCTCCCGGCGACCGTCGTCGGACGGGTCCGCCGCTTTCTCTCCGCTAAAATCAGATCAGTGGAAAACTGCTCCAGAGCGCGGGATTCATCCCGCAGTCTCCCCACAAAAGAGTTGTAGAAGACGACCGCCGGGATCGCCGCCGCCAATCCCGCCGCCGTGGCGATCAGAGCTTCCGCGATGCCCGGCGCCACGACCGCCAGCGAGGTGGATCCCCAGGTGCCGATGTTCATAAATGCCCGCATGACTCCCCAGACGGTGCCGAAAAGCCCGATGAAGGGGCTGACGGATCCGACGGTGGCGAGAATGCCGACCCGCGCTTCCATTCGGGAGATTTCTTCAGCCCCCTGCCGCTGCAAAAGCCGCGTCAACGTCTCTTCATCGCTTTCCTGGCGGTGAGCGGAAAAGTATTCGAGATAGACGCGATGGAAGACCCTGGAAATCAGCGCGTGTTGCAGGCGATCCAGCTTCAATCGCAGTTCGTCCGGATCGAATTTATGGATCGAGATGTTCTGTATCTGGTTCCGAGCCTTTCTCGCGCGTTGAAAAGCCCACCACTTCTCGATGATGATGCCCCAGGAAAGAATGGACATCCCCAAAAGCAGCACTAGAACCGCTTGAGCCAATCCGGAAGCGGAACGAAGCAAGGTAACCAAGTCAGCGGAAAAATTATCCATGGATGATCTCGCCCGGGTAAGCGATTCCTGTCATCTTCCTGCAATTTCACTTAATCGGCTGTGAAAAGAATCGTGAAAACGAAATATACGCTTATAAACTGGAAAAGGCAAGCGAATTCGGGAAATCTATTTTTTGCCTTGTTTATGCTCGCTGCAGGATTGAAGTTCCCGAAATCAACGGGATGTATCAGTGACGATCAAGGGATATTTCTTTTAAGGAGCACAATGCCGTCAATGTTGTTTCCTCGCCTTCGGAATCCGGGGCCACCCGAGCTAAAATGCTCTGAGAGTTGCAAATCAGGCTTCTGCCTTGCAGTCTTTCTCCCATCAAAGTCCCCACTCCGCAGGTTTTCAGCACGGTCGCGTGGGTGATCCGTGCGGCGGATTGGAATATCTCCCGATCCCGCAAAAATTTTTCCTCGACCGTGTCATTCGGGCGGTAGGGGCTGGCGGTGGGAATGGCGATCAGGTCGGGCTTCAAAGGCGCCAGCGTGTGCACGCTGTCCGGGAACAGCGCATCGGCGCAGATCAGCAAGCCCAACCGCAGTCCGCGGATTTCCAGAACTACCGGCTGATTTCCCGGATGGATTCCCACGTGGCGTTCATGATCCGTGGGGTGCATTTTGCGATACAATCCGATGTGCCGTCCGCGGTCGAAGACATGGCAGGCGGCGAATAGTCTGCCGTTCTCTTCTTCGACTAACGATCCGCCTACGATGATCCCGTGCAGCCGCAGGGAATAATCTTCAAGGGAAGCCAAAATTTCGGAGCGCAGCGCAAGCGTTTCCTGCTGGCTGCTCGCGGATGATGGGATGAAGAAGTATTCCGGCAGGCAAGCCAGTTCGACGCCTTGCTCCCGCAGCCGATCGAATTCATCGGGAGGAATCGGGACGCCCACCCGTCTCTGTAGAGCGGCGATTCGGATCGTGCGATTCATTCAAATTCCGTGGATGTTCAGCAGACGGATCGTCAATGCGCTTGCTTCTTGTCGCGAAGGGGTCACTTCCTGCATTATTTCCGGCGCTGATTCTGTAATAGTTGACCTCCCGCATCAGCGGCACGTAAACCGCCGGGCTGTTGATGGAATCGAGAAGGGCGCGGAAAGCGGTGAATTGCTTCATCACCGAAATCTTCTCACTGAAGTTGACGATCAGCGTGTCGCCGGCAAGGATGGTCAGGTTCATTTTTCCCCCATGCTCGTCGAAAGCCTGCAGCGGCGCCGTCGTCACGACGGAAACCAATCCCTGATAGGCGGATCGTTCACCCACCCAGCTGCGCACCTTGCCTTCTGGAAAAACGAGGTAAAAGACCAGCGGCAGGGCGGAAAGCGCGTAAATGACTGTCCAGCCGTAACGCCAGCGGTTGTTGATGATCAAAGAGAGAGGGATCGCCGCGATCAGAAGCCCGAACAGCGTGATGATTTGTAAGGGCGTCAGCAGGCGGATGGGGAAAAGGATGAAGAAATTGAGCGCGGAAAGCAGCAGAAATTCGATGACGCTCAGATCAATCAAGAGGCGATAGAGAAATCCCAGCTTCACCCGCCGCATCAACGCCGCCAGGATGAAAGTGGTGAAAGTGAGCAGCGCGATTTGCGCAATGAACAGAGCATAAGCCGTCGCGCGGAAACCGAGAATCAGAGCGATGACCGCCAGCAGTGGCAGCAAGCCGAAATATAATCTCAGCGTCCATAAAATGATTGGATGCTTGAAGAAGTAAAGCACCCAGTCGAGAAATGCCTTGCCAAGCGCCAGTCCGCTGTGAACCAGCTCAGATGCCTCTGGAAAGATCTTCTTGCCGGATTTGCCTAAGGCGCCTAAAAGCAATCCCAGCAGTTGCAAGAGTTCGAAAAGGCGCGAACCATCTTTGCGGCCTTCATCGCCGGACGGCGCATCCGATGGGCGAGTGGTGTCATCTTGCATCTTCAGATACTCTTCTTTGGAGAGGATTTCTTGTGGGCGCGGCGGGCTTCCTGCCGTCTCTTCAGATCCGCCTTAAACCATTCGGTCAGAGCTTCCACCGACTCGGTGAGCTGAGAAAGCTCCCGGGCTTCTCCTTTCGACTCCACAGCGGCGACTTTCTCCGTTAATTCCGGCTGTCCGATAATTCGATGCGCGGCTAAAAACTGAAGCGCGTCGAGGAAGTCGCTGTCGGTGCCGCTTTCACCGATGGTTTGCGCCAGATGGCGGATGATCCTGCCGGCTTCTTCTTCCCCATCCATTTCGATGACGGTGCTTAAGAAATGCTGCACATTTTTCAAATCGTCATCCAATCCCTCTCGAAACAGAAAGACCAGCAAGCGGGTGTATTTGCGGCGGACATCCGGTTCCAGATCAAGAATCAGATTGACCGAGCAGATGCGGTCTTTCCACAGCTCGTGCTCAGGGTCCCTTTGACCGCTGATGAAATTCTCCAGCGTCTGCTTGATGACCGGTACGGCGGCGTCGTAGAAGGGCTGATAGAGCATCATTTTCGCCGCCTTGGAGAGAAATTCGACGAGTCGCGCAGACCCCTTTTTCGAGCTCATCTTGCACCCCTTCGCATCAGAATTCCGCCTCGAGACGCCGAATGCGTCGGCACCCGTTGAAGGAAGTCGTCCCGGGAAGAAAACATCGAGTCGCGGTTGGAAGGTCTAACTTCAAATTATACGATCAGGAAGCGAGTTTATTAAGAAATGTAGTGAATAAAATCGCAATTGTCAATAGTTAGCTCCAGCATATGCCGAAGGGGTTGTCGTTGGCGTGAAATTAGGCATTCGAATTGCGTAAATAGGATCACACCCACTGTACAAAACTTGATATTTCAAAAATTTGATTATTACAAGTAATTGTTTATTATAGTGTTAGACGATCATACCGAGTATGACCCGCGGGAAAATATTGCCGCGCTGCGGGAAAGATACTCCCAATGGAGGAAACAATGCCGACGATCAATCCGCCTCTGGAACGCGACATCCGGATTCTGCGGTTGCGACAGGCGAAATCTTCGGGGCAACCCATCCGGCTGAGAATCATCTCGCCTTCGGATGCCGAAAAAGACCAGTTTACGCAGTTACAATGGTCTGATTTCTGGATCAAATACGAGTTGATTAAAGCTCTGGGTCGTCTGCCGGGCATCTATCTCACGGATTATCAACCGCACGTGGTGCTGCACCTCTTCGGTTTTCCCATGCAGCTCGATCCGCGTATCTACACCATCGGTTGGATATATGGTCATCCAGAATTGGTGACGGACATCGAATTGGCGCGCTACGACCACATCTTCTGCTATTCGTCCTTGTATCAAAAAGAGCTCGAAAAGAAGGGCATCAAATCCGATCTGATGTTGGGCGCCACCGGCAAATTGCCGCGGCCGCGGTTCGCCACCCGCTATACCGCGAATTTCGTGGGCAATGCGCGCCCTCGCGGAGGTTTGCGCCCGGCGGTTCAGGCGCTGTTGGATTCGGGTGAACCCTTCACCATCTGGGGGAAGGGATGGGAACGATTCGTGCCTCAGAAAAATCTCGGTGGACCGTATTACGAATACTCCCAGTTGGATGAGCTCTACGCTTCCAGCGAATTCACCTTGAACGATCATCACCCCGATATGGCGAAATGGGGATTCGTCTCCTTCCGGATCTATGACGCGCTGGCGTCCGGCGGTTTCGTCGTCAGCGACCGCAATCCGTGCATTGAAGAGATCTTCGAAGATGCGGTTCCCCAGTTCTCGGACGGCAAGGAGCTGAAGGAGATTTTCCGCTATTTTCGAGCGCATCCGGAAGAGAAAGAACGCCTTCGCCGAAAAGGCATGGAAATCGCCTTCTCCCATAGTTGGGAGGCGCGCGCGGAACAGATTTACTGGCATCTGATGACGATATCGGATCCCGCCCTGCAGCATATAGACCGCGAGTCTCTGCGTTCCACCTCCACGGGAGAACTCTATCGCCAGCGCCTCGATTTGATCAATCGCCGTCTGGAAGAATGCGAATGGGCGGCACGGATCCGTCCTTCCGGCACAGCAACATTTACGGGTGGCGGATTTCATCTGCGGAATGGATTTGGTTCCGGTCGCCCCAGAGTCGTCTTTATTGATCGGTTTCGAACGGAAAACTCGAGTCTATACTGGTTGAAAGCGCTGCGCAAGATCGCCGATGTGGAACCATTCGATCTGAAAGAAGAGATTGGAACTCTGCAGGGCAGAGTTCTCGACTTCAGCCCCGAACTTATCCATCTGGGCAGCAGCGTTAGAAATGGGATCCTGCCGTTGGATCTTCTCCAGACGATAAAGGCACAAACCGGATGCTCTCTTTCCGCTTTTTATTCGGATGCCGTATTCTCCGGATATCATATGGATCTGGCGAAAACCGCGGACGCAATTTACATCACAAACACCACGCATATCGCACTGAACGCCGAAAAGGAGCTGAAGAACTTCATCTATCTTCCCCCGCCTGCGGATCCGGATGTATTCCGCCCCATTCAAGGCGTGCAGGTTTATGATCTGCTCTTCATCGGAAATAACACAAGCGCATCGAGATTGCAACTGCTGCAAAGATTGGCGAAAAACTTCAGACTGATTGTGGCGGGATCGCATTGGGAAGAATCCGGCTTGAACTATTTGCCTAGCGTCTACGGCGAGGAATTCAGCGAACTCTGCGGCAAAGCGAAAATTTCTCTGAGTTTGATCGGTGATGAATGGAAACAGCTCGGTGGCTATTTTTCTTCCCGCTTGACGAAGTGCCTCGCCTGCGGAGCATTCACCGTGCAAACGTACACACCAGGTCTGGAAAAGCTCTTCACCCATAAGAAGCACCTGATTTGGTATCAGGACGAGGATGAGTTGCGGAAATGGATCGAGCATTATCTGCAGCGGGAGGAAGAACGCGCCGTCATTGCGCAGCAGGGCCGCAGTCTGGTGCTCGAACAATTCACGTTCGACCACTGCGCGAAACGTATCCTCGCGGATGGGATCCAGAAACGAATGGCGCGCCGCCGGCAAACGCTCTCCGCTGGCTGGAAGAAGCCAGCCGCGATGCCGCCTCAAGCGGAAGCGGCTTCCTGCCCCCAAATTAAGAAATCAGAGAGACAAAAGGAATCCAGAAAATTCGACATCATCACCGTCGCCGGCGCGGATTTGTTTCCAAGCCCGATCTTCATCGTGGGATTTCACCATTCCGGAACCCGCTTGCTGGCGCAATTGCTTCACAACTACGGCATCTTTCAGGTCGTGGATCGCCCCACGTATGAGTGGGGATATATCCAGAACCTGAACAGCACGATTCTACCTGGATGGAATCTGCCGGAGGCGGTTCGCAATTTCGATGGCGAAACCGGGGCGCGGCATATTTCGCCTGCCGCCATCTTCGATATGCTGCAGCGCCAGGGCTACAAGCGGGAGCAGTACTGGCTGCATAAAGACCCCCGTACTTGCGCGACCTTGAGCGCTTGGTTGCGGGCGTTTCCGGAGGCATATGTGATTCATATCATCCGCGACCCGTTGGATGTCCTGGGCACGCTGTCGGGTGATTACAGCGGCTTTTCACCGGAGCGGAAATCCCCGCAAGAGGAGCTGCCCTTCTGGGCGGATCTCTGGACCAGTTATCTGGAAAAAGTCCTGAAAGCAGCACCGCAGGCGAAGAAATTCGTCGAAGTCCGATTTGAAGATCTACAGAGTCAGCCGGTTGAAGAGATCGCCCGTTTGGTCGGAATCCTCGGTTTGCCGGCGATCCCGCGGCCTCTGGATACGACCGAAATTCAAGCCGGCAAAGTCGGCATCTACAAAAAGTGGATCGCCGATGGGAAGTTGGATATGAAAGCCGTGGAACTGATGAAGATCGTGCTGGGAAAATATCGCAATCAATACGCCTATGGCGCTCCTTCTGAATCGGCGAAAAGCAGAGACGTATCGCTTGAATTGTTGCATTCGCGCGCCGCTGAGGCGATCATTTCGTAACCAACAGGAAATTTTCTATGCCTCCCAAAATCTCCATTCTGACCGCAACCTACAACCGACCCGCGTTGCTGCGGGAAGCGGTTCAATCTGTTCTGAAACAGACGTTTACCGATTTGGAATACATCGTCATCAATGACGGCGGGGTGGATGTAAAGCCTATCCTAAATGAATTCGGGGATCGTCGCATCGTCTATCTCCCTTTGGAAAAGAATCAAGGGAAAGCGCACGCTTTGAATCAGGCTTTGAAAATCGCACGGGGCGAGTTCATCGGGTATCTGGATGACGATGACCACTTCTTCCCCGAGCACGTGGAAACCCTTTTGAACGCGTTCTCCGCGCACCCGGAGGCGGATCTGGTCTATTCCGATTTTGAAGAGGTGAATTACGAAAAAGACGATGCAGGGAACAGAATTGAAGTCGAACGCTTGGTAAAGTATTCTCGGGATTTCGATCGGGAAGCGCTGTTCAAGGAAAACTACATCCCGCACCCGACGATTTTGCATCGCCGGAACCTGCCGGCGCAATACGGGGGATTCGATGAATCTCTCCCCTGTTTGATTGATTGGGAACTACTGCGGCGGATGGCGTTTTACACCGATTTTGTGCACGTCAAACAGGTGACCGGCGAATATTACATCAATCGGCGGACCGGCGATCATATCACGAATATCAACAATAATCGCCCGCAGTATTATATGGAGCATTTCTTTCGCATTCGACGCAAGCTGCCGCCGAAACCCTGGCGCAGAGTGGCATCCGTGTCTGTTTTCGTGAGTCCGCGTCCCCGCGGCGAAGCGCCGGCGTCATTTTTCTCTAAGCTCTTGTACGCCACTATTTACCCCTGCGAGATATTTCTTTGTCTGAACAAGAGGGAAGAAAGTGCGATTTTAGGAGATGAGCATTCCGAAGTCGGTGCCGTCCAAAACGAATGGCTGGAAAAGATGAATATCGCCGTGATCCGCGGCGAAGACGACGCGGACCTGATCCGGCAGGCGGCGCAGCTCGCAACCGGCGATCTGATGGTCACAATGGATACCACGCAGGTGCTCTACAAGGGTTGGCTGAACTCCATCGTGGAACGCCGTCGTATCCAGTCCGGATTTCAGCCCTATCCCTTGAAATACCATGATTTTTCGACGCCTTGGGGCTGGGTTCTCACCCGCGAAGATCTACACATCGGCACCTGGTACCGACTATCGAATCTGCATGATCAAAGTTCTGACCATAAAGTAGAAGTCAGCGTGATTATTCCGGTGCGCAACAAAAAGGTTTTAACGGAACAGTGCCTGGCTTCCATCCGGAGAACTCAGCCGCGGATCAGCCATGAGATCATCGTCGTGGACAACGCATCCGACGACGGCACGGCGCAGATGCTGGAAAAACTCCAAGAGGATGGGTTTCTCACCTGGGTGCGCAACGATCCGCCGCTTCCTTTTGCCGCTTCCTGCAATCGCGGCGCCGCCGCCGCCCGCGGCAGATTTCTGCTCTTCCTGAACAATGATACCATCGCGCTGCCCGGCTGGATGGAAGAACTTCATCAAATAGCGGCGACCACTCCGGACATCGGCGCAGTGGGCGCGAAGCTGCTCTACCCGGACGGCACGATCCAGCACGCGGGAGTCGCTTTTCACCGTTTCAAAAGGCAGAACATCGTCAATCCTCACCACATATTCCGCGCTTTCCCCGGCACTCACCCGGCAGTTAATAAGATCCGCGAATTTCAGGTGGTGACCGGGGCTTGCCTGCTGACGCCTCACCGCGTCTTCAAACAGTTGGGCGGGTTCGACGAACGCTATACGAATTGCTTCGAAGATGTGGATTACTGTCTGAATCTTCGCTCCAAAGAGTACAAGGTCATCTACACGCCTTATGCCGAACTGATCCACCTGGAAGGTCAAACCCCCGGCAGAAACGATGCGATCTACCCGTCTCGAGTCCTCTTGCAGGAGAAATGGGGGGATTTCATGGTCGAGGATGAACAGAACTATCTGCCGGCTGAGGGGTTCAGCATCCAGGAGAACGATCAGGGGATGATCTTCATCTGCGAAGAGTCCGAGCTGCGGCAATGGAAAGAAGCCATCGCGCAGCTGATCGAATTGCAGCAGTGGTTGATGGCGCTGGAAGAAATTGACCGCCTCGAACAGGTAGTGGGGAGGCAACACGTAGACATTCTGGAAATGCGCGGTTTGTGCGCGCTGAAGCTGGGGGATATTCAACGCGCGAGTGATGCATTCTATCGCGCGCAAACTCTGAATCCAGCCTCACCCGGACCGAAATGGGGTCTGGCGCAGGTCGCTCTTCAGAAACAGAAGCCGGTGGAAGCCCGAGCGCGCCTCAAGCGATTGATCAGCGATTATCCCTTGGATTCCCGACGCGCGCTTTGGCAGAAGACCTTGCAGGATCTGGATTGTATGGAAGGATCAATGTTCGATGAAGCGCATTCACAGCGATCTTGCTCGTCTTTCTAGGACATTCATTTTCAGAGTGCGAACCCCCTTCCATAAACATCCGTGGAAGGGGGTTCTTCTCATACTAAAGATTTGTCGCCGCAAGGCGCTTGATGCAGCGTTCAGAGCAGCAAGGTAATCCTCAGAAGCGCTCGCACACCGACTTCGCTTGCAGGAACAGCCCGAGATAATCTCGTCCGCCCGCCTTGGAGTCCGTGCCGGACATATTGAATCCGCCGAAGGGCTGCACTCCCACCAGAGCGCCGGTGCATTTCCGGTTGAAATACAGGTTCCCCACGTGCAATTCACGGCGACCGAATTCGAGATGGCTGCGGTCGCGGGAGTAAAGGGCGCCGGTCAAACCGTAGATCGTTCCGTTGGCGATGTCCACGGCGTGCTGGTAATCCCTGGCTTGGATCACCGCCAGCACCGGTCCGAAGATTTCTTCTTGGGCGATGCGGGCGTTCTCTGAAACGTCTCGGATCACCGTCGGCTGGATGAAGTAGCCTCCTTTTGGACCTTTACCTCCGCCGGCTGCCAGTTTGCCTTCCTTTTTCCCGATTTCAATGTATTCGAGGATTTTGTGGAATGCCGCCTCGTCAATCACCGGTCCCAGATAGTTCGCCGGATCTTTCACCGGTCCGATGGTGATCTTGCGGACGCGTTCCAATACCTTTTCCAGCACGGTTTCGTACACATCCGCCAGCAGAATGGCGCGGGAACAGGCGGAACATTTCTGCCCCTGAAAACCGAAAGCGGAGATGGTGATTCCTTCCGCAGCGGCGTCCAGATCGGCGGAAGAATCCACGATGATGAAATCCTTTCCGCCCATCTCCAGAATCGTTCGCTTGATCCAGATCTGCCCTTCCGATTTTTTCGCCGCCAGCTCGTGGATGCGCAGTCCCACCTCCATGGAACCGGTGAAGGCGATGAAGCGGGTGCGGGGATGCTGCACGATGGTGTCGCCGATCTGACCGCCGGGTCCGGGCAGCCAGTTCAAGATGCCGGCAGGCAGCCCCGCTTCCTTCATGATTTCGACGAATTGCCAGCCGATCGCGGGCGCCGCCGAAGCGGGCTTCAACACCACGGTGTTGCCGGTGACGACGGCGGCGGATGTCATCCCCACCAGAATCGCCAGCGGGAAATTCCAGGGCGGGATGATCGCTCCTACACCTAAAGGGAGATAGTAGAGCTCGTTTTCTTCACCGGGGTATGGCGTCACCGGCTGCGGAGCCCCGTAGCGCATCATCTCTCGTCCGTAGAATTCCAGGAAGTCAATCGCCTCCGCGACATCGGCGTCGGCTTCCACCCAGTTCTTGCCTTCCTCAAAGACCATCCATGCCGCCAGCTCCAGCCGACGGCGTTTCATAATGGCTCCGGCTTTCAGCAGGATGCGCGCCCGTTCCTCACTCGGGAAGCGGCTCCACATCTTGAAGGTCTCATCCGCGACGGCGATGGCTTTTTCCGCGTGCGCTTTCGTGCCTTTGGCGAAATAACCCACCACCTGATCAAATTGCGACGGATTCAGGGACTGGATTTTGTCGTCCGTCCAGATCTCTTCGCCGCCGATGAGCAGCGGATAGTCTTTGCCGAATTGGTTCTCCACTTTCTCCAGAGCCGCGAACATCGCTTTGCGGTTATCTTCTTTCGAAAAATCGGTCAACGGGCAATTGACGAATTCCGGAAGCATAATTCCTCCAAATGGATTTATTTGTTTATATTGTTATTATGCATTGATATAGAGGTTGGATTCGCCGGATAATGTAAGAAATCCTGCCCGCAAATTCAACTGCTTTCGGCGGAATCTTCTTTTTATGGAAATGAGAGGGGCGCGTTTCCGCGCCCCTACGAGGCGAATGGAGATGAGCGCATCGCAAGATTCGCGTCTGTCTCTCCCCGTCAGACTCGGCGCCTCAAGGTTTACTTGATCAGCAGCATCTTCTTCACATCCGTGAAGCTTCCCGCCTGCATCTTGCAGAAGTAG
>CAZUTK010000070.1:0-13741 GCA_964623265.1 uncultured bacterium | reverse complement strand
GCCTTTCGCGACATCCGCCCGCAGGCGCCGGTTCACGTCTTGATCATCCCCCGAAGGCATATTGAAACCGTGAGTGATCTGCGGGCGGAAGATGCGGCACTGATCGGGAAGATGGTTTTGCTGGCTAACGATATCGCGAAGAAAGAAGGGATCGCGGAAAAGGGCTATCGTGAAGTCTTGAATTGCAGATCGCACGGAGGACAGGAAGTATACCACATCCATCTGCACCTTCTGGGAGGACGCAGGATGACATGGCCTCCGGGTTAGTCTATTCCAGTAAAGGCTTCAAGTGGAGGGAGGATACAATTAAAAAAGATGTGAGATTATGATGATTTAACTTGATTTTATGGGAGAAATTTATTATAATTTTGTTTCTAAATAAATAACCTTGAGGATAAGGTAGAATGCCATACGTAAAAGTGCGAGACAATGAACCTTTTGAACGCGCCTTCCGGCGTTTCACGAAATCCTGTGAAAAGTCGGGATTAATGGCGGAAATCCGCAAACATCTGCGCTATGAGAAGCCGTCGGAAGCGCGTAAACGCAAGAGCAATCAAGCCAGACGAAAAATGCGCAAGTTGATGCGCATGATGAACGAATAGAAACGGATTGGGACATCTTTCACCGAATTGAGAGCAGTCGGATTTTTCCGATTCTCAATTCGGTGCTTTATTTTATCAATAACAGCTTCTGTGTCGCTTGAAAATCGCCGGCATGCAGGCTGCAAAAGTAAATCCCAGAAGGCAAGGAAGCTCCATCGAACAGCACCCTGTGCCGCCCTTCTCCGACGGTTCCATCCACTAAATCCTGGATGAGTTGACCCCGCGCGTTGTAGATCTTCAACTGAACATAACTCTTCTTTGCGAGCGTATAGTGAATCGCCGTCGTCGCGTTGAAAGGGTTGGGATGCGCGGCTTCCAGTGCGTAGGCGAGCGGAGTCGGCGGATCCTGCGGCTTCTCGCTCACCGGCACGATGATCTCCGCTCGAATGGAAAGATCGTCAATAAACCAACCGAAGAAATTCTGCTGCGCGTCCGTCACCGTCCGGAAACGAATCCGCACATCCTGGCTGCTGCCTCCGCAGTAAGGTTCTAACGAAATCTCGCGTTGAATCCAATTATTATCCAATCCTGTTACTTCCAGTATTGTCTGCCAGGGACCGCCGTCCGCGGATATTTCGAGTCGTCCGAAGTCGTGATCTTCTTCCAGCAGATGCTTCTCCCAGAAGATCAACCAGACGCGCAGAAAGCCGGACAAATTCCAGGACTCACCCCATTGCGCCCAGGTGTCCGAAGCGGGTGGATAAAGCGTTCCGGGGCTGTCTTCCATACTGTGATAGCCGCTGTGGTACGCCTGAGTAGTCACGCCCCAATCGCCGTTGAAGATCCAAGGACCCAACGGACCTTCGAAATCATCGAGATTCGCCGCCTGAGATATCTGGAAGATCCGGGTTGGACTGTCGGTGACATTCTGCCTGGATGATGAATCCACGACGCGCACGAAATAATAGATCAACTCCCCGAAATCTTCCACTGAATAATTGAGATTTCCGGCGAATGTATCCGCTGCAACCTGCAACATCGGTGCACTTTGCCAATCGCCTGAACCAACCTGCCAGAAGAGGCTGACCGACCCTATGCCGATGTTATCTTGAGCCACCGTTCGAACTTGCCGTGAACCGGACAAAAAGACCGTCTCACCCAGCGAATCCACGTGGCTGATCTGAGGATGAACACTATCAGGACCAACGAAAAATTGGTATGTCTCTATCGGTGCGCCCGCCGGAGCAAATGTTCCCATGCCTAAAGTATCCGCCGCGGCGAGATAATAGGAGATCAGCTGGTTGTTGAAAGGTCCAGAGATAAAAGAGTGGTACTCGTCAGGTTGACCAGAGGCAGTTAGAAGTTGCTGCTGAAAGGGATTCTGATCCGATCGCCAGTAAAGATGAAGCGAATTCAAATCCAGCGGATAAGGGGATGTCACCTGCGCCGTAACTTCAAATGTCGTCTGGAGAGTATCTTCGGTGTCCGGCAGGGGTGTGTGAGCGATGGATGGATAATATCCGGCGGTGTTGATAAAACCCCTCTCGCCGAAATGATTCACAATGATGGAACGATAAATGCCTCCGTAGAGCGCCAATTCAGTAGTGAGAATCGCGGAGGCGGCGTCCGCCATCGTGGCGCCGTTGCCCAGGAGGAAGTGATGCTGCAAGACGATCCGATCCCAGGCGGTGCGGTCGGGAATATCCCACCAGACGTCCATCAGCCCCGCAGACCAGAGTTGCCCGGAATCATGCACTTCACCGCCGGCGTTCTCAGGGTAATGATATCCCGAATTCAGAATCCGTCCCGCCCAGAATTCATTGTGACCGTCCCAGTTGAAGACCCAGTTCGGTTGAAAATTCTGGTTGATGCTTAGACTGTAGCTGCCCGCCAGATAATCCCCGAAGCCTTCGCCCATAGCACCGGTGTGTCCTCCGGTCCAGAAACGATTGATATCGTCCTGGACGGCGTGACCGTATTCGTGCAGAATCACATCCGCATCCTCCGCATCGTCCACACCGCCGTATCCGTACGTAATGGTTCGATCGAAGGGGCTGTACCAGGACTGATCGTCGGGCGTTCCGTTGACGTTGCAGATCTGGACGCGGTTGTTGGCAGTATAAGTCTGCAGTTCATCTTGAAAGTAGCGTTGCTCGCGGTCTATGTGATAATAGACCATGACTTCTTCGAATCGGTCATCTTGGCGCCAGTAGTTGAAGACGGGAGCGCTTTCATGCGCGCGGTTGCTCGTCGCGGACGTGCTTACGTATGGTCCATCAAGGTAATATTCCTCGCCCACCGGCGGAGCGAGATCGTAGAGCGTGACGAGACTGTAGGCTGCTTCCGGGATCGCCGCATTCAGATCCCCCATATCGGTCAACGAATTGTCTTCTAACGCCGTCTTGGGATCAGGGATGAAGACGCGCCCAACGCCGTCCGTGAAAATCCGGCGATCCGTCTTTCGCAGTATTTCTCCGCTGGCGGCATCAACCCAGACTTCCCAGTCCGCAGGGGGATCGGTAGCAGGAATTCGGATGCGATAGACAAGCTCACCGTCCTCGCTATATCCCAGTTCAACGGTTTCCGCGGATCGCAGCGTCGGATCTCCGACGGCTTGCCACGCCGTTTGATATGCGGACAAAGCGCTTAGCGCAGGAATCCGCCGCTCGAAATGCGCTGCAGACAGTGCGTTGAATATAGAGAGCAGATTCCCGATTGAAGTATTCAGGATAAGGTGAGCGTCGAAAACCGGCAAGTCAAAGGCGGTTTGTACGAACACAAAGCGCAAACCCATCGCGGTCTGGACTGCATTTTCCAGTCGGATTTGCACTTGCGGGATCGCAGCTAAACCCAACAATGCGCGATGATTTTCCAGAAAGATGGATGGATCGCCGATCTGGAGATCCCGGGCGGGCACATTCTCCGCAATCCAGAGCCGCCTGAGTCCCCCGTTCTCAAAGATCGTCGCGGCGTGCCCTGAAACGGCGCCCGTAAGGGAAGAAAGCAGTGCGAAGAGGCATAATCCGAGCGATCGACTACTTTTGACCATGGTAGTCTAATACTTCGACAGTCATCACCGCCGGCAGATGATCCGCCTGCACTTTGAAAGTGCTCGAATTTTCCCGCTTGATGTGGTCGAATCTTTTTAGGAACGGATCAACGGTGTTGATGGGGAGAAGATCGCCCAGAGCTTTCGTTCGGTAATGCATAGGGATTACGATGCGCGGGGCTAAGGCCTGCACGACTTCATAGGCGGTCGTGTCGTTAATAGTGTAGAATCCGCCCACAGGAATAAATAGTACATCAATCGGCTTGATCTTTTCCACTTGATTCGGCTTCAAGGGTTCGCCGAGATCTCCCAGATGCACGAAGGATAGACCCTCGACTTCAAAGCGAATGATCCCGTTCGCGCCGCGTGCGCTTCCGCCGCGGTCGTCATGATATGACGGAATCGTGGCTGCGATCATAGTCTTGTCGTTCAGTTTGACTTTGATTCTGCCATCCGCCTCTTCTTCCGCGCCCACTTTTTTCCCGTAAAAGGAAGACTTCTTTCCATCGGCGCGCAGAATCACGCTCGAAGGAACGGCGTTCACCGCATTATGGTCGAAATGGTCATGAGTGGAGAAGACGATATCAACTTTCCCCGCGGGTAATGAATATGGAAAACGGGTCATATCGAATGGATCCAACAGGATCTTTGCGCCGTTCTCAAGCGTGAGTAGAAAGCAGGAATGACCGTACCATTCGATGGTGACTGCTTCGTGGTGTTCGTTCATCTCCGCTCCCATTAGTTGGTTGGCAAAGATTATGATTGCGAGGGTAATGGCTGAAAGCGTCTTTTTCATGAATAATCTCACAATAGATGTTTCTTAGAAGAATATACGGATTCGATTTCAAATTCGCAAGTCAATTTGAATTCTTCTCGCCATTTATTCTTTTAACGAAAAAGAGATAAAAAAGTTGCGCAAACAGAATAACCCTGAAGAGGCGCTCCGATCCAGCCTGATCGAGAACATCCCGCTACCGAATGCAGATGAGCCTGCCGGCGTATCCGAAACGGAAGCGAAAGACCAAACGAAGCCCGTAAATATATTAGTGGCAGTTTCCGGAGGACCGGATTCGATGGCGCTGCTGGCGGCGGCGATTCAGGTAAGTCGTTCTCTTCCAATCCGCGCGTATGCTGCTCATCTCGTTCACCATCCGGATTCGGAGGAAGCTCGCATGCGCGCGAAATTTGTACAGAAATTCTGTATTTCGCGGAAAGTGCCGTTGGAAATAGAATCGCTGCGCAGGGTTCGGGACAGCGGAAAATCCCCTGAAGAGTGGATGCGGGAAAAGCGGTACCAATTTCTTCGGGAGGCGGCGCGAAAATTTTCTTGCGACTGGGTTCTCGTCGGCCACCACGCGGACGATCAAGCAGAGACGCTTCTACAACGCATCGTCGCCGGAGTAGGTTGGAGAGGATTGTCGGGCATTCCGAAGCGGCGAGATATCTGGCTGCGCCCATTTTTGGATTTGCGGAAAGCGGATTTAATCCGATATTGCGAAAAGAATGCGATTCCTTATATGGAAGATCCCGCCAATCAGGATTTAAATCGTCCCCGCAACCGCATTCGACACGAAATCCTGCCGGTTTTGCAGGAAAAACTGAATCCCGAAGTGGTTGCAGCAATGGTAAAATTGGGACGATGGGCGGAAGAAGTGAACGAAATCGTCGCCGCCGAAGTGGAAAATTGCTGGAAGGCGAGTTTGCGTAATTTCCAAAAAGGTAAAATTGTACTTGATATTGACTCCCTTTTGACGTATTTTGTATTGATACGGAAATTGACAGTATATAAAGCTCTCTGCGTTGCTTCCGAAAGGAACCTGTTCTTGAGCAGTGCTGAATTCGATCGAATTGAAGATCTGATCCAGTCTGTCGGAACGGGTGCGATTCTGCAATTCGAGAAGTGCGCGGCGCTCTGCAAACACCAGCGGCGGCTGATCGCGATTGCGACACCACAATCCGATTTTGCTCAACCTCTGTTTCCGGGCGAACAATCGTATATCGAAGCGATCGGCGCTCGAGTGCTATGGCGCAGCTGCGATCTCGCGGCTCTGGAAGCCGGAAACGGTTTCACTGCTGATTTGTCTCTGGGCGCAAAGCCGGATTTAACCCTAAGATATGCCCGGGCAGGAGACCGCTTTCATCCCTTGGGAGCGCGCGGGGAAAAGCGTCTTTTCCGATTCTTGACGGACCGAAGTGTTTCCCGCCTCGAAAAGAGGCGGACTCTGGTACTTGAAAACAATGGGGAAATTGTTTGGGTGCTCGGACATCGCATCTCAGAGAAAGCCCGCGCACGCGAAGACCGGGAGGGAATCTGGCGGTTGGAATTTCAATTTATGGATGCTGATGCATTGCCGGAGCCGGTGACTCATCAGGAACAACATGCCGTGAAAAGTCTAAAATGAAGGCGAAAGATGCCGGCAAAGAATAAAAATCCCCGCAAAAATTTAGGGCGCCGTCCGAACCCCGATGATAAATTCGAGTGGAAGAAAGCGACCAAAACCGTATCCTTCTGGATCTTAATTTTCGTCGCTTCGATTGTTATCGCCCAGGCATTTAATTTCGGCGAGAAGAAAGAAGAGAACATCCCATACACTCAATACCGTGAACTGTTGACCGAAGGAAAAATCACATCCGGTTACATCACGGATAAGGAGTTTCACGGAATCTACCTGAAAGATCCCGCTAATGAAAATTCCGAGAAAGTCCATTTCCGCACCATTCTGCCTTTCATCGAGAACTGGATGTTGGACGAATGGGACCGGATGGGTGTCAAATACGAATTTCGGGAAAAAGCCACGAATATCCTGGGCTATTTCTTTACGGCGATATTTCCCTGGATCATCCTCATCGGACTGTGGATCTTTTTTATGCGCAGGTTGCAGGGGGGAGGCGGCGCGCGTGGTGTCTTTTCTTTCGGCAAGAGCCGTGCGCGGCTGTTGACGGAAAACCACCCCCGCGTGACATTTTCCGATGTCGCCGGCGCGGATGAAGCCAAGGAGGAATTGCAGGAGATCATCGAATTTCTTCGCGATCCAAAGAAATTCCAGAAACTGGGGGGGAGAATTCCTCGCGGAGCTTTACTGCTGGGACCTCCAGGAACCGGTAAAACCTTGCTCGCCCGAGCCGTCGCCGGGGAAGCGGGAGTGCCGTTCTTTTCTATGTCGGGTGCGGACTTCGTGGAAATGTTCGTCGGAGTCGGCGCATCGCGGGTTCGAGATCTTTTCGAGACCGGCAAGAAAAACGCACCCTGCATCATTTTCATTGATGAAATTGATGCCGTCGGGAGACATCGCGGAGCCGGCCTGGGCGGCGGACATGACGAACGGGAACAAACCTTAAACCAGCTCCTAGTGGAAATGGATGGGTTTGAATCGAATGAGGGCGTCATCCTGATCGCCGCCACCAATCGTCCCGACGTCTTAGATCCTGCCCTGATGCGACCCGGGCGTTTTGACCGCCAGATCGTCGTAGATCGCCCCGATGTGCGCGGCCGCGAAGGAATCCTGAAAGTGCACACCCGAAAAATCCCATTAGACGATGACGTGGATCTGAAAGTCCTGGCAAAGGGCACTCCGGGCTTAGCTGGCGCTGAGCTCGCCAATCTGGTCAATGAAGCCGCCCTGATCGCCGCCAAACGTAATGCGGACCGGGTCAATATGGAGGATTTGGAAGAGGCGAAGGACAAGGTGATGATGGGGGCGGAACGCAAAAGCCTGCTGATCAGCGAAGATGAAAAGCGCACCACGGCTTATCATGAAGCCGGGCATGTGCTGGTATCCAAGCTGGTGCCGGGAGCGGATCCTGTGCACAAGGTAACGATCATCCCTCGCGGTCGAGCGCTGGGACTCACGCATTTTCTGCCTATTGACGAAAAGCATAATTATTCCCGCGATTACCTGCAGGCGGTCTTGACTCATCTGCTGGGGGGAAGAGCCGCCGAATCGCTCATTTTCAACCAGCTGACCACCGGCGCGGGCAACGATATCGAACGCGCCACGGAAATCGCTCGAAAGATGGTCTGCGAATGGGGGATGTCTGAAAAACTGGGACCTCTGACTTTCGGCAAGAAAGAAGAAGAGATTTTCCTTGGGCGGGAAATCGCTAAACATCGCGATTACAGCGAAAAGACTGCCATTGAAATTGACAACGAAGTCCGCAGAATCGTCATGGAAGCCGCTCACCGAGCGGAAACGATTTTACAGGAAAATTCCGACAAATTAGTTCGCTTGGCGGAAGCCCTTCTGGAGCGCGAGATACTTGACGGTGAGGAAATTGACGCCATACTGGAGGGCAAACCGCTCCAGGAAGTGGAAGCAGCGAAACCGAGTGACGACGCTGAGAAAAAGAAGGAAAAAGCCGGTCGCGCTTCCGCGAAAAAGAGCATCATCCCGTCGGGCAGCGAAGAACCGTCACCCGCATCTGCATAATGCAGTACCCTGCCTATAGACAATCGCGAAACATGTCAAACGGATCCACACCCGAAAACGACGACGAGCTCCGACGACAGATCAGGAAGGAAATCGAGGAGCGCGACAGATTGCGGCGCCGGCACCAGGAGCGGCATGAATCGGCTCGTACATTGAACGAGGAAGCGGAAAAACGCCGCAAAATCTATCAAGAGGAAATCAGAAAATACTACCAAAATCGTCCCGGATATCGGGAAATCGTCCGCGAAGACGGTGAAGTGGACTGGGTTCCGGAAGATGAAGCCGCTCTAAGCGAGCGCTTGTTCGACGAAGTGCTGGAAGATCCAGACGTCGCTAAGAAGCGGATGAAGATCGTCCTATTGCTCTCGGCAGTCGTCATCCTGCTCATCGTCGTCGGCTTGTACTCTATCCTGCATCAACCCAATGGAACGATCATCGTCGAATGCAATGTCCCGGATGCGCAGATCATCCTGGACACCAATCCACTCGATCTTTATACCAACGCGACACTCGCGGAAATTCCCGCGGGTGAGCACGTCGTCACGGTGGTGAAACCGGGTTATCGGATCGAGGGGGATCCGATTCGAAAAGTAGATTTAGGAGGGGGGAAATCCATTACCTTATCTTTTGTTTTGCTTCCGAAGGATTCTACCGCTGACGAGGGCGCGCCGAATCTGTAGATCAAACCCCGAGAAAATGATGATGGTGGATCGCAAGAAGATTATGGCGGCGGTGCGGGACCTGATCATCGCCATCGGAGAAGATCCCGACAGGGAAGGCTTACAGAAAACACCCGAGCGTGTGGCGGATACATACGAGGAGATCTTCGCCGGCGTAGGTGTGGATATCGAACCTGAAATCGCGATTTTCACGACGAAAAATCAGGATGAAATGATTTTAATGCGCGATATTCCCTTTTATTCGATGTGCGAACATCACCTGTTGCCCTTCTGGGGGACGGTTTCCATCGCCTATATTCCGGATAACAACCGCGTAACCGGATTTTCGTCACTAGCCCGCATCGTGGAATTGATGTCGAAACGCCCTCAACTGCAAGAACGGATGACGACGGATATCGCGGAAACGCTGATGCAGGTTTTAAAACCGCTGGGTGTTTTCGTCGTAATCCGCGCACAGCACCTGTGCACCGCAATGAGGGGCGTCAAAAAAGCCGGCGCCTGGACGGTCACCTCCAGTATGCGCGGATATATGCGCAAGGAAGCCACACGCCTCGAAGCACTGATGCTGATGGGCGACAGAGGGACGACGTTTTAATCTGCTTTGCGGAACATGCAAATCCCATATTTTTAGGATCACTGCTGACAACTGCTGCGCGATTTCGGATCGCTTATTTTTTTAGTAATTTTGGAAGTTTCTTGGAATTCCGAGAGTCATGGCGGATATCTGGCAGTTTCTGAACGGGGAGGTGCCGGGCGGATTTGCAGTCTGGATCGTGACGACCATCGCCTTTCTCTTCATCTGGGAATACGTTTACAGACTGGGCGATACTCTGACGCGCGGCGTTTATCGCCGATGGCGTTTTCTTGCACCCTCGTTATTTCTTCTTGTGTATGCTCTGATCTGGCTGCAAACTCCTCCCAAACTCGCACCGATCAGAATCGCAATTATCGCGGAAAATGGCACTGCTGCAAGTTGGACGAATACAGCCTGCGCAGACCTGACCATACGGCGCATCAGACGCACTTTGCCGAATGCCGTGGTGAACCCGTGGGAGGACTTTGTTGAAGAATCACATCTTCCGCAAGATGCGCTCGTTCGTGCCGGCTATCACGTTTATGTTGTCCTTTCGAACTATGACTCAGCTTCTTCAAACATCACCTGCCGGCTGGATTCTAAAAATCGCCAGAAAATAAATCCCTTTCGGATTACTGCGGATTTAGTACCGGTTTCCGCTGCGCTCGCCGAGTATATTCTGAATGATTGCAACGAACATCGCGCGCCGGCAGATCCATTTCAGAGGAGCCCGCAACCCGAGACTCTGATTTCATATTATCGAGGCCTGTACGAATTGAGGTCTGCGCATTCCGATTCGCTTGAATTGCAAAAGACATATTCCCTGGCAGTACAAGCGCTTAATCAAGATTCGACATTCGTACCCGCGCAGTTGCTGCTTGCGAGGTGCCTGGAGTTAGGGAGCGAAGCGGATCACGCCCACGCCATCTTGCTGAATTCCGCAAAAACTGATTCCGGTTCAACGGAAGCGCTCCTGACGCTGGGGTTGTTTCATCTGCGTCGTCTGGAATGGGATAGAGCGGAAGCCGCGCTGAAGATCGTCTGGGCGAAAGATCCCCAAAATGTTGCCGCGCTGGATGGGTTGGCGAGGCTCCATCCGGAGCGGCTGCTGGATTTGCGGTTGAAGACGCCCGAGGCGCTGCTGAAAGAAGCCGTGCGATTGGATCCTTCCTGTGAACGCGCGAGGATCGCCCTGGCGGATTTACTCGTGGAAAAGGGCGATGCGGGAGGAGCGCACCGAAGGATCCGCCAAGGTCTTAGAATTCATCCGGATTCTTTCGACCTCCTGCTGAAGTCGGGATCGCTGGAATTGAAAAAAGGGAACCTGAAAAGGGCTCGTCAAACCTATGAACAGATTCTCGCGAAAGATCCGCGCAATGTGATTGTAATCTACAACCTCGGCGTGCTGGACTATCGCGAACAGAATTTTGATCGTGCCCTCGAACGATTTCGCGAAATTCAAGGGATGAAAGCGCCTGTGAATTGCTATTATTATATGGGTTTAATTTATAAGGAAAAAGGAGACACCGCCCGCGCAAAACTTTTCTTTAAGAAACGCTGGGAAGAACGCGACGGAGACGACGACGCTTTCGGACAAAAGGCGCGGGAATATTTCTTGTCGTTGGGTGGCGCTAACGAACAACTGAACTGAAGATGGAAGGGTATTCTGCTCAAAAGAAGACGTTTCGAGCCGGCACACGAGTCTTTCAGCGGAACGGGCGCCCGTTCATTATGGGCATTCTGAATGTAACGCCGGATTCCTTTTCTGACGGGGGAAAATTCCTGAATCCGGACGCAGCGGTCGAACACGCTCTGCGCATGGCGGCGGACGGCGCGGATTTCATAGATATCGGCGGCGAGTCTTCCCGACCCGGATCGGATCCGGTGCCGCTTGAAGAGGAACTGCGGCGTGTGCTTCCTGTGCTAAAAGCTCTGCGTTCGGTCTGCGATGTGCCGATCTCCATTGACACGACCAAAGCCGGCGTCGCCGCCGCAGCGTTGGAGGCAGGAGCCGTCCTTCTCAATGACATCTCCGCTCTCCGGTTCGATCCCGAAATGCTGAATGTATTACGGGCTTCTGAAGCTGCGGTGGTGCTGATGCATATGCAGGGGGAACCGAAAACCATGCAGGACCATCCGCATTACGATAATTTGATTGCAGAAATCAGATCGTTCTTGGAGGAACGGATCGCGTTCCTGCTCGATGCGGGAATTGATCGCGACCGGATTTTGGTGGATCCCGGCATCGGCTTCGGCAAACGGTTGGAGGACAATTTTGAATTGCTCGCGAGATTGTCGGAGTTTTCGGATCTAGGCCCGTTGCTGGTGGGACCTTCTCGAAAAGCCTTTTTAGGAAAGCTCTTGAACCGTCCGCCTCAAGAACGTTTATTCGGTACAGCCGCCGCCGCAGCAGTGGCGACTATGAACGGAGCGGATATCCTGCGAGTCCACGATGTGGGACCCATTCGAGAAGTCGTGGAAGTCGTGCAACGGTGCAGCGAAGCTTCGGTGCGAGCGGAATGAACTCACCCTGTAAAAAAAAAGATATTCTCGGCTGCGAATTCCGTCCGCTGACCCCTCAGGATGCGCAGGAACTGTCTTATTTAGAGTTACAGATTTTCAAAGCTCCCTGGAGTGAAAACAGCCTGAGAGATTGTCTTGAGCTGGCGACCGTCAGCGGGGAAGCGGCGGTGAAGAATGGGAAGATCGTGGGCTATTTAATCGTTCAAACCATTGCGGATGAGGCGCATATTTTGAATCTTGCGGTGGATCCCGCCTGGCGCTGCCGGGGAATCGCCGGAGCTCTGCTTGACCGCTTTATAACCCGCTCAATTCAGAATGGTGTCGTGGAATTCTTCCTGGAAGTCCGAACATCGAATATCGCCGCGCAAAGACTCTATTTTAATTTCGGTTTTGCACCGTTAGCCGTGCGTAGAAAGTACTATCCCGACGGCGAAGACGCCTTCATATTAGTGAAAAGAGTAGGTTGAAGAGGATGGATTCGATCCGGTGAAGGTTGAGATATAAAATATGTCCGCCTGGTTTCAGAAATCAAAAAAAGGATTAACTCCCAAAGAGAGAGCCGACGTACCGGACGGTCTATGGCTTAAATGCGAGAACTGCGGCGAAATCATCTTCCGCAAGGAGCTGCAGAAGCATCATTTCGTCTGTCAGAAGTGCAGATTTCATTTCCGCATCGGCAGCCGCGACTACATCGAGCTACTTCTGGATGAAGGCTCGTTTCGCGAATTCAATGCGGATCTGATCTCGACGGATCCTCTAAAATTCAGAGACAGCAAACGCTATATTGATCGTCTCCAAGCTGCGCGAAAAAAGACCGGAATCAACGAAGCGATCCGCACCGGCGTCGGCCTCCTGAACGAACGAAAAATCATCTTCGGAGTGATGGACTTCGACTTTTTCGGCGGAAGCGTCGGATCCGTTGTGGGAGAAAAAATATCGCGGGCAATCGCCCGCGCGAAGGAAGGCAGGCATCCACTGGTTCTGGTCAGCGCTTCCGGCGGAATGCGGATGCAGGAAGGGATGTTCAGCCTCATGCAAATGGCAAAAACCGCCTGCGCACTGGCGGAGTTCTCGCAGGAAAAGCTCCCCTTCATTTCGATCTTGACGCATCCCACCACCGGCGGAACGACCGCCAGCTTCTCGATGCTGGGAGACGTGATCATCGCGGAACCGGGTGCCTTGATCGGTTTCGCTGGTCCCCGCGTGATCAAGCAGACAATTGGTCAGGATTTACCGCCGGGCTTTCAGCGTGCGGAATTTCTGCTGAAGCACGGCTTCTTGGATATGATCGTAGATCGAACCCTGATGAAACAGACGGTCAGTTTGTTGCTAAAACATTTATGCGACTAATCGAACGTAAATAATATGCGCGTACTTCTATCCAATGACGATGGTATCTACGCTCCCGGTCTGGCGGCTCTGGCGCAGGAAATCGGAAAATTCGCAGACATCACCGTGGTGGCGCCGGAAAAAGAGCAGTCCGCCGTAGGACACGCCATCACGATTTCGGATCCTTTGCGGGCGAAAGAGTATTATAAAAACGGCGAATTCTTCGGTTGGGCGGTCAGCGGCACTCCGGCGGACTGCGTGAAATTAGCCATCAGCGCCCTGATGGAACGCAAGCCGGACCTAATTATTTCGGGCATCAATCAGGGATCGAACACCGGCATCAACATCATCTATTCCGGCACCGTTTCCGCGGCGACGGAAGGGAGCATCAACAATGTCTCCTCGTTCGCCGTTTCCCTGACTTCGTTCACCAGCAAAGCATTCGACGTCGCCGCGCGTTTCGCAGCGGGTCTCGCAAGAAAATTTGCGGATTTTCATTTGCCTCGAGGTGTCTTCTTGAATGTCAACGTCCCGGCGCTCGCCGAAAACGAGATTAAAGGGGTGAAAATCACCCGGCAGGGTAAAGCCCATTACGAAGAGATCTTCCACCGCCGTTT
>CAZUTK010000069.1:0-13806 GCA_964623265.1 uncultured bacterium | reverse complement strand
CGGGATTTCTGTTTGGAGACGGTGCGCGGCATTGCGGAGCACGCCGCAAAGCTCGGCAATTTCGTGCGCATAGATATGGAAGACATCACCTGCACCGACGACACACTCTGGATATACCGGCAACTGAAAGATCATTATCCCGTAGGAACGGTACTGCAGGCGTATCTGCGCCGCACCGACGCCGATCTGGATTCTCTGATTCCGCTGGGCGCCAACATACGGCTGTGCAAAGGGATCTATGTGGAACCGCACCACGCAGCATATAAAGATCGTCTGATCATTCAGATGAACTACCTTCATCTTCTGGAACGCTTGCTGGAAGGCGGGTGTTATGTCGGCATCGCCACTCATGATGAACTGCTGGTCTGGGGCGCAATGCGCTTGATCCGGCGTTTGGGTCTGCCGCGGGATCGCTATGAATTCCAGATGCTGCTGGGTGTGCAGGAAGCGCTGCGCGACGTCATCCTCGCAGGCGGACACCGTCTGCGCGTATACGTGCCGTTCGGGAGTCAGTGGTTCGCGTATTCCGTGCGCCGGTTGAAGGAAAATCCGCAAATCGCGGGGTATGTCCTGAAAAGCCTCTTCGCTTCTAGAAATCGGCTCTGAAGAGTCTACTCACCTCACTCTCCGCGCTCGAAAAACGAAAGCATCCTCCCTTTGAGCCTTTGGGAACCTGAGGCACTACTCCGAGTTGAATATGGAAAATCGAGAAGATTTCATTCAGGGTTATCTATGATCAGCGTGCAGAATTTAACGAAGAACTACGGCGAAACTGTCGCCGTCCAGGACATCTCTTTTGAAGTGGCAAAGGGCGAGATTTTAGGCTTTCTGGGACCTAACGGCGCCGGCAAGACCACTACGATGAAGATATTGACCTGCTTTATGCCTCCGACCAGCGGCACCGTGACGGTGGACGGCTTGGATGTCACAGAACAGGCTCAATCTTTGGAAATCCGAAAGAAGATCGGCTATCTGCCCGAGCAGAATCCGCTGTATCACGATATGGAGGTGCTGGATTATCTCCATTTTGTGGCGGACCTGCGCGGAGTGGCACCGGCCGATCAGAAAGCGCGGATCAAGCGGATGGTGGATGTCGCCGGCTTGAAACCCGTGCTCTATCGCAGCATCGGGGAGCTGTCCAAGGGGTTTCGCCAGCGGGTGGGGTTGGCGCAGGCGATGATCCACGATCCGCAGATTCTTATCATGGACGAACCCACATCCGGACTGGATCCCAACCAGATTGTGGAGATCCGTAACCTGATCCGGGAGCTCGGCAAGGAAAAGACCGTCATCCTTTCCACTCATATTCTGTCGGAAGTGGAAGCTACCTGCCATCGCGCCATCATCGTCAATCAAGGGAAGATCGTGGCGGATGGATCGCTGCGGGATCTGCAGGCGGCGTTCCGCGGCATGGAGCGGATCACTCTGGAAATCAAGGCTCCGGCAAACGGGCAGATCGAGAAGCTGCGCGCACTGGGTTCCGTGAAAAACGTGACGCTGCTCGGATCGCAGAACGACGTGCACCGCTTCCAGATTGAAACGGAGAAAGGCGCCGATCTGCGCGAACCGATTTTCGATCTGAGCGTGCGGGAAGGCTGGAAGCTGCTCGAACTGCATCGCGAGGTGACCACTCTGGAGGACGTCTTCCGCCAGTTGACGAAGGGCACATAAGTTTTATAACCAAAGAGAGATCAGTGAAAAAAATAATCGCGGGTGTGATCGCGTTGATGCTGTACGGCGGAATCGCGCAGGCGCAGAACGACAGCGGCTTCGGCATCGGCATCGTCGCTGGCGAACCCACCGGCTTATGCGGGAAAGTCTGGATGAGTCAGAATACAGCATTCGCCGGCGCCGCCGCCTGGACGTTCAAGGAAGAAGCCGCCGTGACGCTGCAGCTCGATTACTTGTATCACAATTTCAATGTCATTAGAGTAGAAAAGGGGCGTCTGCCGTTGTATTACGGCATCGGCGGTCGGGTGAAGCTGGAAGATGACAGCCGCATCGGGCTGCGCATACCGGTCGGTCTGGATTATCTCTTCACCGGTGCGCCGCTGGCTGTCTTCATAGAAATCGTCCCGGTTCTCGATCTTGCGCCGGAAACAGAGTTCAACATGAACGGCGGGATCGGCGTGCGGTATTTCTTTTAAGCATCTTTTGTAGAGCGATGTAATAGGAAATGGAAGGAGAAATCATGGAGAATACAACAGGACGCATGCCGTTGATCGGCGATCGTGCGCCGGAGTTCCAGGCGCAATCCACCAGAGGAATCATCCAGTTTCCCAAGGATTACGCCGGGAAATGGGTGGTGCTCTTTTCTCATCCGGCGGATTACACTCCGGTATGCACCACGGAATTTGTGGCTTTCGCCAAGCGCTTCGATCAATTCCAGAAGCTGAACACGGAATTAGTAGGACTTTCGATTGATCAGGTTTTCTCTCATATGAAGTGGACGGAATGGATAGATGAGAAGCTGCACGTCAAGATTCCCTTCCCCATCATCGCGGACAACACAGGAAAAATCGCCGAGAAGTTCGGCATGCTGCACGCCGAAGCCAGCGGGTCGCAGACGGTGCGCGCGGTTTACGTCATAGATCCGCAGGGGGTGATCCGCGCCATGATCTATTACCCTATGAGCGTCGGGCGCAATATGGATGAAATTCTGCGTTTAGTCCAAGCGCTGCAGACCAGCGAGCGCGAGAAGGTCGCACTGCCCGCCGGCTGGCCTAACAACGAAATCATCGGATCTGGCGTGATCGTCCCGCCGGCGACGTCCGAGCAGGAAGCCGAAAAGCGCAAAGAAATGGCGAAAAAGGGCGAAATTGAATATCTGGATTGGTGGTTCTCATACAAGAAGTCGAAGTAGAATCGGATACATCGCGCCGCGGGCGGTCTATCCGCCCGCGGCGGACAGAAATATACGAAAACCTCGCACAGGAGCGCCAGGCATGAAAAACTGCTGGTCTATTTACAAGAAAGAGTTGAAATCCTACTTCAATTCGGCGGTGGCGTATATCGTCATCACCGTTTTTCTGCTCATCGCGGGTTGGTTTTTTTCCACCAACTTCTTCCTGATGGATCAAGCCACCGTGCGCACGGTGCTGTCCATCATCCCTCTGATCTTCATCTTCTTCGTTCCGGCGATTACGATGAGGTCGCTGGCGGAGGAGAAGAAATCCGGCACCATCGAGCTGCTGTTGACGATGCCCACGCGCGACGCCGAGATCGTTCTGGGGAAATTTCTAGCGGCGTTGACACTGCTCGTGATTGCGCTTGCCTTCACGCTGGCTTACGCTTTCACCGCCAGTCTGCTTGGGAATCTGGACGAAGGTCCCACTTTCGCGGCGTATTTGGGGCTGGCGTTGTTGGGAGCCGCGTACATCGCCATCGGCGTTTTCGCTTCGTCCCTGACGGAGAACCAGATCGTGGCGTTCATCATCAGTTTTGCCATCATCTTCGTCTTCTTCATGCTGGACAAGGTGCTGATCCTCGTGCCGGGGCCGCTGGCTTCGATCCTCGAATTCCTCTCGGTGGATTTTCACTTCAACAATCTGGCTCGCGGCGTCCTGGACAGCCGGGATATCCTCTACTACCTGTCTTTGACCCTTTTCGCATTGATGCTGGCGATCCGGTCGCTGGAAAGCAGGAAGTGGTGATCCGTTTCACCGTAGCATTCGGGCATAGCAAGCAGTAAAACAAGTACACGAACATGTTGGCAATGAATCATAAAGAAGAGTAACGATTCCTATGAAACGTCGTTCGAAACACGGAGCAGCGGCGATCGTCGCCACCGCCTTGTTGCTGGGTATTCTCTTGGTGCTCAACCTGATTTCGACGCAACTGTTCACCCGGCTGGATCTGACGGAGGGGAAGATCTACTCCCTCTCGAAGGCATCCCGCCAGTTAGTGCGGAATCTGGATGACCGGTTGATCGCCAAAGCCTACTTTTCCAAGGATCTGCCGGCGCCGTACAACAGCAACGCTCGTTTTCTGCGAGATCAGCTTGAGGAGTACAAGGCGTATTCCAACGGCAAGTTCACTTTCGAATTTGTGGATCCGGGTTCGGATTCGCTGTTGGAAAAGCAGGCGCAGAGTTTTCAGATCCCTCCGGTGCAGGTCAACGCCGTGGAAAAGGACAAGATCGAGGTGAAGAAGGTCTATATGGGGCTGGTCTTCATCTATGAAGACAAGCATGAGACCATGCCGTTGATTCAGAGCACCGCCGGATTGGAATATGATATCTCCAGCACGATCAAGCGGTTGACTTCCAAAGACCGCACAAAGGTGGGCGTCCTGCAGGGATACGGCGCGCCGGATCTGTATCAGGAGTTGAACAACATCCGCCGCGTGCTGGAGCGGAATTACGATATCCGTCCGGTGTATCTGGATCGGAACCAGATGGTGCCTGACGACATCAGCATCTTGCTGGTGACGGGTTTGACGCAGGATCTGAACGATTGGGGCAAATTCGCCATTGATCAATTCATCATGAGGGGAGGGCGGGTTGCGTTTTTGCTCAATAAAGTATCTGCCAATCTGCAGACTTCCCAGGCGACTCCTTCGCCTCTGAGGATTGACGACTGGACTGCGAAATACGGCTTCAAGATCAACAACGATTTGGTTCTTGACCGCCGCTGCGGGATGATCAACGTGCAGCAGCAGATGGGATTCTTCACGGTCACCAACGCCGTCCAGTACCCCTTCTTCCCCAAGATCACTTCCTTCAATTCCCAGAGCCCGATGGTGAAGGACCTGGAAAACATCATGCTCTTCTTCCCCAGCACCATTGACACGTCCAGCGCGGATTCTGCGTATCTGCACGTGACCCCGTTGATCTACACCTCCAATCAAGCTCAACTGCAGCGGGGACGCTTCGACATCAACCCGATGCAACGGGTGCAATATGCGATGTTCAACGAAGGACCGTTCGTGCTGGGCGTCGCCATCAACGGTGTTTTCCACAGCTATTTTGACGGCAGGGAGATCCCCCGCGGCGATTCGAGCACGGTGATTCCGGCGGATCTGAAGATCGCCACGGTGAGCCCGGAGACGCGCATCGTGGTCATCGGTGACGGTCATATCGCTCAGGATGCGTATATGACCGATCCTTCCAACGTCACGTTTTTGTTGAACCTGGTGGATTGGCTGGCGTTGGATGAGGGTTTGATTCAAATCCGCACGAGAGAAGTGACCTCCCGGCCGCTGGCGGACATTTCCCAGGGAGCGAAGACATCCATCAAATACGCCAATATCTTTCTGCCGCCCGCCGTGGTCATCGTCATCGGGTTGGTGCGCTGGCAGATTCGACGCCGTAAGAAAAACCTGGAGTTCTGATCATGAACCGATCTTTGTTGACGCTGCTGGTCGCCTTCGCGGTTTTGATCGTGGCTTATCTGATCATCAACTCCGCGAAGGACGTGACGTATAAACCGAGACCTTTTGTCGCGGTGGACACCACCAAGCTGGACGCCGTCGCCATCCGCAGCAAGGCGGATACCCTGCTTCTGAAGCGAATCGCCGGCGGCTGGCATCTGGCGGAGCCGGTCGTTTATCCCGCCGATTATCGTTTCGTTCACGATCTGTTGGTGAAACTGGAGAATGTGGAGATCGAGAATTTGATTTCCGCTGAGCCCGGAAAGGATTCGATCTTCCAGGTGGATGAGAGCGGTTCGCGGGTCACCGCTATGGCGGGGGCGGACACGCTGGCGGATTTCATCGTGGGGAAGATGTCGAGCGACAGCCGCCATACTTACACTCGCAAGATGGGACAGCGCGAAGTTTATTTAGTCAAAGGCACATTTTCGGGTCAGTTGAGCCGCAAAGCCAAGGACTGGCGCGATAAAGAGATCCTGAGTTTCCCGCCGGAAAGCGTCATCAGCCTGGAATTTCAAGCGCCGAAGGAGACTTTCCGCGTGGAAAAGCAGGATTCTCTCTGGTTCGTCCAGCAGGGCGGAAAAACATCGCCGGCGGACACCAAGATCGTGGATCGAACGCTGAGCGCGCTGTCGAAATTCCGAACGTTCGATTTTCTGGATGGGGATTCCACCCGGTTGGTGGATTTCACGAAGCCGGATCTGGTGTTGAACATTCAAACGGAGGGAGGCAGTCAGTACACGCTGATGTTGACGCCTCAGGATCAAGAAGCCAACCGCTATTACGTGAAGAAAAGCGGGGTGGACAACACTCTGTTCATCATCTACAAGGGTTCCGCAAATACGCTTCTGAAAAAAGCAGATGACTTCATTAAAAAAGAGAATGCGTGATCTGATCCGAGGATGATCTCAGACGAAATCTTCAATTGCAGATCCTCTGAGGATCTTCCGTTGAAGCGCGGCGGGTTAAACGCCGCGTTTCGGTTTCTTGACGGGGTTCATTGCGACACAAATTTCAGAGTATGGATAGCGGTAAGCAGCGGAACAAGCCGATGACGTGAAAACGCGGGAACGTTTGCAGAGGTGAATGAAGTTCAACTTTTAGATTGCGATTTAAGGGAAGAGACTAGGGATACCGTCAACAAATCCCTTGACAATATGCAAAATACAGTTTATATTGAATAGATCTGATAGAATGAGGTTTGAGCCATGAGACGGATGCTGTGGGGAATTTTGGGGGCGGCGTTTTTCTGCATGGATGTTGCGCAGGGGAGCTGGCTGTCGGACGGCAAGTATGCCGGCGAATTCTTGAGCATCGGGGTGGATGCGAGAGCGCTGGCGCTGGGCGGCGCGTATGCGGCTCAAGCCACGGGGGCGTCCGCCGCTTATTGGAATCCCGCGGGATTGGCGTTTATTTCCGCGCGCGAAATTTCGCTGATGCACGCCGAGCAGTTCGATGGTATTGTGGGGTATGACTACCTCAATTACGGCTATCCGCACGGTGAAGATGGGGGCTGGGGATTCGGATTAATCCGTCTGGGCGTGGATGATATTCCGGTGACGACTCTGGAGAACCCCAACCTGCCGTTGGGCGCCGAGAATCGGGTTCTGGTGGACCACCAAACCAGCGATACGGAGATGGCGCTCTTCGCCGGTTATGGCAAAACGCATTCAAAAATGTTCGCCTACGGCGCATCCGCGAAGATCATCGGAAAGTGGATCGCGGGAGAAAGCGCCTACGGACTCGGCTTCGATGCGGGGCTGAGGATGACGCCTTGGCGCGGAGTGGCGTTTGGTGCGGTATTGCAGGATGTGACGACGACGGCGGTCATCTGGAGCACGGGTCACAAGGAACTGATCGCTCCCACGCTGAAATTGGGGGGGATGTACAGCGTGGACATTCCCACGCTCATTGCCAGGCTGACTTTAGCGGCGGATCTCGATTTTCGTTTTACCGACCGCGGCGATGCGGATCAGATTCAGATCGGCGGCGTCACCGGTGATGCTCATTTCGGTTTGGAATATTTTATCAACGTATCGGGGACGGGAGTGGCTCTGCGAGGAGGAGCGGAACCGGCTCGCGAAGCGGAGGAAGGTTTCTTGAGCAATTATACGTTCGGCGCCGGGCTGCTCTTTCGGAGTTTCCATATAGATTATGCTTTCCTGGCGCACCCGGAACTGGGCGATACGCACCGCGTGGGGATTTCCGTGTTGTGGGGGTACCGCCCGTAGGTGTGGGGAGCCACGGGATGAAGGTGAAAACAACAATCGTCAACCCCTTATTTCTCTTCAATATTCGGTATGAAAGCATCATCCAGATCGAATCCGATCGGTGCCGGTGTCGCGAGCATGACCGGCTTCGGCCGTCATGAGGCGGTGCTTCCCGGACAGCGTCTCGTCGTGGAAGTGCGCACGGTCAACAACCGTTTTTGCGAAATCGGCATGAAATTGCCGCGGGAGTTGAACGGGCTGGAAGGCGAACTTCGGGATCGCATCCGCGGGAGCATCATGCGGGGGCGAGTCAGCGTGCTGATCAGTTTGGAGCGCGATGCCGCCGATGATATCGGGTTGGAAATAGATTCTGAAGCCGCTAAGTCCTGTCTGGCGAAGCTGGAGGCTTTGCAAGCAGATCTGGGGAAGACGGAGGCGGTCACTCTGGATCATCTGCTTCATTTTTCCGATTATTTTGTCCGTTCGATTTCACCGGAGATTGCCGAAGGGCAAAAAGAGAGCGTCTTGCGTGCAGTGGATGCCGCGCTTTCGGATCTGAAGCAGATGCGCCGTGCGGAAGGATTCGCTCTGGCGCAGGATCTGCTGACGCGAGCGGAAAAGATCGAAAGCCTGACGAGCGGGATCGAAGAACTCTCCCTGGGACAACCCAAAGCGCAGATGCAGAAACTGCAGGAGCGGTTGGAGCAGTTGATCGCGCAGGGACCGCTGGATCCTGGGCGGCTGGAAATGGAAGCGGCGTTTTTGGCGGATCGTTTGGATGTGACGGAAGAATGCGTGCGCCTGCGCAGTCACCTTCAGCTTTTCCGAGACGCCATCGCCGGCGACGAACCGCCGGGAAAGAGGCTGGGGTTTCTTCTCCAGGAGATGAACCGGGAGGTGAACACCGTCTGTTCGAAATCCGCTCTGGCGGAAATCACCCATCTGGCGGTGGAGGTGAAGGAAGAGCTCGAGAAAATGCGCGAGCAGATCCAGAATCTGGAATGAAACCGCATCGCAACCACAAGGGGAGGTTCATCGTTTTATCCAGCCCTTCGGGTGGCGGGAAATCCACCATCATTCACCGTCTTTTGAAGGGGGATTCGAGTCTGGTTTATTCCATTTCGGTCACCACGCGCAAGCCGCGGCCGACAGAGAAAGACGGGATATCCTACCGGTTTATTGATCGGTTGCAATTTGAGCGGATGCGCGAGCGCGGCGATCTGCTGGAGTGGGAGGAGGTTTACGGGGACTGGTACGGGACACCCCGGCGTCCGGCGGAAGAGGCGGTCGAGGCCGGCAGGGATGTGATCTTCGACCTCGACGTCAAGGGGGCGCTGAAGTTGAAGGAAAAGCGGCCGGAGACTTTGCTGATCTTCCTGCAACCGCCATCCATGGAAGTGCTCGAGCAGCGACTCCGGAACCGCGGGACAGAAAGCGAGGAGAGGATTCGGATTCGAATGAACCGGGCCGTCTGGGAGTGCGAAGAGGGGAAGAAATTCGATTATCAGGTCGTCAATGGAGATCTGGATGAAACTGTACGAGCCATTCAAGAGGTCATACGAAAGAACAAAAAGGAGATAGACGTACCATGAGCATGAACGAGAATTTACTCAGTTCACTCTCTGAAGAGACGCATCGGGAACTCGAGAAACAGACGGAGACCATCCGCTTTCAGGATCGCAAGCAAGATCCGATCAAGCGCGACATCCTGGCGGAGGATTTTCGGGATAAGATTGACAATATCTACGAAGCGATCATCGTGATCGCTCAACGGGCGCGGCAGATCGGACAAAAGCAATCGCGAATCATCGAGCATTTCCTGGCATCGAAAAAGCCTCAGGATACGACGGATGACGCCGAGGATGAAGCGCCGCGCCGCAAGCCCGCCGAAGACGACGATGACGAACCTCGCCTGCCTAAATTCGAGAAGCCGACCATTCTAGCGATGAACGAACTGCTGAGGGGCGAGGTGAAGTATGAGATAAAAGAGTAAAAATGCTGCGGGACCGCAAGATTCTATTGGCGGTCACGGGCGGGATCGCCGCGTATAAGGCCTGCGAACTCGCGCGCCTGCTGATGAAAAACGGAGCCGCCGTTCAGGTTGTCATGACCGCGGCGGCGCAGCGGTTTATCGCGCCTCTGACTTTCGAAGCGATCACCGGCATGAAGGTGGCGGTGGATTTATTCGCGGCGGAATATCGTGGGAGCGGACATCTCGATCTGGTTCGGAATCTGGATTTAATGGTCATCGCGCCCGCCACCGCGAACTGCATCGGCAAGCTCGCCGTCGGACTGGCGGATGATTTGGTCAGCACCGCTGCACTCGCGTTGAAAGCGCCCTTGCTGGTGTGTCCGGCGATGAATCCCCGGATGTACGAGCACCCCGCCGTGCAGTCGAATTTGCAGACGCTGATCCGCCGGGGCGTCCAAGTTCTGGAACCGGAAGAGGGCCTGATGGCTCACCCGCTGGAAGAGCCTGGAAAAGGACGGTTGCCGGAACCGACGAGCATTTTGAATCGGATCTGCGAGCTGCTGCCGCCGAAGGGTCGCCTGAGCGGCGTCACGGTGACGGTCACGGCGGGACCCACGCGGGAAGCATTGGATCCGGTTCGTTTCATCAGCAATTACTCCAGCGGGCGGATGGGTTTCGCGATTGCGCAAGAAGCCCGGGCGCGGGGGGCGAACGTTCGTTTGATTACCGGTCCGACTCATCTGGAAGCGCCTCCGGGAGTGGCAGAGGTGCGGGTGGAAAGCGTTCAGGAGATGCTGGAAGCGGTGAAGAAGGCTGCGCGAGAGAGTCGGATTCTCATCATGGCGGCGGCGCCGGGGGATTTTAGAGCAAGGAAGACGGCTGCCAGCAAGATCAAGAAAAACGCTGATCACCGCAGCTTCAACATCGAATTCGAAACTGCTCCAGATATCCTCCAGGAGTTGAGCATTCGCAAGGGGGGGCGAATCCACGTGGGATTCGCGCTGGAAACCGATGACGGTGAAAAAAATGCTCTCGCGAAATTGCGCGCAAAGAAGCTGGACTTGATCGTCTTGAATCATCCCAAACCGCACGCCGGCGCGGGGATGGGGCAAGAGAAGATCCAGATGACTCTTCTGGATATCGGCGGAAAAAGCGAAGCCTTTCCTCTCGTTTCCAAGCAAGAGGCGGCGGCGATGTTGTTGGATCGCATCGAAAGGCTCTGGACTTCAGGCGCTGGGGGGAAATCGAGGAGCGGCGCGTCCACCCCACAAAGCTGATTTTCCACACGCACAAGAGCAGCCCCGATGTACGACGAATCTGCACGTCAAGTTCTACTTCGACGGATTTGCGAATACTTCCAGTTTGTCGCCTGTTTTGAAGACGAACTTTTCTTACCCAGAGATCTCCACACGATACGCATACGGCGCATAATACCTGAAGCCAAAGCGGAGTTCCGAGCGCCCCACCCGAGTGCGAATCCTTATCCCGAATATGGACCTTACGAATCGCTGGAGAAGATGGAGAGAGCCATCAGCGGATGTCTCAGGTGCGGATTGGGATCGGGGCGGACGAAGTTCGTCTTCGGCGTCGGAGCGCCGGATGCGAAGGTGGTGTTCATCGGAGAAGGTCCGGGAGCGGAGGAAGACCGCAAAGGCGAACCGTTCGTGGGGCGCGCCGGAGCGCTGTTGAACCAGATGCTGGCGGAAATCGATTGGCGGCGCAGCGACGTGTACATCTGCAATATGGTGAAATGCCGACCGCCCAACAATCGCGATCCTCTGCCGGAAGAAATTGCGATGTGCGAACCCTATCTATACGAGCAGCTGCGATTGATTCAACCGAAGCTGCTGGTGGCGTTGGGCAGAATTTCGGCGCAGGCGCTGTTGAAGATGACGGCGCCGTTAAAGTCGTTGCGGGGGCGCATACATTATGTTCGCGGTGTACCGCTTTGGGTCACATATCACCCCGCGGCGCTGCTTCGAAATCAGAATCTGATGCCGGAAGCGAATCGGGATTTCCAGACTCTGAAGCGAATGATCGAATCCGGAGATCTCGAGGAGAAGCGGAACGATGAGTGAAGAGAAGAGCGTAACGACTACAAAGGCGACGAGCGCATACGATCGCATCCCCCCCAACGCGATAGACGTGGAAATGCTGGTGCTGGGCGCGATGATGCTGGATCAGACGGCGGTTGCGAAAGCCTTCGAGATCCTCGATGAAACCTGCTTCTTCAAGGATGCGCATCGGAAGATTTTTCTCGTTATGCACAAGCTGTATAAGCGCAACGATCCGGTGGATATCGTGACGCTAACCGACGCCTTGAACGCCTCCAAGCAGCTTGAAGAGGTGGGCGGTGCGGCTTATCTGGCGGAATTAGTCGGTCAGGTTGCCAGTCCTGCCAACGTCGAGCATCACGCCCGGATCGTGCTGCGTAAATCCCTGCAACGCAAGCTCATCCATTCCTGCACGCGAGCGATCGAGCAGTGCTTTCAGGAAATAGACGATGTGGATGGTCTTTTGGATCAGGTGGAAAATGAGATCTTTCATCTGATGCAATTTCGCAAGACACGGAGTTTTCGCCCTATCGGGCCCCTGTTGATCAATACATTTGAAGAGCTGGAGATTGCCCGCGGGGATCAAGAGGGGATTTTCGGGGTGCGCACGGGATATACATCTCTCGATCAGCTTACGTCCGGATTCCAGAAGGGGGAGATGATCGTGCTCGCCGGCAGGCCCTCGATGGGGAAGACGGCGTTCAGTCTGAACATTGCGCGGAATGCGGCGGTCACCTATCGGGTACCGGTGGGATATTTTTCGTTGGAAATGGCGGCGCCGCAGCTGGCTCTACGGATGCTCTGCACGGAGGCGGGTGTCAATTCCAAGCTGGTTCGGACGGGGAAGCTGCCGGAGAAGAAGTTTCAGAAGCTGCCGCTGGTGATCGGTAAGCTGGCGGAAGCTCCGCTGTATATTGACGATACGCCGGCGCTGTCAGTGATGGAACTGCGCGCACGAGCCCGGCATATGCGGACGGAATTCGACATCGGACTGATCATCATAGACTACTTAGGGTTGATGGAATCGAGCGAGAGGAAATTCGAGAGTCAGCAGCAGAAGATCGCGGATATCAGCCGCAATTTGAAGGCTTTGGCGAAGGATCTGCAGGTGCCCATCCTCGTGCTGTCGCAGCTTTCGCGGGCGGTCGAAGTGCGCCCCGGCGACAAGCGTCCGATTCTCTCCGATCTTCGGGATTCCGGCGCCATCGAACAGGACGCCGACGTGGTGCTGTTCATCTTTCGAGGGGGCGTTTATCGGGACGATGTGGACAAGCACTTGACCGAGATCAACATTGCCAAGCAGCGAAATGGACCTTTGGGGACGGTCAAGTTTCATTTTGATTTAGAGACGGGCAAGTTCACGGAAATGGACGAAATTCACCAGCTTCCAGATGATCAGTTCACGGGGGCACCGTTTTAGTGTTTTTCGGAGATGGTGATTGCAGGTGACCGCGGTGGAAAAGGAATATATAGAAGATCTGAACGAAATCTTCGCGAAAATTTCCCCACACCTGAATGACGCAGGACGAGACCTGATCGAACGGGCGTTCCGCTACGCCTATGAGGCTCACAAGGGCAGGAAGCGGTACTCCAAAGAACCCTACTTCGTGCACTGCGTGGAAGTGGCGAAGATTCTGGCGGATCTCAAGCTGGATGCGCTGGCGATCGCCGGTGGATTGCTGCATGATGTCGTGGAAGACACGGAAATCCCGATAGAAGAAGTGGAGCGGGAATTCGGCAGAGAATTGGCGCTCTTGGTGGACGGTGTCACGAAGATTTCCGAATTGCGCTTTGAGAGCATCGAGGAACGGCAGGCGGCGAACTTCCGCAAGATGCTGCTCTCTATGTCCCGGGATATCCGGGTGATTCTCATCAAGTTCGCGGATCGCTTGCACAATATGCGCACCATCGAATATCTGCCGCCGCCGGCGCAGGAACGGATCGCCCGCGAGACGATGGAAGTATATGCGCCGCTGGCGCATCGTTTCGGTATCGCCAAGATCAAGTCCGAGTTGGAAGACCTCGCCTTCAAAGTTCTGGATTACGAAGCGTACCGGGAGATCGCTTCGATGGTGGCGATGAAGAAAGAGGAGCGCGACCGCTATATTGCGGAAGCCATCCGCCCCATCGAAGAAGAGCTGAAGAAGTTCGGCATCAAGGCGCGAGTCGAAGGGCGCGCCAAGCATCTCTGCAGCATTTA
>CAZUTK010000068.1:0-14216 GCA_964623265.1 uncultured bacterium | reverse complement strand
CGGCGCGCAAAACATCCAGTAGGGGGAGATATTCGTCCCGATTCAGAAGCGCGCCCTGCGGAGCCACTCGATTCAAAGCAGGAGTGATGTCCTGCAAACCGCTCAAGGGGAAGGCGGAATGCTCCAGCAGAAGCCGCATCTCACTCACCAGAGTCAACTCTTGGCGGATGATTTGCGGAGCGTCAAGCGGAGCGGCCGCCAAGATCCGTCTGCGCCCGGGATCGGATGCGGCTTCCTTCGAGCAGACTTCCAAGATGCGGTCCAATTCGAGGAGCCGCGCGGCTTCCAGCATCGCTTCGGTCATACAGGTAGGTTCATCGCGAGAGTCCCGCAATAAATGAATCAGCCTGACGGTAACGACTCATCCTACGGCGGGTCCGTTTGGAATTCGAGAAATTCACACGGAGTTCAGCGACGGCTTGTGTTCTTGGATCAGCAGATTGTAATACGGTTTGACCACTTGTACCGAAGGCTGCAGAAACCGAGTCTTCGGCGCTTCGCGCAGGAGCATGGCTTGCAGGGGGGTGAACAGGAGGATCAGCGTGACCAGGAGCGCGATGACGATACCGCGGGCAACGCCGAAGAGCACTCCGACGGTATGATCCAACCAACCCATAAAGATCTTGCTCAAGCCCTTTTTCAGCAATTTGCCTACCAGCCGGAACAATGCGCTGACTACAATGAGGATGACCAGGAAGGAGATGAGATTTAGGATCCAGACGGCGAGAGTTAAAAACTGCAGATAGGAAGCGAGCAGGCTGAAGTACTTGACGGCGAGGAGAAGTCCGGCGAGTAGTCCCGCCAATGAGAAGATCTCATAGACGAATCCGTGGATTCCGCCTTCCACTGCTGAAGCCGCGATGATGATCAGGATGATGATGTCTAAATAATGCACGACTTGCCGTGATGGATGATGTTCAGGAGCAATTCGCGGACGATTTCCGCCGCCATAACAGAGGATCTTCCGGTGGGATCCCAGGGAGGCGCCAATTCGACCACGTCCGCAGCGATGATATTCAGATCGCGCATTTCTTGCAATAATGCGAGGAATTCGCGGAAAGTCACACCTCCCGGTTCTGGATTACCCACGCCGGGCATTTCCGCCGGTTCGAAAAGGTCCAAATCCAGTGTCAGGTAAACGGTTTTCCCCCGCAGTCCGCGGCACGCATCGCGGAAATTTCGCACTTCGCGGCCGAAATAGGTGCCGTGTTCATTCGCCCAGTTGAATTCTTCCGCTTCACCGGAACGCATCCCCCACTGGACGAGGTGATCGTGCCCGATCCGTTCCGCGATCCGCCGGGCGACGCAAGCGTGCGAATATCTGCCGCCGGTGTACTCCTGACGCAAATCGAGATGCGCATCCAGATGCAGAACGGAGAATTCAATGCCCGCTTCGCAGATGCCTTCCACTGCGCCGCAGGTGACCGTGTGATCTCCGCCCAAGGCGATCAGATTCCGACCGCCTTCTTTGCGGTAGAATTCCCGGACGGCGGCGACGGCGTCTTCCGGAGACAGCGACTGGAGTTCAAGATCGCCTGCATCGCCGAAGGCAAAATTTTCGAGGTCTTTACCGCAGTAAGGGCTGTAGCTCTCTATGGACTGCGACGCTAGCCGGATCTCCGACGGACCGTACACCGCGCCGCGGCGGTACGAACTGGCGGCGTCATAAGGCAAGCCGACGATCCGCCAGAAGTAGTCTTCAGCCGAGCTTCGCGCAGCGAGAAATGGCATCGGTTCCGTCCATATCATTCCGATTCGTTGAATTTACGCATAAAATTCGGTAGGACAAAGGCGGCTTTGTGGATATCCCGGTTGTAGTATTTCGCTTTCGACTCGATCTCACGGGCGGCGTCCTGGCGGCAGATTTCGGCTTTTTCGTTGCGCTTGGAGCAGAGGATGAAGCTCCAGGTTCCATGCGGATAACAGGGGATGGGTCCCCAATAAAGCTGAACGATGGGAAACACCGAATGCATCTTCTTCAGGATGACGGGCGTCTCCCTTTTGACTCCGAAGGGCGATTCGCTCTGCACCGCCAAGATCCCATCGGATTTCAGGGCGCGATGAACATTCCGATAGAATGCCGCGCTGAACAGTCCTTCGCCGGGTCCGACCGGATCCGTGGAATCCACCAGGACGACGTCGTAGATGTTTTCGATATCCTTGACGAATTCGACGGCGTCCTGGATCTTCACTTTCACCCGATGGTCATCCAGCTTGCTGGCGAGTCCGGGGAGGTATTTGCGGCTGACGCGGATGACCTCTTCGTCAATTTCCACCAGATCTACCCGCCGGACGGTATCATGCAGGAGCAGTTCCCGGACAGTGCCGCCGTCCCCGCCCCCGACGACCAGAACGGTTTGCGGATGCGGATGGGACAGCATAGGGATATGCACCAGCATTTCATGGTACAGGAACTCGTGAGCTTCCGTGAGCATGATGGCGCCGTCCAGCACCAGCATATTGCCGAAATCAGCGGTCTGGTAGATTTCCACCATCTGGAACGGGCTGCGGCTGTAGTGCAGTCGTTTGACGACGCGGTAGCCGACGGCGGAGGTGTCCTGAAATTTCTCGATGTACCAATCCGTATTCTTATTTTCCATCATAAACCCATTGATCTCGCGGCGGGTGGGGTTGCAAGTCGAGGAAAACGGCGTGCGAGCGGCACCTTTTGATGCCTCCCGCCGTTCTCCGGGGCGTGTCAGATCAGCACGACACCGGCGAAAGCCGCCGCAACGTGTTCCACTTTCGTCTCAATCACTCTGCTTTCGACGCTGCGGATGCGCAGACCGCGGCTCGTCAGGGCGTGCTTCGCCATGGATTCGACGATCTCGCGGACTTCCGCGCCGTGTCCCAGAGCCGAATATTCCATGATCACGCCCGCGCGATCTTTTTCTTCGGGGATCCCCACCGCTACACCGGCGGCGATGACTTCACCCGGCAGAGTGCTGGTCTTGGCGGCATAAGCGATGGCGATGAGCGTGCCCGGCGGGATGGCGAATGGTTCGCAACGCTCGCATTGGGGGGGCACGATGCTGGAGACCTTCACCAGGTTGAGATCTCCGACGCCTGCGTTTCCTAAAGCCGCGTCGAAGGCGTTCAGGGGCGTAGGACCTTCCCCCTTGCCCGCCACGATGAAGTATTGCTTCGGCAACGGGAGGATCACGCGGCTTCTCCGTGTCCGGCGTGTTTCTGGGGACAGGGATCTGCAATGAGATCCGGTTTATGCCGCAGCGGCTTGATCTTCGGTTCGAGCACGCCGCGTTTCAATTCCATGACCGAAACGGATCCGGCTTCGAGGATGCGCTTCAAATGATCGAAAGCCTTTTCGGGCTGAATTTCTTCGCCGCAGGTGAAGAGATCCACCGCGGCGTAGCCGTACTCCGGCCAGGTGTGGATGGAGAGATGCGATTCCGCGATCACAACCACCCCACTAATCCCGTGCGGATTGAAGAGGTGAAAGACCTCTTCCACGACGGTAGCCCCAGAAAGACGAGCCGCCTCGCCCATCGCGGCGGCGATCTCGTCCCGGTCGTTCAAGACCCGAGGATTGCAGTGGTAGTATTCCACCAGAATCTGTCGTCCCAGAGCGTTCAACTTCCTACCTCCTGATGCCGATCCCCCGGCGCAGCGCCTTCAAATCGGTCCTGGTTTAAGGTTTAGAAATACGGAGGACAGGTCACCCAGAGGATGACGGCGTTCCCCTGTCCGATGTTCTGGATATGGTGCCGGCGATCAGCGGTGAAATAGAAGCTGTCGCCGCGTTTTGCCTTGTAGATTTTATTGCCCAGCTTCAACGCGATTCTGCCTTTCAGCACGAAACCGAACTCTTCGCCGGGGTATGGTTCCGTCTCTTCGGTCGCCTGCTTCGGACCCAGCGTCACGAGAGCGGGTTCCATTTCGCGGTTGGTGGCGCCCGGCACCAGCAATTCAAAGCTCTTGACGCCCTCCTTGGGGATGGTCGTTCTCGCCTCCGCCGGGTGGATTACGCGTTCTCCGGCGGATTCACTGAAGAATCGGTCCAGAGACGTATTCAAGGCTGTCAGCAGATGCTCCAGGCTGTCCAGTGAAATGGAAGTCAGATCGCGTTCAATCTGCGAGATGAAACCCTTGGTTAGTCCAGAACGTTCGGCGAGTTCTTCCTGCGTCAATTCCGAAGCCAAACGCAGATTGCGGATTTTTTCGCCGATTTTCATATCATTGAGATTTCAGTTTACTAAGGAAAAAGTTTAATAAAAGAACTTGAGAATATACAAAAAGTTTCCGGACTTGTCAAGTAATTTTTATTAAATTTTTTTCTTAATAAAACGGCTCCGCAGGAGGAAGGATATTCCTGGGATGGGAGGGGAAATTTCGTCGGGTCTCAGCTTTTCAGCAAGCGTGTCCCGCGCGAGAAATTCTGCAGAAGAAACGCGCGCAGCAGTTCCAGGGCGTTGAAGTCCAGCTTTCTGCGCAGCGAACGTTTGCCGTCGCCTCGGTACACTGGGATACGGGGGAGGACGCCCGGGAAGGGTCCATACGGTCCGAAGGCTCCGCCGCAGATCTCGCGGTAGCCCAGTTTCCGCGCCAGAGCGAAGATCTCCAGATTCACCGCGCCGAAAGGCAGCGCCAGCGAGGTCACTTCGACGCCCAGATGATCTTCGAGCGCTTGTTTGGAAACGCGTAATTCCCTTTCCGCCTCGCCGCGGGGGATCCGCGTGAGATCGCGGTGCGTGCAGGTGTGCGAGCCGATTTCGATATTTCCGCCGGCGACTTCCCGGATCATCATCCAATCGAGGTGGCGGCGCCGATTGACGCGAAAGGTGACGTCCCAGTCGTTATAACCGCCGACATAATCGGTGATGACGAAGAGGGTCGCGGGCGCGCCGGTATCCGTCAGCAAAGGGAAAACTTCCCTTAGAAAAGTCTCGTAACCGTCGTCGAAGGTGAGCGTTACTCCGATGCGCGGATTCGATTCAGTGGAATGAGGCGGCGGGTTTTCCGCGAGCCCCCGCAGGGGGATGAGGTCGTAGCCGGATTCCAGCAAAAAATGCAGATGTTCGCGGAATTTGCGGGGAGAGATGCAGGTGACGCCCAGCTGGAATCGGGGGCTGATTTCGTGGTAAGTTAAGATCCGGGGGTAGTGCGCCGGACCGGGGACGTAAACGCTGGGAGTTTTCAGGGTTGATCTCTCCTTCGGCTGAGGATCATCTTCCCGTGTGTCCGAAGCCCCCTTCGCCCCGTTCGCTAGGCGGCAGTTCGGACACCTCTTCCCATGCCGGTCTGCTGACTCGGGCGAGGACCATCTGCGCAATGCGCTCGCCGGGGCGCAGTTCGAACGCGGTCTTGCCGAAATTGGTGAGCAGGACTTTGATTTCGCCGCGGTAATCCGAATCAATCGTGCCGGGGGCGTTCAGCATGCCGATGCTGTACCGCCATGCCAGGCCGCTGCGAGGCCGCACTTGGGCTTCCCAACCTTCCGGCAGCGCCACGGCGATGCCGGTCGGCACGGCGACGGTTTCCCCAGGCTGCAGCCTCATCGGTTCATCCAGGTCCGCCCGCAGATCCACTCCGGCGGAGTGCGGCGTCGCGGGTTGCGGCAGTTCCCAACGCGGCGGACGAAGCCGTTTCACTTTGACCGGTATCTCTTCCATTCGATTGATTTGATCGCTGATGGATTCTCACTTCCGCTGCTGTCGCAGCTTCTCCACATAGCGTTCGTGGAAATCCTTGATTTTCACGACCAGCTCTTGGATTTCGTCGCGGGGCGGCAGGAAGGTGGTGCGGAAGTGCAGCGTCCCCGGAAGCTGACCGAATCCGGAGCCGGGCACCACGCAGATTCCGGTCTCTTCCAACAACGCCAGGCAGTAATCCGAGTCCCTCTGAGCTTCGTACGTCCGGCGTTCCTCCGGCGTCATCTTCTCCGGGTTGACAGCCCGCGCATGCGGCAGTTCGAAACGGACGAAGGCGTACATCGCGCCTTCCGGCACATCCACATACATCCCTTCGATCTGATTCAATCCTTCGCCCAGGATCCGCGCCTTCTCCTTCAGATCGTTTAGGATGCCGTCGCGTTCGCGGACATAGAGATCGTAGCTCTCGTCTCCGGGTTGCGGCGGCGAAATCATCAAATAAGTCGCCATCTGCCCGTCCACGTTGGCGCAGAGGCTGATGGACTGCAGCTTGATGAACTGCGCCTGCACGTCCTGGGGCACGTTGCGCATCTCCATATATCCGCCGCGGTGCCCGCATTCCCCCAGGAAGCCCTTAGAGACGGAGTGGAAGCTGAAAAGCGCCACTTCTTTTTCGCCTTCCTCGTGCATCACTTTGGCGAAAGAATAGAATTTCTTATCGGGATGGTACACGTTTTCCTGATAGACTTCATCCGCCATAATCGCCAGACAATTCCTCTTAGCGAACTGGATGATCATGACGATGTTTTCGCGCGTGAGGACGGCTCCGGTCGGGTTGCCCGGGTTGATCACCGCGATGGCGACGGGACGAACCCCCTTTTTACGCGCTTTTTCAAGGCTTTCGGTCAGGATCGCTTCGTTCAACTGCCAGCCGTTGGCTTCATCGAGAAAATAGCCGATCTGGCTGCCGCCGTAGAGGGCGATGGTGGCGCTGTAGAGGGGATATTGCGGTATGGGGATCATAAATCCATCCTGGGGATCCTTCAACAGTGCGAGGATGACGGCTTGCACCCCTTTGCTGGCGCCGTCGGTCAGGATGATGCTGTTGCGGTCGGCGGGGATGCCGTCGCGGCGCTGGATGAAATCCGCCACCGCCTGCCGGATGAAGGGGATGCCGGCGCTCTGCGTGTAGGCGCCCGTGCCGAAGGGATGCTTCTGCAGGATCATCTGCGCTTTTTCCACCAAATCCTGCGGAAAGACGCTCCGGCATTCCGGGCGATGCAGCAACTCCGGATATTCCAGCAGGCTGATAACCTGCCGCAGGTAAGTCAGCGGCTTCTGTTTCAACGCCTGGGGATTGCCGATGTTGCAGTAGATGATCTTGCGCCCCTGCTCTTCCAGCTCCTGAGCGCGGTTGACGATGGGTCCACGAACAGCATACTGGGCGTTGAGAAGATGGGGGTTCAGGTCTTTCAGGCTGATCATAGTTGAACGTTGTTGTAGAACACGCTGTATGTTTCTTATAATTAAACTGGATTCATTGCCGTCTTTTCTCGTAACTGGTCTTCAATCAAATTATTTCTTGGAAAGTAATTTAAGAGCTTTCTCACGACTTATTTTGCTGTTCTTACCCAGCAACCCACTCAGCCACTAACTTTTCACATCTTTACTAGAAATGATCCAAAATAGGACTATAGGAAATGATTCTACATCTGACACGATATAGCCTCTGATATTATTTATTTTCTCTAGAAATTCTTTCTCATTAAATCTTCTACCAGAACCTACCATATAGCTTGGGCAAAAATAAATGCCCCCTCTCGTTATACTACGAACTTCCCATTTTCCGCCTTGCGAATCAATAAGATCGTAACCAGTGCCTTCATTCGGAGCCAGTTTGCCTCTAATAACTTCATATGCAATCCGTCTTTCCAATATAAATGATACTCTTCGTCCGTCGGTAAAATATTCTCGTACATCCTCTGCATTGATTTTCAATGCTTTTGCAATTTCGTCGATGTCCCAGGTAAAAATTCCATTCGGCTGCGCAACCATCCAATTTCCTTTCAATAGATCCTATTGTTTCACGAATATCAGGATATTCTCCTTCTGCATAACATTATAGAGTCCAAATATAATTTTATCAATATTTTTAACCAGCTTCAGTCCCTGCTTCTCGGCATGTTCAATCACAAACTGCACAGTCTTTACTTCTTCCCCTGAATACCTAGCATTCCCTATAACAATTACCGCATATTTTCCAGCCTTAAGGACGCGGTACATTTCGCGCAGACTCTGGATCATATCGTTATTATATAGTCGAATTTTAGTTGTCCCTTTGCCGCGAACGCCAATGAATCCTTCTCTGATTTCCGATATATCATAGCCCAATTCTTTCAATGCGTGCGCATCGTTATCGACATAATCCAGGGCGATGGAATAAGGAGGTGAGGTGATGATCCCGTCTATGGATTCATTTTCTACCGGCAATTCTCTGGAATCGCCTAATTCAATCCTGATTGATCCCAATTTGAGATTCAATTTGCGCACAATTTCTTTATAATCTAGAATGGATTGAATCATAATCTCTAAGTTCTTTATGAATGAATTCGCGAATTCTCTACTTCGGCGAGCCTGATCGCTGATCGCCACGAGTTTTACCATTTTGTAGAAATTCCGGGTATTTAGATCCGCTAATGAATTAATCGAATCATCGAGTGATACACCACCGTCGTTAAAGATGGATACCTTCAGGCGCTTAGAAATTTCCTCTTTTGCATCAATAATTTTCTGAACGGAATATAACGACTCGCATTTGACTCTGCTTTGCAAAACACAAAGAGGCGAGACATCTATTCCGATACAATTGATTCCCAGAAGTTGTGCTTCGACCGCCGTTGTTCCACTTCCGATGAAAGGATCCAATACAGTATCCCCCTCTTCTAAACCGATAATATTCATCAATGCGCGAATCATTTGAGGGTGAAATTTCCCTTTATACGGATAAATCCAATGAGTCAAGTATTGATTTACCGATCGAGTGCGATTTTTTTGAAGAATATAAAAATAATCTGTGTGTTCCGTTTCCACTGCCTTTAAATAAGCAGTTCTTTTTCTAAGTTTTTCAACATCATCTATTTCAAGCAATTCAAATATTCGCAGCCCATTCGTCACAGTAAATTTGACACCAAGCGCTTGCATTTCCATTTGAGCCAGAGCAAGTTCATAAATGAATTGGACGTTATCGAGTAAAACGAGTTTTTTCCTCCCGGGCAATTCGTGTGTATCATACGCCCAAAAGACATCGAGCTCTTCGGCTTTTTGCATCATTTTCTGCGCTTTAAAGCCCATCGCCTCACTCATCATCCTTCTCCTTCGCGGGTTCGATCACCGCCGTATATTGGCGAGTCGGATACAACAATTCCTGCGCCAGATCGAGGACATCCTTCCGTGTCACCGCATCAATCAGAGCCAGGGTTTCATCCAGAGTCACGAACTCGTTCAAATAGGATTCCAGCTTCACCAGACGGAACATCCGCGCCGAGGTGCTCTCCAGCCCGAGCATTAAATTCCCCTTCAATTGCTCCTTCGCGCGGTGAATTTCATCGGCGGGAATGCCTTCTGTGAGAATTCGGCGGTACTCCTCGTCTATCAGATCCAGAACTCGCGAGACTTTTTCCGGATCGGTGCCGACGTAAACGCCGAAGACGCCGCTGTCGCGCATAGCGTCCAGAAAGGTGTACACGCTATACGCCAGCGCTTCCTGTTCGCGGATGCGCTGGAAAAGGCGCGAGCTCATTCCGCCGCCCAGGATATTGGAGAGCACGAAACCGGCGAACTTCCTCTCATCGCTGTACGCCGGACCCGGGACACCGCGGCACAGATGCGCTCCCTGCACCGATCGCGGGAAGCGCATTTCCCGCGGCGGAGGATGATGCAGCGGCGGCGTGGAATTTCCGGCGGCGTGATTTTCCAGCAACAGGCGCTTTTGGATCTCCGAACTCAGGCGATCGTGGTCCAAGTTGCCCGCCGCCGCCACGACGGTGTGCCGCAACGGGTAATGCTCCCGCAGATAGCGCTGCAGCGTTTCGCGGTCGAAGGCGGAAATCGTCGCCACGCTGCCGATGATGGGGCGCGCCAGCGGGTGGTCGCCGTAGAGCGTTTTAGCGAAGTAGTCGAAGATCAGTTCATCCGGCGAATCTTCGTAATGGCGGATCTCTTCGCCGATCACCAGCTTCTCCCGTTCGAGATCTTCCGCGGTCAGGGTGGGATAAATGAGCAGATCGCAGAGGATATCCAGCGCCAGATCCAGATGCTCATCCAGCATATGAGCGTGAAAGCAGGTGAATTCTTTGGAAGTGAAGGCGTTGATGTGTCCGCCGACGCCTTCGATCTCCTGCACGATGGCGAGGCTGGAGCGATTCTCGGTGCCGCGGAAGACCATATGCTCCAGCATATGCGAGATTCCGGCGAGATCGTCGCTCTCGTGCATAGATCCGGTGTTGACGCAGATGCCGACGCAGACAGAACGCACGCCGGGAATCCGTTCGGATACGATTCGCAAGCCGTCCGGAGTGACGGTGCGCTGGAAGCCGGTCTCAGCCACGGTTTCCGCCTCGGTCGTTGCGGTCGCGGTCGCGGCGCTGGTGGCGGTCTTTGCCGCCGCGATCATCGTGATGATCCGAGCGCGGAGGTCTCTTGCGTTCGTACGGTTGATCCGCCATTTCGGGGTGATCCTGGGCGATCAAAAGGGCTCGGCGGGAGAGATCCAGCTTGCCGCGCGGATCAATCGCCAGCAGCTTCACATCCACCTCATCCCCTACCTTCAGGACGTCGGTGACCGATTTGACCCGGCCGCGCTCGATTTCGCTGATGTGCAGCAACCCCTCTTTGCCGGGCAGAATCTCCACAAATGCGCCGAAGTCGGTGATCTTCTTGACGACGCCGGTGTAAACCTTACCGATTTCGGGGGCTTCGATGAGGCGCAGGATCATATTGCGGGCTTTTTCGCCGGCTTCGCCGTTGGTGGAAGCGATGTTGACCTGTCCGTCGTCCATAATATCAATCTTCGCGCCGCTCTTTTCGACGATTTCGCGGATCATCTTGCCGCCGGGACCGATGATGGTACCGATGGAATCCACCGGCACGTGTATGGTCATAATGCGCGGAGCATGCGGGGAGATGTCGGGACGCGGCGCAGGCATCGCCGCTTCCATCAAGTCCAGAATGCGCAGACGCGCATCGCGTGCTTTTTCCAGAGCGTCCCGCATAATGGCTGTGGAGAGGCCTTTGATCTTGATGTCCATCTGGAAGGCGGTAATTCCGGACCGGGTGCCTGTCACCTTGAAATCCATATCGCCCAGATGGTCTTCGTCGCCCAGAATATCCGTCAGGATCGCCGTTTGATCCCCTTCCTGCACCAGACCCATAGCGATGCCCGCGACGTGAGTCTTCACCGGCACGCCGGCGTCCATCAGCGAAAGGGAACCCGCGCAAACCGACGCCATCGAAGAAGATCCGTTGGATTCGAGGATATCGGAGACGATGCGGATGGTGTAAGGGAAAGTTTCCCAGGCGGGAATGACGCATTGCAAGGCTCTTTCCGCCAAATTGCCGTGACCGATTTCGCGCCGGGAGGTGCCCATATACTTCTTTGTTTCCCCCGTGGAAAACGGCGGGAAATTGTAATGGAACATATAGCGGCGGAAGTACTCTTCGCCCAGGCCGTCTATGCGCTGTTCGTCTTCCTTGGTGCCTAGGGTGGTGGTTGCCAGCGCCTGAGTCTGTCCGCGGGTGAAGAGCGCAGAACCGTGGGCTCGCGGCAGGAGCCCGATTTCGATGGCGATGGGGCGGATTTCATCGTAACCGCGCCCGTCGAGGCGGCGCTTTTCGCCGAGCATCATCCGCCGGACTTCATTTCGGTAGATCTCGTCGAACAGCTCAGTGATGCGCTGCTGAGCTTCGGGATACTTCTCCGCCAGCTCGGTCTGGATCTGTTCTTCCAGCTCGCTCTTCTTTTGCCGACGCTCCGTTTTTTCCGTGACTCGGCAGATTTGCCGCAGAGGTTCCAGAGCCTTCGAGGAGACATCATCCATCAAGCCATCAGGGATGACAGCCTTTTGATATTCCCGCTTTGTGATACCTAGTTTCTCCTGCATGCGGTTCTGCAGATCCACGATCTGCCGGATCGCCTGATGGGCGAATTCGATGGCGCCCAGCATATCCTCTTCCGATATTTCGGTGGATACGCCTTCGACCATCGTGATGGATTCGGCGGTGCCCGCTACGACCAACTCCAGAGGCGAATGCTCCGTCTCCGAGCTGGTCGGGTTGAGGATATACTGCCCGTCGCGCTTGCCCACGCGCACGGCGGCGATGGGACCAGCGAAGGGGATATCGCTCAGGTGAAGCGCGGCGGAAGCCGCGATTGCGCCGATGACATCCGGCTGATTTTCCTTATCCGCCGAGAAGACATTCACCATCACCTGGGTGTCGTAGTAATAGTCTTTGGGAAACAGCGGTCGGATGGGACGGTCAATCAGCCGTGCGGCTAAGATCTCGTTCTCCGAGGGGCGCCCTTCCCGTTTGAAGTATCCCCCCGGAATTTTTCCGGAGGCATACATCTTTTCGCGATAGTCCACCATCAAGGGCAGAAAATCCGCGTCCATCGGCTCTTTTGCGGACACGGCCGCCGCCAGGATGATGGTGTCGCCGTAACGCACCCAGGCGGCTCCATCCGCCTGCTTAGCGACCTTGCCGACTTCGATGGATAGCGTCCTGCCGCCGATTTCAATTTCTTCTTTGTAACTCATGCACACTCCAGCACTCGAAAAGCGCGGCGCGACGACCGAATCCTTGCGATTCGGCGCAATGTTGTGGTTCGCGCGGCGCGGGTCATTTCAATGCTCGCATACGCGTCAGCCTATGCCGGCTAACGGCGCAGATTCAGTTTCTTCAGAATGGCGCGATAGCGTTCGACGTCTTCGCGCATCAAATAATTCAAGAGTCGCCTTCGCTGCCCGACCATCTTCAGCAATCCTCGACGGGAAGAATGATCCTTCGGGTGCGTCTTAAAGTGTTCCGTCAGGTCGTTGATGTGCTGAGTCAGCAGAGCGACCTGCACCTCGGTTTTTCCGGTGTCTTGCAGACTGCCGCCGTATTCGGCGACGATTTCTCTCACTTTTTCCTGATTCAACGGCATTTCTGTTCCCAGCTAACTTCTTTCTATATTTATGTTGAACGACTTTTCATCGTTGCGATCGCCGCGACGTGGATATTTTCTCTCTGAAATAATTTGTAGGCGGCGAGACTGTTCTCTTGATCCAGGCGCATTTGAATGATCAAGCCCGCCACGTCATCATAACGGATTTCATCTCGCAGTTTCTGCAGAAAATGCACTTGAATCGTGCGGTCGTAGAGATCGCCGCTGTAGCCGATCAAATGCACCTCGATGGTGCGTTCGGTTTCCCCGAAAGTCGGCCTGGTACCGATGGACAGCATCCCGGGATGCCGCGCGTTTTCCACAGTGACCGCCACCGCATACACGCCCATCCCCGGGACCATCTTCTGCGGATGAACCGGCTCCAGGTTCGCTGTGGGGAATCCCAGTTCGCGCCCGCGCCCTTTGCCAGCGATGACTTTTCCTTCCAGAGCATAGGGTCTGCCGAGATAGCGGTTGGCGAGATCCAGCCTGCCGGCTTCGAGAGCTCGACGGATCTTCGTCGAACTGATGATTTCCCCTTCGAGATAAAACGGACCGACCACTTCCAGTTCATATCCGAAGCGCTGCTTGTTCTTCTCTAAGAATTCGAAATTCCCTTCGCGGTTGCGCCCGAAGCTGTGATTGTATCCGATGACCAGCCGCTTCGCCTGCAGGCGCCGCAGGAGGATCTCGCGGACAAACTCTTCGGCGGATAGGGACGCGAGATGCGGATTGAAACGCAGCGTGTAGATGCGATCCACTCCAAACTCGCACAGGCAGCGGGTCTTCTCTTCGGCGGTCATCAGCACCGGCACGGCCTGTCCGCCCCGTCGGATGACCGACTGCGGATGCGGTTCAAACGTCACCACCGTCCGCACCGCGGAGTCGCCCGCGGCCGCATTCAGTCTCTTCAGGATTTCCTGGTGCCCCAGGTGAACGCCGTCGAAGGAGCCCACAGTCACCACGGAAATCCCGGATGTTCTGGGTCCGCAAATGCCGTCGTGATGCACTTCTATATCATTGAGCGCGGTGCTTCCGTTATCTGCCATAGTCTGCGAACGATCAATCATACGAAAAACGTGCTGCCAGTTCTTCGAGGCTCAAGGCATATTCCAACTGATACGATCCGATGCGGGTGCGGGACAGCGATTTCAGCGTGCCGCCGCAGCCTAATTTTTCTCCGAGCTCGCGCGCCAGAGACCGCACGTAAAAGCCGCTCGAGCAGCGCAGGCGCAGCGCAACTTCCGGCGGATTCCAGGCTTCCACCTCAAATTCGTGCAGCCTCACCATGCGGGGTTGAGGCGCCACTGATTCCCCGCGGCGCACGCGGCGATACGCGGGTTTGCCGGCGATTTTCAGAGCGGAATAGATCGGAGGCGTCTGCAGGCGCTCTCCCAGAAATTCCG
>CAZUTK010000067.1:0-14990 GCA_964623265.1 uncultured bacterium | reverse complement strand
ATCGTCCCGATGTTCACGTGCGGCTTCGTCCGTTCAAATTTAGCCTTAGCCATAACTGCATCCTCTATTGCTTTGTGATGGCGTGTTCGTTTATTGTCGAATTAACTCATCCGCGCGAATGTCGGCGTTTCGAAAATCCGAGCGGAGACGGCTTCAGGGATCGGTTCATATCGAGCGAACTTCATGGTGAAAACCGCGCGCCCTTGCGTGAGAGAGCGCAGTGTGGTGGCATAGCCGAAAAGTTCCGACAAGGGCACATTCGCATGAACCGCCTGAACGTTTTTGCGCAGTTCCATGCCCAGAATCCTGCCGCGGCGCGAATTCAAATTGCCGATCACATCGCCCAGATACTCTTCCGGAACCAGAACTTCCAGCCACATGATGGGCTCGATCACGACGGGATCGGCTTTCTTCGCCGCTTCACGCAGAGCCATAGATCCCGCGATCTTAAACGCCAATTCGGAAGAATCCACTTCGTGATAGGATCCATCCAGCAAGACCGCCTTGATGTCCACCAGCGGGTATCCGGCGATGACCCCGTTCTTCATGGCTTCTTTGATGCCGTTGGAAACGGGATTGATATATTCTTTGGGGATGACTCCTCCGCTGGTGCGGTCCTCAAAGAAGAATTCGGATCCGGGTTCAGCCGGTTCGATCTGGATCTTCACGTGTCCGTATTGACCTCTGCCTCCGGACTGACGCACGAATTTCCCTTCCGCAACGGCAACCTTTCTGATGGTCTCGCGGTACGCCACCTGCGGCTTGCCCACATTGGCGGCGACGTTGAACTCGCGCATCAAACGATCAATCAAGATTTCCAGATGCAACTCTCCCATCCCCGAAATGAGGGTTTGACCGGTTTCCTCATTCGTCTCGACGTGGAAGGTCGGATCTTCGTCCGCCAGACGGGACAGCGCAATAGCGATCTTCTCCTGATCGGCTTTCGTCTTGGGTTCGATGGCGACCGAGATCACGGGTTTCGGAAAATCCATTTTTTCGAGGACGATGGGGTGCCCGTCGTCGCAAAGGGTATCACCGGTGCGGGTGACTTTCAACCCCACCGCCGCCACGATGTCGCTGGTGTAGGCTTCTTCGATATCCTCTCGCTTATTGGCGAACATCAGAAGCAGACGTCCCAGACGTTCGTGCTTGCCAGCGTTGGCGTTATAGACCGCCTTTCCCGCCCTCACCTTTCCGGAATAGATGCGGATGTAATTCAGCTTCCCCACATGCGGATCGCTGACGATCTTGAAGCACAACGCGGAAAAAGGTTCATCGTCCGACGGCTTGCGGATTTCTTCCTTCTCCTTTTTAGGGTTGATTCCCCGAACCGGCGGCACATCGAGCGGACTGGGAAGGTAGTATAAGACCGCGTCCAAAAGACGCTGAATTCCTTTATTCTTGAAAGCGCTGCCGCAGAGCACCGGTACGATCTTGCACTCCACCGTAGCGCGGCGAACCGCCGTTCGAATATCCTCTTCCGCGATCGGTTTCTCTTCCAGGAAAAGAGCCATCAATTTATCGTCGTAGTCCGAGATAGCTTCCAGCATCTTCTCGCGATAGCGCAGCGCCTGCGGCAGAAGCGTCGTCGGAATGTCCACCTCCTCCCAGAGAGCGCCCAGCGAATTCTCGTTCCACAGCACGGCTTTCATTTTGATCAGATCAATCAAGCCGGTGAACATTTCGCCTTCGCCCAAAGGGATTTGCAACGGGATGGGATGGCTGCCCAACTTTACCCGGATATTTTCGACGGTTCCGTAAAAATCCGCACCGACGCGGTCCATCTTATTGACGAAGGCGATGCGGGGGACGTGATATTTGTCCGCCTGGCGCCAGACGGTTTCCGATTGAGGTTCCACGCCGCCGACCGCGCAGAAGAGGGCGATTGCGCCGTCCAGCACGCGCAGCGACCTCTCCACTTCCGCGGTGAAATCCACATGACCCGGCGTATCAATGATGTTGATCCGATGCTGATTCCAGTAACAGGTCGTCGCCGCAGAGGTGATGGTGATTCCCCGTTCCCGTTCCTGCTCCATCCAGTCCATGACGGCGGATCCTTCGTGGACTTCGCCCATGCGGTGGATCTTGCCGGTGAAATAGAGAATCCGCTCCGTGGTGGTGGTCTTGCCGGCATCAATGTGCGCCATGATGCCGATATTGCGAATTTTTTCTAATGGATCTCTGCGTGACATGGTATTTCCGCTTCCAGCGGATGAAGAACGCCGGGGAAAACACCCCGGCAGACGTTTTCAACTCAAGAAAAATCACCAGCGGAAATGCGCGAACGCCTTGTTCGCCTCCGCCATTCGATGCGTATCTTCGCGTTTTTTAACGGCGGCGCCTTCGCCGTTGGCGGCTGCGATCAGTTCAGCCGCCAGCTTATCCGCCATCGTCTTATCGCTGCGGGCTTTGGCGAAGTTGATGATCCAGCGCATCGCCAGAGCCTGGCGCCGGTCTTGGCGAACTTCCACCGGCACCTGATAAGTCGAACCGCCCACGCGGCGGGATTTCACTTCCACGGCGGGTCCGACGTTATTGATCGCCTTGCGCAGGATCTCCAGGCCGTCCGTCTTGGTCTTCTCCTGGATTTTATCCAGAGCGGTATATAAAATCCCTTCCGCCGTGGACTTCTTCCCGCGCCTCAGGAGATTGTTGATGAATTTCGCCACCTGCAGATCGTGATATTTGGGATCCGGCAGGATCGTGCGTTTGACGACTCGTTTTCTTCGCGGCATAGTATCTTATTTCCGCTTGGTTCCGTATTTGGAACGTCCTTGTTTCCGCTTATCTACGCCGGCGGCGTCGAGCGTGCCTCGAATGACGTGATAGCGCACACCCGGGAGATCCTTGACCCTGCCGCCGCGGATCAGCACAATGGAGTGTTCCTGGAGATTGTGCCCTTCGCCGGGGATATAGGTCGTGACTTCGACACCGGTCGTCAGCCGGATACGGGCGACTTTGCGCAGTGCGGAATTCGGTTTCTTCGGCGTTGTGGTATAGACGCGCGTGCAGACGCCGCGGCGCTGCGGACAGCGCGCCATAGCCGGAGTTTTCGATTTCTTCAGTTGTCTTTGACGACCCTTACGAATCAATTGACTGACAGTGGGCACGAATCTCTCCAGAAGATAGAAATTACAATTTACTATTTTTCATCTAAATTGTCAATCACTTTTTCATCTTTTTCTTCTTTTTCACCGGCTGGTTGATCGTCCTCGGACAGCTCCTTCTTAGAAGCCGATTCCCCCGAAATTTCCGAAGATTCGAGCAAGGTTCCGTCTGCGATCGTCTTCCGCTTCATCCGTTCGTCCTCGGTTTTCGCGAAATCGTACTGCGCCAATTCCAGTTCATCTTTCTCCGGTTTTTCCACCACGATCTTTTGGTATTTGCCGACCCCCGTTCCGGCGGGGATCAGATGCCCCATGATGACGTTTTCTTTCAGCCCCTTTAGATAATCAATCTTCCTTTCCACCGCCGCTTCCGTCAGTACGCGGGTGGTTTCCTGGAAACTCGCCGCGGAGATGAAGCTTTCCGTCGAGAGCGCCGCCTGCGTGATGCCCAACAGCAGCGGATGATAGATGGCGGGCCGCGCGGGTCGGGCGGTGGCGGGCTGAAGCTCCGCCGCCTGCAATTTGCGGTTCTCGCGGTTGAATTCCATCTTATCCACCAGCTGACCGATCTGGAAGCGGGAGTCACCGACCTTTTCAATGACCACCTTACCGATGATCTGGCGGTTCTCCGGGATGAAACGCGCAGCCTCAACCTGATCGCCTTCCAGATAGTTGGTGTCGCCGGCGTCTTCAATGCGGACTTTTTGCAGCATCTGGCGGACGATGACTTCGATGTGCTTGTCGTTGATCTTGACGCCCTGCAGCCGATAGACCGCCTGAATCTCGTTGACCAGATATTCCTGCACCTTGCTGGATCCGAGAATGCTCAGAATGTCCTGCGGCGCAATGGAGCCTTCGCTGATGCGGTCTCCGGCGTTGATCAATTCGCCGTCGTTGACGATAATGTGCTTCCCGAAGGGGATCAAGTAACGCTTTTCGGATTTTCCGTCGTGAGCCTTGATAATAATCTCCCGGACGCCTCGTTTCAGACTCCCGAATTTAACGATGCCGTCAATTTCGGAAACGATCGCGGGATCCTTAGGGCGACGCACTTCGAAGAGTTCCGCCACCCGGGGCAGACCGCCGGTGATATCCTTCGTCTTGGTGATTTCGCGGGGGAGCTTGGCGATGGCATCGCCGGCTTCGACGAAATCCCCGTCCTGCACGAGAAGATGCGCACCCACGGGGATGTTGATGTTTTCGATCTTATTCCCTTTTTTATCTTCGAGGTGAATGTGAGGATTCAACTTTTTATTCCTGACCTCGATGATCACTTTCTGCTTCTTGCCGGTGGTTTCATCCACCTCTTCGCGGTAGGATTCCTCCTCCTTGATGTCCACAAAACGAACATACCCGTCTTGATTGGCGATGATGGAGGCGGAATACGGATCCCAGAACATCAACTCCTGACCGGCTTTTACCTTTTGGCCTTCCGAGACGACAATCTCGGCTCCGTGCGGCACATTGTACTTGGCGATGACGCGGTTGTCGTCGTCGAGCACTTTAATAACCCCGTTGCGGCGCAGCGCGACCAGGTTGTTGGTTTCCTTGTGGCGGATGGCGAAGACGTTTTCGAATTCGACTTTGCCGTCCGTCTTGGAAACGACCTGGGATTGCGCGGCGATGCGGCTGGCGGTGCCGCCGATGTGGAAGGTCCGCAGCGTCAACTGCGTGCCCGGCTCGCCGATGGATTGCGCCGCCATGACTCCGACGGCCTCCCCCAGATCCACCATCCGATTGGTGGTCAGATTTTTCCCGTAACACGCGGCGCAGACGCCGTTCAACGTCTCGCAGGTCAACACAGAGCGAATCATCACCTTGTCCACCGAATGCTTCACAAGCAGTTCGGCGTCCGCCTCGTCGATCAGTTTGCCGATGGGCAAGAGCTTTTCGCCGGTGAATTGATCATATACATCGCCCGCCAGGACTCGTCCCAGGATTCTTTCTGTCAACTGCTCGGCGACCTCCTCCCCTTCCTTGACGGCTTCGATGGTGATACCGCGCAAGGTGCCGCAGTCTTTTTCTCTCACGATGACGTCTTGCGCCACATCCACGAGGCGGCGGGTCAGATAACCCGCATCCGCCGTTTTCAAGGCGGTATCCGCCAGACCTTTTCTGGCGCCGTGCGTGGAGATGAAATACTCCAGCACCGTCAAGCCTTCTTTGAAATTGGCGATGATGGGCGATTCGATGATCTCGCCTTTCTGGCCGGTCATCGTCTTCTGCGGCTTCGCCATCAGACCGCGCATACCCGCCAGCTGACGGATCTGCTCCTTGGAACCTCGGGCGCCGCTGTCAATCATCATAAAGACGGGGTTGAAGCCCTGATTGGACTGCTTCAGTCGGGCGACCATTGCATCCGCGACGTCGGACGTGGTGTGCGTCCATATATCAATGATTTTATTGTAGCGCTCTCCGTCGGTGATGACGCCGCTTTCATACTGGTTCTGCACCTTCTCGACTTCCGCGGACGCCTTCTCGATCAGTTTCGCCTTCTCCTCGGGGATCTCCACATCTTCGATGCCGACGGAAAGGCCGCCTTGCGTGGCGTAGGTGAAGCCCAGATCCTTCAACCGGTCGAGAAACTTCGCCGTGTCATTCATGCCGACGACCCGGTAGCAATTCGCCACGATCTCTTCCAGGCGTTTTTTGGTGAGCAGCTCGTTGATGAAAGTGGTTTCTTGTATAGGTTTCGGCAGAATCTGATTGAAGATGATCCTTCCCGCCGTCGTCTCGATGAACCCGTTTTTCATTCGGACGTTGATGGGTGCATGCAGACTGATCAGTTTGTGATTCAACGCGACAATGACGTCTTCGGGACCGAAAAATCTCCTGCCGCTGCCGATATCATCCTTGCGCATTTTGGTCAGGTAGTAGCAGCCCAAAACCATATCCTGCGAAGGCACCGCGATGGGACGTCCGGAAGCTGGGTGGAGGATGTTCTGCGCGGAAGCCATCAACAGGCGGGCTTCGATCTGCGCCTCATAGGAGAGGGGGATGTGCACCGCCATCTGGTCGCCGTCGAAGTCGGCGTTGAACGCGGCGCAGACCAGAGGATGCAGGCGGATGGCTTTCCCTTCTATTAGGATCGGTTGAAACGCCTGTATCCCCAGCCGATGCAGCGTCGGCGCGCGGTTCAAGAGCACCGGGTGATCTTGAATAATCTCCTCCAGGATCCCCCAAACCGCCTCGTCCTTGCGCTCGACCATGCGCTTGGCGGATTTCACCGTCTTGGCGTATTCTTGTTCGATCAGTTTGCGGATGATGAACGGCTTGAACAACTCGACCGCCATATCTTTCGGCAGACCACAGGTGTTCAGCTTCAGTTCGGGACCCACCACGATCACCGATCTGCCGGAATAATCCACGCGTTTGCCCAACAAGTTCTGACGAAAACGACCCTGCTTGCCTTTCAGGTTGTCAGAAAGAGATTTCAGCGGACGATTTCCATCCGAACGCACGGCGACGGATTTACGACCATTATCGAAGAGGGAGTCCACCGCTTCCTGCAGCATCCGCTTCTCGTTGCCCAGGATGACTTCCGGCGCCTGGATTTCGATCAGACGCTTGAGGCGGTTGTTGCGGATGATGACGCGGCGATAGAGATCATTCAGATCCGAAGTGGCGAAGCGACCCCCTTCCAGCGGGACCAGAGGACGCAGATCCGGCGGCACCACCGGGATGACGGACATCACCATCCATTCGGGGCGGGTGAAGCTGCCGTCTTCTCGGACCTTGAAAGCTTCTATGATGCGCAGTTTTTTAATGGCATCGTTCTTCCGCTGAATGGAAGTTTCCTGGCGCACCTGTTGTCTTAATTCCGCGGAGAGCTTTTCGATCTCCACCTGGGAAAGAAGGTCGTAGATTGCCTCGCCGCCCATCTTGGCGATGAATTTGCGACGGTCGTTGGAATCGAGCTTCTCGTTCTCTTCGCCGTATTGAGCTAAGATGCGCTGATACTCCTGTTCGCTCAGCAACTCGCGAGGACGCAAGCCGGTTGCGCCCGGTGAGATCACGATGTAGGACTCGTAGTATATCACGCGTTCCAAATCCCGAACGGTCATGCTCAGGATGGACCCGATCTTGGAAGGAAGCGAACGGAAATACCAGATGTGCACGACCGGGACCGCCAGGGAGATGTGCCCCATTCGTTTGCGGCGCACGTCTTTGCGCGTAATCTCCACGCCGCAGCGGTCGCAGGTGATATCGCGGTAGCGGATCCCGCGATACTTCCCGCAATGACACTCCCAATCTTTTACCGGGCCGAAGATTTTCTCGCAGAAGAGGCCGTCTTTTTCCGGCTTGTAGGAACGATAGTTGATCGTCTCGGGTTTTGTGACTTCGCCCCGGGATCGTTCGAGGATGGTCTTAGGGCTGGCGAGATCGATCGAAATCCGGGTGAAGTTCTGATGATCCTGTTCATTGGGGCGTATATTCAGCATTGAATTCTCCTCGGAATGGAATGTTTGGGTTTTTCTCTCATGCTGGTTATTCCAATTTGACGTCCAACCCAAGCCCCAGCAATTCGTTGATGAGCACGTTGAAAGATTCCGGGACGCCGGGGACGGGGAGATTCTCGCCTTTGACGATGGCTTCGTAGGTGCGAGCCCGGCCGTCCACGTCGTCCGATTTAACCGTGAGAATTTCCTGCAGAGTGTAAGCGGCGCCGTAGGCTTCGAGCGCCCAGACTTCCATTTCGCCGAAACGCTGTCCGCCGAACTGAGCTTTCCCGCCCAGAGGCTGTTGTGTAATCAACGAGTACGGTCCGATGGAGCGGGCGTGGATTTTGTCATCCACCAGATGCGACAACTTCATCATGTAAATATAGCCTACGGTAACCGGTTGGTCGAACGGCTCACCGGTGCGTCCGTCGTAAAGACGCACCTTCCCGCGAGCTTCCAAGCCCGCGTTCTCCAGTTCCCTGGTGATATCTTCCAGATCCGCGCCATCGAACACCGGTGTGGCATAGTATTTCCCCAACCTCTTCCCCGCCCAGCCGAGACTGGTCTCAAAGATTTGTCCAATGTTCATTCGAGACGGCACCCCCAACGGATTCAGGATGATGTCAATCGGAGTTCCATCGGGCAGGAAGGGCATATCCTCCACAGGAACGATCTTTCCGACGACGCCTTTGTTCCCGTGTCGGCCCGCCATTTTATCGCCGACGGAGAGTTTGCGCTTCTTAGCGATGTAGACCTTGGCGAGTTGCACGATTCCACTGGGCAATTCATCGCCGCCCTGGATTTTATGCTTCTCGTTGCGGTATTCCGTCGTTATGGCATCAAAACGCTCCTCGTACTTTTCGAACGTCATCTCAATCAGTTCATTCACATCGTTGTCATCCGTCCAGTCGAAGCTGGCTTCCAGGTTGTCGAGATCCACGCGCTTGAAAGTCGCGGCGCTGAAGGTTTCCCCCGCCTGGATTAAGATCTCTTCCAGATTCTTATCGCGTATGGCGCGCGATTTTTTTCCCTCCAGCAATTCCGTCAGCTCCTTAATGCGCATCTTTTTCAACAACTCTGTCTCTTCTTCATACTTCTTCTCCAACGCGATCAGCTTATCCTTGTCTTCTTTGCGCGTCTTGGCGTCTTTCCGCTTGCGGCTGAAAAGCTTCGTGGCGATGACGATGCCGTTCATTCCGGCGTGAGCTTTCAGGGAAGCATCCTTGACGTCGCCGGCTTTGTCGCCGAAGATCGCCTTCAGCAATTTATCTTCCGGCGTCAAGTCCATCTCCCCTTTGGGCGTAACTTTGCCGATGATGATATCCCCGTACGTCACCTCCGCGCCGACCCGGATGATGCCGTTTTCGTCCAGATCTTTCACGGCTTCTTCGGATACGTTGGGGATTTCGCGAGTCAGTTCTTCTTCGCCGCGTTTCGTTTCCCTTACCTGTAGTTCCAGTTCCTCGATGTGGATCGAGGTGAAAACGTCTTCCGAAACCATCCGTTCGCTAACGATGATGGAATCTTCGAAATTATATCCGTGCCAGGGCATAAACGCCACCAGAACGTTGCGGCCCAACGCCAGTTCGCCGTTATCCGTGGCGCAGCCATCCGCCAGGACATCCCCTTTGCGGACGTTATCCCCTTTGCGGACAATGGGTTTCTGGTTGATGCAGGTATCCTGATTGGTGCGTACGAATTTCTTCAGTCTATAGGTTTTCAAGTCTTGGACATTCGCCTTATCCTTGTTGTTTTTGTTCTTTTCGCCGCCGTTTTCCTTTTGTCGCCATCTCACTTTTACCACGATCTCGTCTGCCGTCACGCTCTGAACCACTCCATCTTCTTCTGCGATAATCAGGGCGCGGCTGTCGCGTGCCGCTTTGGCTTCGATGCCGGTTCCTACGATCGGGGCCTCCGGCGCCAGCAGCGGCACCGCCTGACGCTGCATATTGGATCCCATCAGAGCGCGGTTGGCGTCGTCATGTTCGAGAAACGGGATCAGAGCCGCCGCCACGGAAACGATCTGATTCGGAGATACGTCCATGTAGTCCAGCTCTTCGGGGCTCACAACCGGGAACTCCCCCTTGAAGCGGCTCTTCACCCGATCCCGCACGAATTCACCCTTCTCGGAGATCGGCGCGTTTGCTTGCGCGATCACGTATTTGTCTTCATCATCCGCCGTCAGGTATTCGATCTGTTTGGTGACTTTGCCGTTCTTGACTTTACGGTAGGGGGATTCGATGAAGCCGAGTTCGTTGATGCGGCCATAGGTGGACAGCGAGGAGATCAAACCGATATTCGGACCTTCCGGCGTTTCGATGGGGCAGAGACGGCCGTAGTGCGTATAATGGACGTCGCGCACTTCAAAACCGGCTCTTTCCCGCGTCAATCCACCGGGCCCCAACGCGCTTAAACGCCGCTTATGCGTCAACTCCGTCAGAGGATTCACTTGATCCAGAAACTGCGAGAGCTGATTCGTACCGAAGAAGGTGTTAATGACGGAGCTGATGGTGCGGACGTTGACCAAATCCTGCGGAGAGAGTCGCTCCGACTCCCGCAGGTTCATGCGCTCCTTGATCGTTCGCGCCATGCGGGAAAGCGCCACGGAGAATTGATTGGCCAATTGTTCTCCGACGGTTCGGATGCGGCGGTTGCCGAGATGGTCAATATCATCCGTGCTCTCCAAGCCAACCTTCAACTTCAGTACATATTTGATGATGGCGATGATATCTTCGTGCGTCAGAACGGTGTGATCGTAGGGGACCTTCAAATCCAGCTTGGTGTTGATCCGGAACCGTCCCACTTTGCCCAGATCGTAGCGCTTTTCGTCGAAGAACAAGCGGTTCAAGAGCCGTTCTGCCGTCTCCAAATCCGGCGGTTCCCCCGACCGGAGCTCCTGATAAATGTACTCCAGCGCCTCCTGCTTATTGTGCGAACGATCCTTCTCCAGAGTGTTGTGGAGAATATCATAAATCGGATCCTTCTTCTTGGCGTGCAAGAAGTTCAAGCGCTTGATATGATGCTTGCGAAACAGTTTCAGGTGGCTTTCATCGAACGTCTGCCCTCTCTTTGTGAGAATCTCCCCGGATTCGGGATCAAAGATGTCTTCCAGCAGAATTTTCTCAAAGTAGCGTTCGATCCCCTGACGCGAGAGCGGAACTTCTTCGACGTAATCGAAGAGTCGAAGGATATCCAGATCGCTGGAATAACCGATCGCCCGCAGCAGCATGGTCACCGGAAATCTCTTGCGGCGGTCAATGTACACGAAGAGCACGTCGTTGATATCCGTGGTGAACTCTATCCAGCTTCCGCGGAAGGGGATGATCCTCGCGGAATAGATTTTCGTGCCGTTGGGGTGGACGGAATCGCCGAAGAAGACGCCCGGGGAACGGTGCAGTTGACTGACGATCACGCGCTCGGCGCCGTTGATGATGAAGGTCCCGCCGTCCGTCATCAGGGGCAGATTCCCCAAATAGACGTCCGCTTCCATCGTTTCGTCGAATCCGCCGGCGTCTTCGAGATCCTGCCGACTGGATAGACGCAGCCGCGCTTTCAGCGGTGCGGAATAGGTCACGCCCCGTTCCCGGCATTCTTCCACAGAGTATTTGGGTGGGTCGAGAAAGTACTCGACAAATTCGAGGATATGCTCTTCGCGATTATCAATGATCGGGAATACATTCAGAAACACCGCCTGAAGACCCTTTTTTTCCCGCTGCGCCGGAGGCAGGTCAGCCTGCAGAAAGCTATCATACGACTGCAGCTGTACCTCCAGGAGATCGGGCATTTCGAGGATCGGCTTGATCTTTCCGAAAGAAACCCGTTCAATTCGACTTTTCGCGTTCAAGAGTCGCCTCCATGCAAGACGCTTGTTTTCGATCTTTCAGAAAAAAGAAGTTGCTTTCATTCCCTCGCTCAACGGGAACTTGCAACTTCTTCACTTTGCGGATGGAAGAGCATTGATTGAGGAATCGCAATGAGCGAAGCATGAAGCGGCGATTCTACTTCAGTTCCACTGTCGCGCCTTCTGCTTCCAATTGCTCTTTAATGCGCTGCGCTTCTTCTTTCGGTGCGGATTCTTTCACGGTGCTGGGTGCACCATCCACGAGTTCCTTGGCTTCCTTCAGTCCCAATCCCGTCAATTGACGGACGACTTTGATGACCTGGATCTTCTTCTCGCCGACGGATTTCAAAATCACCTGGAAATCCGTTTTCTCTTCGGCAGGGGTTTCCGCCACCGCCGCTCCTACCACGGGCATCGCCATCGCCATAGGCGCAGCCGCCGTGACGCCGAAGCGCTCTTCCAGGGCTTTCTTCAGGTTCACCAGTTCGAGAACCGACATCTTTTCGATGGCTTGAATAATTTCTTCCACGTTACGCTTCTCCTGAACCATTATTAAATTTTGTTAGTTTATTCATTTTTTGGGGAATCAGAAGTTTCACCCGACGTTGACCCGCTTTCAGGCTGTGGGGAGGATTCCGTCGGGGAACTCGCCGCGCCCGGCGTTGTCTCTGCCGTGTGGGTAAGTTTGGCATCCGTTTTTTCCACAGTCTCCGCTGGAGCGGTCGGCTTCTCTTCGCCGGCGGCTTTCTTCTTTTCGATGACAGCGTCCAGCACGGAGAGGAAGGAGCGGAGCACCTCGTTTAACACGCCGACAAAGCCGGCGAGCGGCGCTTGCAGAACGGAGAGGATTTGGGAGAGCAATATTTCGCGGGAAGGGATGTCCTTTACGGCGCTGATTTGATCGGCGCCGACATAGAGTTTCTCCAGCATCCCTGCCTTGATCACCGGCGTCTGCGGTTCTTTTCCCTTGGTGAAATCGCTGATCAAGCGGACCGGGAGGACCGGATCATGCAAGGAGATCGCCAACGCCGTAGGACCTTCCAGATGTTGTAACAGGTCTTTGTATCCGGTGTTTTCGCAGGCTTGACGGATCAGGGTATTCTTTACGACCCGATAAATGGCGTTCTGCTTGTAAAAGATGGAACGCAATTCGTTGACTTGTTCGACGTTCAAACCGGTGAAATCGGCTAAGTAAATGCCCTTCGCCTGCTGAAACAGATCGCTCAACGCCTTGACGGTGTCGATCTTCTGTTGTGTGGGGTGCGCTTGGCGCGTCATAGCGTTATTGCCGTTCGTTATTTCAGTGAATTCAACAGTGATTGACGACTCAATTTAATGCCGGGGCCGAAAGTGGAAGAAAGAGTGACTCCCAGCAGATATTGCCCCTTCGCCGCCGCAGGCTTCATCCTTAGGATGACGCGCGCGAACTCCAGAAGGTTGTCTCGCAGTTTGTTCAGATCAAAGGACGCTTTCCCGATGATGCCGTGGATGATGCCGTATTTGTCGGTGCGGAAATCAATCCGTCCGCCTTTGATATCGCGGACGGCGTCGGCGACTTCCATCGTCACCGTGCCCGACTTGGGATTGGGCATCAATCCCCGGGGACCCAACACCTTGCCCAACTTGCCCACCATGGACATCACATCCGGCGTGGCGATGACCGCGTCAAAATCCGTCCAGCCCTGCTGAATCTTTTCGATATAGTCTTCCAGACCGACATGATCCGCGCCGGCTTGACGCGCTTCTTCCTGCTTGGGTCCCTTGGCGAGCACCAGGACGCGGGCGGTCTTGCCGGTTCCGTGAGGCAGCGAGACCGTTCCCCGCAGCATTTGATCCGCGCGGCGGGGATCCACGCCCAGGTTGATCGCGATCTCCACGGTCTCATCGGTCTTCGCGGTGGCGGTTTCCTTGAGCAGCTGCAGAGCTTCGTCAATTTCGTATTCTCGCGTGCGGTCTACTTTGCTCTTGGCGGTTTCAAATCTGCGACTGTGCTTCATGGGAGTGCAATGCTTTCGGTTGATGTCATCCTTCCACTTTGACGCCCATGCTGCGGGCGGTGCCGGCGATGATTTTCATCGCCTGTTCGACGGTATGAGCATTGAGATCCTGCATCTTCATCTGCGCGATATCGCGTAGCTGAGCCTGCGTCATGGTGGCGACTTTGGTGCGATTGGATTCCGCGGATCCCTTCTCCAACCCTAGTGCCTTCTTAATCAGAGTGGACGCCGGCGGTGTCTTCGTGATGAAAGAAAACGAACGATCTGCATAGACCGTGATGACCACCGGAATCACGTAGCCCTGTTTATCCTGCGTTCGGGCGTTGAAGGCTTTGCAAAACTCCATGATGTTGACGCCCTTTTGCGAAAGAGCGGGGCCCACCGGCGGGGATGGATTGGCGGCGCCGCCGGGAATATGCAGCTTGATAAAACCTAAAATCTTCTTTGCCATATGAGTCAGCTTCTCTTATTAGTACATCGGGAATGCCGGCTACTGCGTACTGCTCAGATCAGTGGTGACTTGCAGGAAATCCAGTTCGACCGGGGTGGAGCGTCCGAAGATGGAAACCATGACCTTCAGTTTTCGTTTTTCGCGGTTGACTTCTTTAATGGAGCCAATAAAATCTTTGAAAGGTCCATCTATGACTTTGATGGTGTCATCCACATGAAAGGGGACTTCCACTGTCTCTTGATCTCTGACCTGATCCACACGTCCGAGGATTCGTTTCACTTCCTGGGGGGACAGCGGTGTCGGTTCGTTGCCCGGTCCCACGAAGTTGATAATGCTGGGTGTATTTAAGATGAGATGCTTGATCTCTTTCGTCAGCTCTGCTTCCAGAAGCAAGTAGCCTGGAAAGAAGACGCGCTTCTTGGACTTCTTTCTCCCGTCGCGCATTTCGATGACTTCCTCGGAGGGGATGAGGACATTGGCAATCTGCTCTTGAATGCCCAATCTTTCGATTTCGGCGTCCAGATAAGCCTTAATCTTCTGTTCCTGTCCAGTGAAAACCTGGACTACATACCACTGCCTGCTCACGGAAGTCCTTGATAACGAATCGCGGGAAGACGAATTTCAGTTCAGGAAGAACTCATCGCCCAGTTTATAGAATCAATTTCAGGATGTTGCTTAAACCCGTATCCACAACGAAGACGAAAATCGCCAGAATCACGGAAAGAACGATGACAATGATGGTCGAATCCCTCAGCTCCTCTTTGGTCGGCCAGCTCACCTTGCTCATTTCCGCCTTGACATCGCTCAGGTAAGTCGTGATTTTCTTAATCATGGGTTGATCCCTGGGTAGCGCAGGCCAGGAGGGATTCGAACCCCCAACATCCGGTTTTGGAGACCGGCGCTCTAGCCGTTCGAGCTACTGGCCTGAGAGTGATTACCGGGTCTCCTTGTGCAGAGTATGAGCATTGCAGAAGGGGCAATATTTTTTATATTCGACCCGCCCGGTCTGAGTGCGTTTGTTCTTCGTCGTCGTATAATTGCGGCGTTTGCATTCTCCGCAAGCCAGGATGATGATTTCTCGGGGCATTCGCTACCTCTCACTCCAGTATCTTGGTGACCACGCCGGCGCCGATGGTCCGGCCGCCCTCGCGG
>CAZUTK010000066.1:2675-15056 GCA_964623265.1 uncultured bacterium | reverse complement strand
AGAATCGCCGGCAGAGTGCGGCGCAGGAAAGTCTGCAGAAAGCCCGCCGCCTGCCAGGGTTCCCCGAAATAGAGAAAGATGATATGGACGATGATCACCCCCAGCGCCAGAACCCCCAGATAATAAACTCGTGTGATCACCTTTCCGGATCCCAGATACCCGCTGACGAAGCCGGTGATGCTGTACGCCAGCGAAGCCAGCCCCATCACGCCGCCGGAAAGAGCATCTAAAAGAAATCCCAGCCCGAAACCCCAAAGCACACCGGCGGTGGGCCCTTCCATCAGCGAGCGGCCGACCAGAAAGATCACGATGAGGTTGGGTTTGATGGATTGGATGGCGATCAGGTTGATGAGAGTGGACTGAAGGATGACGAAGAGGAGCCCGACCAGCAGCGTCAGAAAGCGGCTCATGGATGGAAGAGTTCCGTTTCCGCTTGCACCACGAAAACCTCTTCCACTGCATTGAAATCCACTGCGGGTTCGATTTCAACCTCCAGAAAGAGATTTTCCGGCTTGCGTTCCGTGCGGATCACCAGACCGACCGGGATGCCTTCCGGAAATACGCCGTCGAGCCCGGAGGATATGGCGACTTCCCCCAGGCGCACCGGCACCGAGCTGGGGATCCCTTCCAGCATGAGGCGCTGCCCGCCGGCGCTGAACGTGACTCCATCCGCACGGCAGCTCGACAGGCGAACCGCGGCGCCCAAGTTGCGGTCGGTCAACAACTGCACCACGGCGTTGTTCGCGCTGACCCGCACGACCTTCCCCACCAAGCCTTGATCATTGACCACCGCATCATGCTTGCGCACGCCGGAATTGGATCCGGCGTTGATCAACAGCGAGCGCACTCCGGGCAGCGGATTCTTGCCCACGACCTCGGCGGAATGCAGATGCAAAAGGGTCTTTTCTTTGAAGTCCAGGAGCCGCCGCAGGCGCTGATTCTCCCGAAGTGCCTCCTGCTGCTGCAGAGTCTCTAATTTCAAGCGGGTGTTTTCCGCCCGCAGACGGGTGTTCTGCGCCTGCAGATGGAGGATGTTGGGGATGATGTTGAAAGGCCGGGCGAACGCTTCCACTAGATCCATGGTGCGGTTGCGAGCCGATTCGGTGCCCTGCGTGTTGCTGGTCGCCATCAGCACGAGGGAGAGAATCACCGCCAGCATCAGGGCGATCCAGGGCTCCAGCATCTCCAGATGGAACCGCTCCCAGAAGCTCGCTCGGAACCGCGTCCCCACGTTCTACCCCTTCAGCAAGACCCTCTCATAGGTGCCGAATTCTTCCAGCACCTTCGCCGTCCCCCGTACCACGCAGGTGAGCGGATCGTCGGCGATGTTGATGGGCAGGCTGGTCTCTTCCCGCAGCCGCCGGTCCAGCCCCTTTAAGAGGGAGCTGCCGCCCGTCAGGATGATGCCCCGGTCGCGGATGTCCGCCGCCAGTTCCGGCGGTGTTTTCTCCAGCGACACCTTCAGCGCGTCCACGACGGCGCCCACCGGTTCCGCCAGCGCCTCTCGGATCTCCACCGAACTGATCTCGATCCCCTTGGGGATGCCCGCGATCAGGTCGCGCCCCTTGGCGATCATGGTCAGTTCCTGTTCCAACGGCATCGCCGACCCGATGGTGCACTTGATCTCCTCCGCCGTGCGGTCGCCGATTAGCAGGTTGTAATTGCGCCGCATAAACTGGACGATGGCTTCGTCCATCTCGTCCCCGCCGATGCGGATGGAAGTGTCGTTGACGATCCCGCCCAGCGAAATCACCGCGATTTCCGTTGTCCCGCCGCCGATGTCAATCACCATATTGCCCATCGGTTCCAGCACCGGCAGCCCCACACCCAGCGCCGCCGCCATCGGTTCGGCGATCAGGTGCACTTCGCGCGCGCCTGCCTGTTCGGCCGAGTTGCGGATGATGCGCTTTTCGGATTTGGTCACCCCCGAAGGCACGCAGACGATTACCATCGGCCGCACCAGTCGGTTCTTATGCACCCGGCGGATGAACGCCCGGATCATCACTTCGGCGACTTCGTCGTCGTCAATCACCCCGTCCTTCATGGGGCGCACGACTTGGATGTCCGGATGCGTCTTGCCCATCATGGCGCGGGCTTCGTGCCCGATGGCGATCTCCTTCTTGTCCGACATACGCACCGCCACGATGGACGGTTCGCGCACCATGATCCCTTTGCCTTTGACATAGACCAGCGTATTCGCCGTGCCCAGGTCAATGGCGATGTCCGAAGAAAACATGCTGAAAAAAGAAAACATGTGAGGCTGCCTTCAGTCTGATGGATGCCAGTCGCCTATTTATTGTTTCGGCTCTTGACAATTGTATCTTAATGCCGGAAATGCCAATCTCCGGTGAACACCATCGCCGCGCCGCGGCGAAGTATTCAGTTACTATATTGACTTATTTTTTTCTAAGATGACGATATATTCTGACGTCATAGTTGCATCTGTTTCACCTTTCACATTGGATGGTGAATTCTCGAGCGGCATCCGCTTGTTGGAAATAGAGCGGATAATCGTTTCTTTATGTTCGAAACCTTGATTCTCAAAAAATCGGCACAGATTTTATTTGTGGGAAGTTCTATACCGCGTACTCTTCTATTCCCAACAACAAAGCAGACGAAACCGCCGGGTGCTACTTTTTCCGAGATGTTTTTTACGCCAGTAAATAAGTCGCTGTAAAATGCGAAAACATCCATCGCTCTTTTCATGTCTTTTATTGAGATTGAATCGAGCGTATTATATAAAATTTTGGAGGGCAATCCTTCCGATATTTTTTTGCTTTGCCGCCCAATGAAGTCCGATCCACATATTCATCTATGCCCAGCCAACGCAAGGATAATCTGGAAAATTGACCATATGCCACAGTAGTTCTTGAATCACTATATGGCGGCGAGGTGAGCACTAAATCGAAACTTCTATCGAATTCAGCTAAATTCGATAAAATATTGCCTTGTATTAATTGCATTTTTATATTCGTGCGTGGATTATTGCCATAAAATTCTAAGAGTGAACCGATATTCTTCAAACATATATTTTTGAAAGTTTTAAATGTTCCAATATGATTATTTTCGGTTTTTTTCCGCAGAAGCTTGAACTCGTTGAAGCGAGTCTTTGTAACCCTTCTTACAGTTTCAGAAAAAGCGACATTAAAAAACTCTTGATATGTTCCTTATCGAGTCTTGATATTGCCAGCCTCAGCCGCGACAAGTCAGAAATAATTTCCGTTTCAAACCAGTAGTCAATATTCGGAAAATTAACCTGGATGGATGTGTCCTTTTTGAAATCTTCTTCAATTTCATCTATTTTTTGTAAAAGAGTTGAAGAGGTTTCGGATGTGAGTCTCGCTTCTGTGATCATCAGCGCCAAAGGATTAATATCCCAACCAACGAAGTTCCGATTTGCTAGTAGACATTCCACAGCAACTACACCAGAACCCATGAATGGATCCAATACCCAGGCGCCCTCTTTTGAAAATGCTTTCAAAAGTCTACGAACAACTAAGTAGTGAAACATAGCAGGATACGGATGAATACCATAGACGCCGCTCGAGGCTTTCACACCGGTGAAATCCCAAGAAGCATCGCGGACTCTTTTATAGGGTAGAGCCTGCACAATCGGAATTTCTGGGCTTCTTCGTGCGGGTTGTTGCGCGAAAAGTGTTTCCTGCTTCATCGCCTTTCAAGCTCCCCTGGCAGATCGTTTAAACTTCGCATCCAAGCCATATTTCGCAAGCTATCATTTTGTTTTAATTCATTCCTGATAAAAGCAACGAGACTGCGTTCGTGAATTTCATTTGCCTTGCTTTCTGTAATTTTCTGGTCTATTGTTAATAAGTAAATTCGCCAATTTATTCTTGCACCAGGCGGTATTTCCTGTTTCCATCTTTCAGCAAAAGTTCGTTTACAAGCGAGAAATATAACGCGATCCGGTGTTTCGAGGGCTGTATCCATCGTTGGAATCACGATATCAATTCGAGCCAGCTCCGCTTTTCTCCTTCCGCGCGGTTTTTCGTTTTGGATTCTCAGCACATTCAATAATTTCATGACAGCCTTTTCAAATGTGCTTCCGCCTCGCGCTTTACGCATGTTTCCAAGATCTTTTTCAAACTTGCATACAATAGTTCCAAATTCCGCAAATAGTTTTGAAGCTTCATTTAGAAAGCTTTCCAACCTTCTTGTGACAAAATATTTTCTAACCTATTCCTTACATCCATTCTTTGATTGCTAAGCCATTTCTTTGCTAAATGATTCATAGCTTTTTCCTGATATTCTTAAAACAATCTCCAGGCATTAGAGTCAATGTCTATTAAGATTTGACCGAAATTATTTCTGATTTGATCCGGTTTCAACTGTAAGTTTTCCCACACCGCATCCAAAATTTCATCCACCGAGGGAATAATTGCTTTCGCTGTTTGAATTAAACAAAGTCGTTCATCTTTCGCTCCTTAATGCCGGAAATGCCTTTCTCCAGTGAATACCATCGCCGCGCCGCGCTGGTCGCAGGCGGCGATGACTTCCGCGTCGCGCACCGATCCGCCCGGCTGGACGATCGCCGTCGCCCCCGCTTCCAGAACGGCTTCCGCCCCGTCCGCGAAGGGGAAAAAGGCGTCCGACGCCGCCACCGAACCCCGCAGATCCGTCCCGTACTTTTCCGACCGCGCCACCGCCAGCTCCACCGCGTCCACCCGCGACGTCTGCCCCAGGCCGATCCCCAGCGTCCGATGTTCGTTTCCGGCTTCGCCGTCGGTGAAGACGACCGCGTTCGATTTCGCCCAGCGCGCCACCTTCCAAGCGAACTCGAGCGCCCGGAGTTCCGTCTCGGTGGGAAGCCGCTTCGTCACGGTGCGCCATGATCTCGCATTCGAGGTGATCCGGTCGCGGTCTTGAGCCAGCAAACCGCCGAACGCGCTGCGCAGTTCGCGTCCTAACGACGGCGCCTTCCAGAGCTTGACCAGGCGCAGGTTCTTCTTCTTCCGGAGGATCTCCAGCGCCTCTTCTTCATAATCCGGCGCGACGATGACTTCGTAGAAAACCTCCGCCAGTTCCGCCGCCAGAGCCGCGCTCACCGGCCGATTGACCCCTACGATCCCGCCGAAGGGACTGGACTGATCCGTGGCGAACGCGCGCCGATAGCAGTCCACCAGATCCCCGCCCGCCGCCACTCCGCAGGGAACGGTGTGCTTGAGCAGCGCCACGCAGGGTTCTTCAAATTCATGCACCAGCCCCGCCGCCGCATCCAGATCGAGAAAGTTATTATAGGAGAGCTCCTTGCCCCCCAGCTGTTGAAACGCCGCCGCTTCATGCCCGGGGAGGTAAAACGCCGCTTTTTGATGCGGATTTTCGCCGTAGCGCAGCGGCTGAAATTTATGGAAATGCAGGATCAGATCTTCCGGAAATTCTTCCGGACCGCCCGCGGCGCTCCCCCCGGAAAGATAGGCGGCCACGGCGCGGTCGTATTGAGCGGTGTGGTCGAAGGCTTCCGCAGCCAGTTCGCGGCGGAAGGCGTCGGTCACTTCGCCGGCTTCCAGAGCGCGGATGACGTCGTCGTAGCGCGCCGGTCGGCAGATGGGCAGCACCCAGCGATGATTCTTGGCGGCGCTGCGCAGCATCGCCGGTCCGCCGATGTCAATCATCTCGATCACAGTCTCCGCTTCGGCGTGCGGATCCGCCGCCGTGCGCGCGAACGGGTAGAGGTTCACCGCCACCAGATCAATCGGTTCGATGCCCAGCTCCGCCAGCGTCTTGTGATCCTCTTCCAGATCCCGCCGGAAGAGGATGCCCGCATGGATCGCGGGATGCAGGGTCTTGACCCTCCCCCCGAGGATCTCCGGAAAGGAAGTCACCGCATCCACTCGCCGATGCGGGACGCCCGCCTGCTGCAGCGCCGTCGCCGTCCCGCCGGTGGATAGGATCGTGATCCCGAGATCCGCCAGCTTGCGGGCGAATTCTACGACGCCGGTTTTGTCGTAAACGGATAGCAACGCTCGATGAATCTTCATAACGGTATCCTCCGATTCAGGGCAGAATCTGAACCCGCCGCCCGTGGATTCTCAGCTTGTCGGTGACCGCCAGCTCCACCGCCCGCGGGTAAATCCGGTGCTCCACTTCCAGCACCCGGTGCGCCAGCGTTTCCACCGTATCTTCGAAGTAAACCGGGACGGTCTCCTGCAGGATGATCGGCCCGCGGTCGTATTCCTCGTCCACGAAGTGCACCGTGGCACCCGAGACCTTCACGCCGGAGTCCAGCACCGCCTGATGGACGCGCTCCCCGTACATTCCGGCGCCGCCGAAGGACGGCAGCAGAGCCGGGTGGATGTTCAGCATCCTCCCCGAATAGCGACGCACCACCTGCGCCGGGATCAGCTTCAGATACCCCGCCAGAGTGATCCATTCCACCTGATACGCCTCCAGCTCGCGGATCAGCCGAGCCGCGTAGTCTTCCGGCGAAGGAAAATTCTTCGCGTTCAGATGCAGGAAGGGGATGCCGTACCCCAGCGCAATGTCTGCGACGGGCGGGCGGGAACGATCACTGATGACCAGCGCGTAGCGCGCGGGCAGAGCGCGGCGGAGGAGATGTTCGTGGATCGCAGAGAAGTTGGATCCCCGCCCCGAGGCGAAGGCGGCAAGGTGAATCATGAAAGCCGACGGTTCAAGTGCAAACAGATGACGATGCGGCTCGGCAGGCTATTTCCGAACAGCGTAATATACTCATATTTCGCTTCATTGTCAACCAGATGTTGAGTAAAATGAAAACAGAACGCCGCGTCCGAGCATGAAAAAACGGCTGGGAAAGCCGCTTTTTCCCCGAGGCGGAACGCCTCACCCCGGCGTATAGCCCGCCTCCGCAATCGCTCGCCGCAGCTTCTCCGCATCCGTGAGATCCGCGTCGTAGGTCACGGCGACCCGCTCTTCCTGCATGGATGCCTTTGCGGAGATCACGCCGTCCACCTGGCTCAAGGCGCGTTCCACGGCTCTTTCGCAGCCGCCGCAGGTCATCCCTTTGACAATGATCGTTATATCCATTGGATTCATTGGATTCCCATCTTTCTGCCATCAGGCGGAACGGCTGACGGCTCGGCGCAGTCGCCCCGGATCCGCAGGGATGGAGGCGAGCACGACCTCGATGCTTAAGGTTTCGCTTCCGCGCAGCACGCCGAGAGTGATCCGACTGCCTGGAGACAGACGCGTCACCATCCTGCGGAAATCACACTCCCCTGAAATAGCATCCCCGTTTACAGTGAGGATGATATCCCCCGCCCGGACGCCGGCTTTTTCCGCCGGACCGCCGGCGACGACGGACGTGACGACGGCTCCTTTCCCTTTATTCTTCGCCTTGAGTTCCCGCAGCGACGCATCGCCGCATTCCGAGTCGGAGACGACGCCCGCCCAGCCCCGCACGATTCTGCCTTCTGCGATCAAGCGTTGCGCTGCGGGTTCGATGATCCCCGCAGGAATCACCGTCCAAATGGAATGCCCGTTGGCAAGCTTCCCCTCGGTGATGCCGATCAGCTTCCCGGCGGATCCGATCACCGGCGTCCCGCTGTGCACCTCCGTCCAGTTGATGCGCACCGCCAGAAGATTTCGTTCGAACATCGCGTCCCCGCAAATGCGGGTGTGATTGATGAGCCCCCAGCCGGCGGCGATCCCCTGAGAGTAGTAGGTGTTTCCCACGGCGATGCCGATCTGACCCGTCTCGGGTTCGTGCGGGTCTAATTCGAGCGCCTGCCAGGCGCCTTCCGCCGCCTTCAGTACGGCAAGATTGGTCTCAAAATCGCTGCCGACCACCCGAGCGGGAAAACGTTCGCCGTCCTGGTTGATCACCGCCAGGCTGTCGCAGTCTTCGAGGAGGCTCTCCGTGCAGACGATGTAGCCGTCGCGGCGGTACACGAAGCCGGAACCGATCCGCCTATCCGCTGAAAGCCCGGAAGCCGTCTCGGAGGCGGGGCGGCGCAGGTACGCTTCCACCACGACGACGGAATTCTCCGCATCTTGCAGCAGGGAGATGATGGTATTCTCCATCTCGAAAAGCTCGTTCTTCTGTTGTGATTTCGATCGGCAGCCGAGGAGAATCAAAATGCAGATCAGGATCGGTGGAACGGAGATCGAAAGTCTCGATGTCCGGCGGAATCGGGCAAGCTTGGTGCGATTCATGGTGCAATTAGACGATTGAATCTATTCGGTTTGATCGGGAATATCCTGCCAGTTGGGGAGGTTGTCTTGAGCCAGAACAAATCTGCAGGCATCTTGATGATAAATCTGCGTGGCCCGAGCCTCGCGGTACACGAGTCTGCCATCCGACTCCTGAGCGACGAACTCAGACCCCAGAATCAGCTTGTGCTTCAGCGCGGGATGCGTTTGCTGGAACCGCCCTGACCCAAGCCCCAGAATCACCATCACCGCAGCACCGGCGATGAGTAGGGGGTAAGCGAATCGCCGCGGGATCGCGGGTTGCAGCCTTCGGGCGCGGAAACTCTTCCGCTGTTTCGATGCCGCAGTCCGCGCGCCGGGAAGGCGCCGCAGTTCCGCTTCCAGAGCCCGCTGCAGAGGCGTCCAATCCAGTGTCTCCGGAATGCGAAGCTGCTGCGCGCTGAAAGCGCAGAAGTTCTCCCAGATCCGCAGTTCTTCTTGGCAAGCAGCGCAGTTCTGCAAATGCGCTTCGATCGCGCGACGTTGGGAAAGTTTTCCTCTGCCGAGACGGTAGTCCGGGAGTTTTTTTATGATTTTCGTGCAGTCCATATCAAAATATATATGCAGCGCCCTTTCGTGAATCTCACCACAATATTGAGTTTGTCGTTTCTCTCCTGCGATCACGCCTTCCGTTTATTTCTTGCGACTCTTCTTGCCCGAAATGAAGTATTCCGGATACCTCGTCTGCACCGCCGCGCGGATCTTCTTGCGGGCTTCGTGCAGATACCAGCGCAGCGTGACCTGCGGGCAGTCAATGATCTCCGCCGCTTCCGAGGAAGATAATCCCTGCAGGTCGCAGAGCAGGAACGCCATCTTCTGCTTCGGATTCAACTCGTCCACGATGCTCTGGAAGATCTCGCGCCGCTCCCGATTCTCCATATAATGTTCCAGGTTGCTCTCGACGGTTTTATCGGAATACTGCGCGAAGTTCTGCTCTGAGTCAATGGATTCATGAAAGGCTCTCTTCTTGTTGGCGCGCAGGAAATCAATCGAAGCGTTGATGGAAAGCCGATACAGCCAGGTGAAGAACTTCTTGTTGATGTCGAAGCGGTCCAGGGCGCGGTACACTTTGATGAAGACCTCCTGAGCGATGTCTCGGGCGTCTTCAAAATTGCCCACCAGTCCGTAGGCGATGGACGCGACCCGCGTGCGGTAGAGATCCACCAGCTCGCGGAACGCCTCCTGATCGCCGTTCTGCGAGCGCAGAATCAGTTCCTTGACCTGCTCTTCGCCTTCCTGTTCGAAGATTTCCGGATTGTCTTTCATGGAAATGCGTTTCTTTCGAGGCGGATCGCGGCGCCTTCCTCCTCACCTCATTCAGGCTTGGGGGTAATATACGGCACAGCCTGCACGGAGTCAAGCGAATTTCCTGCTCTTTCAAAATCATACGCAGGGTGCGATTGGTTCGTCATTTCCCTGCGATTCGTTGACACCCTGAAGCGGCGGTTGCAGGACGCCTGATCGCCCCGGAATTTGAGAAAAAAAGGATATAAAGTGATTGATTTACTGGATCGAATTGTGTATTTTTGCTGTCATCTGACTGCAACCATCCAGAGGCGGCGCGCGTCGGCGATTTATGCGGCGCGCGTCGGCCTGCGACATCGAAAGGCAACCGACCCTTTATGGAATCCCTGTTTTTCATCCTCTTCGCCGCGGCTTCCGTCTTCTCGGCGTTGATGGTCATCCTGCAGAAGAACCCCGTCTCATCGGTGCTCTTCCTGGCGTTGACCTTTTTCTGTCTGGCGGCTCTGTTCGTGCTGCTTAGCGCGCCTTTTATCGCGGCGATTCAGGTGATCGTTTACACCGGCGCCGTGATGGTGCTCTTCCTCTTCGTCATTATGCTCTTGAATCTCCGGCACTTTGAAGAATCGGGCGCACTTCGCGGGAAGATCCTGGGCGTCGCCGCCGCCGGGCTCTTTCTGATCAGCGCCGCCGCGCTGGTGCGTTCCGTGGCGCTGCCCGCCGATTCCGGGTTCCTGCGCAGCCCTTCCGCCGGCTTCGGATCCGTGGAGCAGATCGGATACCGTCTCTTCACCGTCTATCTTCTGCCGGTGGAGATTGCCGGCTTTCTCTTGCTGGCGGGCATCATCGGCGCCATCGTGATTTCGAAAAAGAAGCTGTAGATTAACTAACTTCGCTCATAACCGGAAATATCCCGAAGCGGGAAACTTTTTGTCAAACCTTTGTGAAACATCGTAGATCCAGCGTATGACCGTCTCCCTGAACCACTATTTGATTCTGTCGGCGGTGCTCTTCGGCATCGGCGTCGCCGGCGTCTTAACCCGCAAGAACATAATCATCATCTTCGCCTCCATCGAATTGATGATGAACGCCGTTAATCTGGCGTTCGTCGCCTTCGCCCGCCATTGGGGGGACATCGGCGGACAGATTTTCGTCGTCTTCATCATCGCGGTCGCCGCGGCGGAGGTGGCGGTGGGTCTAGCGATCATCGTGGCGCTCTTCCGCCACAAGCAGACGGTGGATGTGGATCAGGTGAATTTGCTGAAATGGTGACCGCTCTGAACTTGCGCCGCAGGTCGGATTCTCCCGAAAATCGGCCGCTTTTTGACGAATCCGACGCTCTGGATCTTTCACCGGCTCTTCGCCTTTGCGGGTGCGATTGGAAGCCGAAACGAATTTCCGCCGCACGGGGTTACACGGTAAAGTAGAAGTATGCCCAGAATGCAAAAGATCACGGACGCTTCCGGAAGAACTTGGACGATCCGGAAAGTCCGTCGGGAGGCGTCTGATGCGGAGGATTTCCGCTTCTGGTACGAAGAGCTCACCCCCGAACAGCGGGTGGAAGCCGTAGCGGAAGCTCTCCTTAGTTCTCTGAAAGCGAAAGGAATTACTCGTTTACCGCGACTACGAAGAGTTCATCGCCGCATTAAATGCCCATGGAGTGCGGTATCTGGTGATCGGAGCGCACGCTCTCGCGTTTCACGCCCGTCCTCGCGCGACCAAGGATCTTGACATCCTGCTGGAACCGACTCCTATGAACGCCCGCAAAACGCTGGCGGCGCTGCGGGATTTCTTCGGCGGCGCCGATCTTGGTTGCACCGAGGATGATTTCTTATCGCCGGAATGGGTGATTCAGTTGGGCGTGGCTCCCGTCCGGATAGACCTTCAAAGCGGGATCCCCGGTTTGACCGGATTCAGGAATGCTTGGAGGAATCGCGTGGATGCGCTGTTCGGCTCCGTATCCGCGCATTACCTTGGTCTCGAGGATCTGATCCGGGCGAAGGAAGCCACCGGCAGAGCGCAGGATCAGGCCGATGCGATCATCTTGCGCCGCGCCCGGGATCGCGCGAAACGCGGGAAACGAGCGAACAAATAAAGTGCGGATCGGATTCTCCCGAAAAGCGGCCGCTTTCCGGCGAATCCGACGGTGTTGATAAGCTTTTAATCCGCCGTATCTTGAACTGGATAATCTGAACCGATGCATCACGAATTCACCTCATCCGCCCACAGCTCACTGCTTTGGTTGATTCCCGCCTTCCCTTTCATCGGGATGCTGATCAACGGCTTGCTGGGGCGTCATCAGAAAGCGGAGGCGGCTGGCATCCTGGCGAGCGCCGCTATGTTTCTCTCCACGATCGTCTCGGCGGCGGTCTTCTTTCAGCTTCTTCAGATGCCCCCTGAGGCGCGCGCTCTGACCCAGACCCTCTACACCTGGATCGCCGTGGGCGACTTCACCGCCCGGATCGGCTTCGTCGCGGATCCCCTCTCCGCCGTGATGATCCTGGTGGTCTCCGGCGTCGGCTTCCTGATCCACGTCTATTCCATCGGCTATATGCGCGGCGACCGCGGCGTGGTGCGCTACTTCGCCGAATTGAACCTCTTCGCCTTCTTTATGCTCATCCTCGTTCTGGCGGATAATTACCCGCTGATGTTCGTCGGCTGGGAAGGCGTGGGGCTGTGCAGCTATCTGCTGATCGGCTTCTGGTTCGAGGATCCGGAAAAAGCCGCCGCGGGCAAGAAGGCGTTCGTCGTCAACCGCATCGGCGATTTCGGCTTCCTGCTGGGAATGTTCCTGATTTTCGTCACCTTCGGCGCGCTGGATTTTGAGACCGTCTTCGCCCGCGCCGCGGGGATGCCCTACGGATCGGGCGTGCTGACCGCCATCACGCTCCTGCTCTTCCTCGGCGCCGTCGGCAAATCCGCGCAGATCCCCCTCTACGTCTGGCTGCCGGACGC
>CAZUTK010000066.1:0-2645 GCA_964623265.1 uncultured bacterium | reverse complement strand
CAGCGCGCTCATCCACGCGGCCACGATGGTCACCGCCGGCGTCTATATGGTGGCGCGCTCCAGCCTCCTCTACACGCTGGCGCCGGTTTCCCTGAGCGTCGTCGCCGGCATCGGCGCCGCCACGGCGCTCTTCGCCGCGACCATCGGCTTGACGCAGTTCGACATCAAGAAGGTGCTGGCATACTCCACGGTGTCGCAGCTGGGCTATATGTTCCTCGCCTGCGGCGTGGGCGCCTTCGGAGCGGGCATCTTCCACCTGATGACGCACGCCTTCTTCAAGGCGCTCCTTTTCCTCGGATCCGGTTCGGTCATCCACGCGATGCACCATTACCTGCACCACGCAGGCGTCCGCAAGGAAGCCCGCGACGGCATTGATCCGGCTCAGGATATGCGCAATATGGGCGGGTTGAAGGAACATCTGCCGGTTACCTACTGGACGTTCCTGCTGGCGACGCTGGCGATCGCGGGGATTCCCGGGTTCTCCGGTTTTTTCTCCAAAGATGAGATCCTTTGGAAGGCGTTTTCTTCCGGCAAGATCGGCGTCTGGCTGGTGGGCGCCATCGCCGCGGGGTTGACGGCGTTCTATATGTTCCGTCTGGTCTTTTTGACTTTTTACGGCGATTTCCGTTCCGCCAAAAGCCAGGAACACCCGCACGAATCCCCGAAAGTGATGACCGTGCCGCTGGTGATCTTAGCGGTGCTCGCGGTGATCGGCGGCTGGGTGGGAATCCCGCACGTGCTGGGCGGAGGCAATCGCATCGAAACCTGGTTCGAACCGATCTTCGAGCCGGCGCATCGTGTCGCCGCGCGCTACGCCGATCACGCCGCGCACGGGACCGGCGTCGAACTGACGACGATGCTGATTTCCGTCGTCGTGGCTCTGTTCGGCATTTACCTTTCTTGGCTGTTTTACCGGCGCAGGACCGAACTGCCCGAAAGGGTGGCAGCAAGCGCCGGCGGGCTCTACAACCTGCTCTACCACAAGTATTACGTGGATGAGCTCTATGAAGCGGCGGTGGTGAAACCCATCCAGAAGGCGTCGGATTTCTTCTTGTGGCGCTTCTTCGATGTGAAGATCGTGGACGGAGCGGTCAACGGGACGGCGGATCTGATGAACCGCATCGCCGCCTCCACCCGCCGCCTGCAGACCGGCTTGGCGCAGAACTACGCTCTGATCTTCGCCGCGGCGGTGGTGATCATCCTGCTGTCGCTGGCGCTCTGAGAAGGATCGGATCGGCGGACATCAGTAGACAGTACAGCAACAGCGGATATGTCTTATACCCTCACCATTGGCGCGGTCGCCGGCTCGATTCTGCTGGTCAACGTCCCCTTCGGTTGCTGGCGGGCGGGGGTGCGGAAGTTCTCTGCGGCGTGGTTTCTGGCGGTGCACATCCCGATCCCGTTCGCCGTCGGGTTGCGCCTGCTCGTCCATCTGGGCTGGAGGCTGTCCCTGCTGCCGATCTGGATGAGCGCCTTTTTCGCCGGACAATACCTGGGGGGAAAATTGCGCGCGATGCGGCGGAAAAGCCCGTAGGACGGATGCTTCCACGAAGTGGTTTCTTGACGACGAACCCGACGAGCGATTGATTAGACTGTTGATCATGCTTTTTCCGATAATCAACCAACAACAAACTCTTCCATGCTAAGCTGGATCATCTTCATCCCTTTGGCGGCGGCGGGATTCATCCTCCTCCTGCCGAAAGAAAAAAGCGGCTGGATCCGCGCGACGGCGCTCCTGGCGACACTGCTGGATTTCGCCCTCTGTCTGGTCCTCTATTTCGGCTTCGACCCCTACACGGCGGCGCCGCAGTTCGTGGAGAAGCGCTCCTGGATCCCCGGCATCGGATCCAGCTACCACGTCGGCGTGGACGGCATCAGCTTCTGGCTGGTCGTGCTGACCGCCTTCCTGGGACCCCTCTGCATCCTCGCCTCCTGGGCGCCGATCCAGAAGCGGGTCAAGGAGTATCACTTCAGCTTCCTCTTTCTGCAAACCGGCATCCTCGGCGTCTTCTGCGCTCTGGATCTCGTGCTCTTCTACGTCTTCTGGGAAGTGATGCTGGTCCCGATGTATCTCCTGATCGGGGTGTGGGGAGGACCGCGGCGCATCTATGCCGCCGTGAAGTTCTTCCTCTACACGATGGTCGGTTCCCTGTTGATGCTGGTCGCCATCCTCTGGATCTACTTCCACAGCGCCGACCCCATCACCGGATTGCGCACCTTCGACCTCCTGCAGATCTACGGGATGGAGAAACCCGCCTTCGCCGCGCAGATCTGGCTCTTTCTCGCCTTCGGGCTGGCGTTCGCCATCAAGGTTCCTATGTTCCCCTTCCACACCTGGCTGCCCGACGCTCACGTGGAAGCTCCCACCGCCGGTTCCGTCGTCTTGGCCGGCGTGCTGTTGAAGATGGGGACGTACGGCTTCCTGCGCTTCGCCATCCCGCTCTTCCCCGACGCAGCACAGCACTTCGTGCCTCTGGTGTCGGTGCTGGCGATCGTCGGCATCATCTACGGAGCCCTGGTCTCGATGGTCCAACCCGATATGAAGAAGCTGGTGGCGTATTCTTCGGTCTCGCACCTCGGCTTCGTGATGCTCGGGATGTTCGCCTTCAACCAGCAGGGTGTCTCCGGCAGCATCTACCAGATGC
>CAZUTK010000065.1:0-15483 GCA_964623265.1 uncultured bacterium | reverse complement strand
AAGCAGGGAAGTCCCTGCGTTGTGGGAAATTTCAGATAAAATGATTCAGCATATAAGGTAGGAAAATTTTAGTTCTTTCGCAATAGTTTCTTACTCAATTCACGGAACTTTCCGCTGTAGGGAGATGAAAAAACCGAGAGCAAACAGAGGCGGAAGAGCATCCGCCCCTGTTTCGGAATTCTTGCAGATCGGTTGAACGATTCAGCCCGATCACTTCAGAAGCAGCATTTTCTGCTGCAGGGAACGCGATCCAGCCGTCAGTTTGTAGATATACACACCCGATGCCAGACCGGAGGCATCGAAATGGACGGTATGTGCGCCGGTTCCGTATGTCCCCGAAGCGAGATTCGCGACCCATTCTCCGCGCAGATTGTAAACGTTCAGCGTAATTTCACTCACTTCATCCAGTGAGAAGGTGATATTGGTCGCCGGATTGAAGGGGTTGGGATAATTCTGCTGCAGGGCGAAAGTCTTCGGTTGTTCGTATCTGCCCGCGCCCGGGATGCCCACCGGCGGTCCATGTTCCACGTGGAGAGGGAAGTAGGGCATCGTCGGCGTGGAAGGGATCTGGCTGATTGGGATTTTGTGATAGATCACCGGATTCAGCGTCCAGGTTCCTTCCGTCTGGTTCACGTTGCCGGCATCTTTATCCAGGACGTACATTACGTGGCAGTAGTTATCTACTTTCTTCGCCATCGAAGGCGTCAGTTCGGACAGGCACTGCCCCGCCGGGGCGTTCGGCGGCGAAATGGTGTTGGTCACGTTGATGCCTCGGGACCAGGTGGCTCCGCCGTCGGTGGACATGGACATATAGATTTCACCGGATGGGTAACCGCCGGCGGAAACGCTGGTGGTGTCGTAGACCTGATACATACAGTACAAGTATCCGTTCTGGGTGTTCTGCCCCAATTCCGGACGCTGGGCGGTCTGGTTCCAGGCTCCGGGATCGTAAGCCGGGTACCAGCCGTTCGCCACCAACTGGAATTCACCGGGGAACTCTTCGGACCAGTGGAAGATCAGCGAATTGGCAACGGAGACGAGTCCTTCCAAGCTGTAGTAACCCACTGCCGTAAACACTACGTGGCACCAGTTGTTCATATCGAAGAAGATGTTCAGGTCTGTGTAGGCGCGCAGAGTGTCCATATCGGCCAGGGTGGTATCACCGGGCAGATAGGAGGAGTCTACCGGGATGAACTGCGTCAGATTGAAGGCGTCCGAGAAGTTGAAATCTTGTCCGTCGTCATCAATCAGTACGTAGATGTCGTTGTCGTACTGGTTCGGAGCTCCACCCGGAAAGCCGGGTTCGCGGCTGTATGTCCAAGCAAATCCGACGCGGTCGGATACATCCGAAGTCGCCACATCGCCCGCGATGGTCATCGTCCAGGTCATCAGTTCGAACGAATTCGGCGACGGGGGGAAGGTCACCGCAGGGGTAAGGGGATCGTAGGTTCCGCGCGAATAGAAGTGGCGCTGGGGATCCCCGGCGACGCCGGACAAGGGATTCTCCGTCGAGAGGACGTGCACCACATCATTGCGGTCAATGGCGATGCGGGGCCAGATGAGTTTCAGTTCTTGTCCGTTTTCATACAGCCATGCCGGTTCGTAAATCAGGAAGGCTCCGATATGCGGGAAGTAGTCCACGCCCACGGCGGTATGATACTGAGTCGAGGGGCTGGTCTGCTGATGGAACGAGGGGAAGGCGATTCCGCCTCCGGGGGTATCCATGGCGTCTAAGGTGCAGAAGCCCGCCTTGATGGAGGATTCCACCGCATAGCCGGCACCGGGCCAGCCTTGAACACCGGAAGGATCCACATAGTTGTAATAGATGTGCCGCTGGCTGGCGCCGCTGTTCAGACCGTTCATCCAATCAAAGTGGATATAACCGTCGGCGCTGATGTCCAGCATCCGGCCGATGGTGCCGTTGTGTTGGTTTTCATACCAGGTCGTGCCGATGGACACCGTATCGCCGATGACATCCAAGCCGTTGTAGGAAGGCGGCATAGGATAAGGCGGATACACGACGGGTGCGTTGACAACTTCGTCTCCGGTCAACAAAGGATAGTTTTTAATGGGTTCTTTGTCAACCTTTATCGGCGCGGCAAACGCCAGTGCCGGAATGAGAATCAGAAGAAGCAGCGCGTGCATTTTACTGGGCATAATTCCTCCGCAAATGGGTGTATTAGTGTGATTTATTTGATTTGCTGGTAAATATAAGGTAAAACGACCAGGAAAAAAAGCGCAAAAAAAAGCAACTTTCATCTTATTTTCAAACGGCTATAAAAGACGAGCGGAAATCGGCGGATGAAAATCGAGGGGCGCGTCGTCGCGCGCCCCTCGAGTATGTTCGTCCTTGTCTACTTCAGCAGCACCATCTTGCCGCCGGCGGAAAAAGTGCCGGCATTCAAGCGGTAAATATAGACGCCAGAAGGCAGCTCCGCCGCATCGAAGACGGCGTCATAGCTGCCCGCGTTCATCCAGCCGTTCACCAGCACCGCCACTTCCTGACCCTTGATGTCGTACACTCTCAGCGTCACCCGGTTGCCGACGGGCAGTGAGAAGGTGAAACGCGTCGAGTTATTAAAGGGGTTGGGGAAGTTGCCTTGCAAGGAGTAGGTCGCCGGAATGAGATCATCCCGCGGGATGATTCCGAGAACAAAGCCGGTACCCCGGACAGGAAGGAATTCGGGATACGGTGAAGTCGCGTTGTTCATGACTCCCAAGGATCCGCTGACGGTTCCTTCCGCGGCGGGGGTCCAAGTCGCGACGACTTCCTGGCTTCCCAGCGAGGCGACTACAAAGCTGGTGGTGCTCAGGGTCAATTGGCCGGTAAACGCCGGCGGAATCAGGATGTTCGTGACGTTGAGGTTGGCTCCGCCGTCGTTGTACACCCAGAAGCTCATATCGGCAGGCACGCCCACTTCCACCATGCCGAAATCCAGAGTATCCGGTTCGATGCGGATCACCGGATAGGGCGGGAGCGCGCTGGATTCGCTGCAGAAGAGCCGGATCATATAATCGCCGGAAGATTCCGCCGTCCAGACGCCCTGAGCGATTTCGTAGGACATAGCGGGCATACGCGCATTGGAAGAGGCCAGAGGTTGATCGCTGTCCTTATAGATCGCGCCCCCGTTTTGATACATATAGCCCACGCCGATCGAGCCGGAGAAGATGTTGATATCGGCTCCGGTCAGGTTGATGGTATTCATGCCGGCGACCATCGGACCGGTATAGGTGTACAGCGTGGTCATCGTGGATCCGACGAAGTTGACGATTGGGACTTCGCTGGCGGCGATGGCGCCGGCGATGCCGATCTGCACCGAGTCCACTTTTACAGGATATTGCTGGGGGATGAAGCTGTTGCCCCAGCCGAATCCAGGTGTGGCGGAGATGTTGGTGTTCGCCTGATCGTCGTCGTATTTATACCAGAACGTGCCGAAGTTTCCGATGCCCTGTTCGAGGTAATTGGTATTGTTGCCGGGGTTTTGTTCGCCGGGGTAAACGACGGTTGCCTGCGCCTTGTAGTACCCCGCCGCGCCGGTCGTCCAGAGGGAGGGGCAGTCCACCGTGGCGGTGGCTCCCGCCGCCAGCGTTCCGAAATCCGCCGAGTCCGCGAAAACCTGCATCCCGCCGGAGTTCAGCACTTTCCAGACGACCCGGTAGGTCAGAGCGTCTTCGTTGCCGAAGTTCTTCACTTCCGCCCGGTATCTCACCGGCACACCTGGGCTCAGGAAGAATTTCTGCACGTCGTTGAAGCAGGAGGTGACTCCCAGATCCACAAAGGTGGTGGTGACTTCACCGCCGGCGCGCACGATCAGATCCCCCGAAAGCGTGAATTGCCAGGGTCCGGACGAACTGGTGCTGAAGCCGGAGCGGTTTTCGGTGTTGCCGGTGCCGTCAATCATCAGGAACCACCCTTGGCTGGTGGGACCGGTGGGACCGAAGACGACGAAGAAGTTTTCCGCCGCCGCGAAGTTGGGGAAAGGCTGCGGCAATTCGGCATCCGCCCAGGTGAACGGCGGATACCAGAGCGGGCCGTTCAGATGCACCGGACCGGAAACGATCGTTCCAGGCTGTCCGAAGCCGTTGTCGTTCAGAATGGCAACGTTCACTCCATCCGGCTGATTGTTGATGTTCCACATCTGAATGTAGATGCAGCGCAGTTCAAAATCGGAAGGGGCGGTGAAGCGCACGATGCCCCAGTAGTTCTGCGCGTTCGGCAGATAGAGATTGCCGCCTGTATCGTAGCGGATCGTATCGGGCTGTGGGCTGTCCAGCCCGGGGGGCAGTACCTGCTGACCGCTGGGTACCATGACGTACTCCACGGCTGCAACCGGAAGAGCCGCGCAGAGCCATGCCAGACAGATCACAGGCAAACAGAGAAACGCACATGCTTTCATTTCAGGGTCTCCTTTTATTTGTAATGAAAATGGTGAAGTTTCTTTCGTCCTTTAAGTCAACAACAGACGCATGGAAGAAAACCCCAAGGATGGTCAGTTGATCTGCACGGAAATTTAATACGAAATTCGTCGGGATTCAAGTGTATTTTGCATTAAATTAGAACTTTTCCTTTCACAAAATACAAGTGCAAATTATTGCATTTTAATGTTTCGCGCATTATTGGCGGCGGCTGTCAATGAGATCGCGCACTTTTGCATCTTGCGGGTTCAGGCGCAGGTAGGATTCGAGGTACGGGATGCCTCGAGCGGGGTCGTTCAGATAATTTATGTAAATGACGCCGACATTGTACAGTAATCCCGAGTTTTCGGGATCGTAACGCAGGGCGGTCAGGAACGCATCCAGCGCTCCGCGCAGGTCTTGGACCGCCGCCAGACGGTTGCCGCGGTCTTTATAGATGTTGGAGATATTGAACAGGATTTCCTCGCGTTCAGAGGCAGCTATTCGGGGCGCTTTCAGAGCGAAATCGTACGCTTGAAGCGCCAGATCTTCCATCCGCAAGTGGCGGAAGGAAATCCCCAGCTGGTTCAACAGGGCGGCGCGGGGTTCGTCGCGCAGCAGATCGAGGGCTTTTTTGAAAGAAAGCAGCGCTAGGGCGGAATCCGGCGGGGACTGCCGGAGATAATGCTCTCCCTGGGTCAGAGTCGAGTTGATCAAGATTTGGCGCGACTTGAAATCCTCGGGTGAGGCGTCCGTTGTGAACAGCGGAAAAGCGGGCTTTCGCGCCGGAAGTTCCGAAGATATGAGGATGCCGTTGGAGTAGAGTGGGATGTCGGTCGTCATCCAATCCGAGTCGTATGGGTAGAGCATTTTGACCAAATGCTTCGGTCCAGGGGCGCGCTGGAGATAAATGCGCCGCGCAGTTTGATAATCGGGAATGATCCCGCCGGCGAGGCGGCCAGCTGCGTGCGCCAGAGCGAAGAGTCTGGAAGCCTGATCGTACACCTCAACGTCCGTGTGGTATCCTTCCGCGTAGCGCAGATACAAAGTCGCGAAACTGGCGTTGTCGTCCTGAGTGAAGACGGTTCCGGAACCAGCGGTATCCAGAATCCACTTGCCGTATTGGCGGGCGAGGTCCGTTTTGGAGCGGTCTATTTCGGAGAAATTCAGAGCGAGCAGGCAGATGACCGACGCGCCGGCTGCCGCGTAAACCGCTCGGCGAAGCGTGGAAGATGGATGGGAAGCGATCAATCGGATCGCCCCTTCGCAGATCAGCATCCAGCCCGCCAGCAGAGCGGGTAGATAATAAGGATCAATGTCGGGAATGCGATAAAAGGCGACGAGGATGATATTCGAAAGCAAGAGAATCCAGGCGAAACGCATGCATCGTGAGCCGGACTTCCAGCCGAAGATCGTCCCCAGCAACAAGGACGCGATTCCCAACCAGGACCAGCTGTCCAAGAAGAGGCTGAAAAAGAGTCTGAAGCTCTGCAGAAAATTCGCGAGGGAAAAAGCCGTCGCTTGTTGATACTGAGCGGCGGTGATGTGATGGAACAGCAAGTTCAACGTAGCTGGATGTCCCCAATCCGCCAGAGGTGAGCGCCCGGCGCGCACCGGCAAGTAGAGGTAGATGCTCAAACCCAAGCAGAAAAGCAAGAGCTGAGTCAGCGATTGTTTCCAGCCGCGCGCTGATCTGTCCTGCACGACGGCGTATGCGAGAGCCGGAAGCAGAGCGAGGGAGGTTAGGTGATGCGCCAGAGAAAGTCCGAACAGGAAGGCGATGAGGTGCCATTTTTTCGGATGGGAACTCAGCGCAAAAGCGGCGATTCCGGCGATGAAGAGCAGATTAAGGGTGTAGACTTCGACTCCGACCGTTTCTCCCCAATAAAGCGGCGAAAACGCCCAGAGCAAAGTTAGGATGCCTGCGAGGAAGGGACCGGCTTCTTTCACCAGAAGCACGAGGATCGGCAAGAGGGCGGCGGCGATGAGAACGGAAAACAGATTGGCGCTGAAGGCGGGCGGGAAAAAGGCGGTGAGGGAGACAAAGAGATGTCCCAGCAGGGTGAAAAGCGGATAGCCGGGCGGGTGCGCGATCCCTAGAGTCTTAAAGACCAGAGCGAATTCGCCGCTGTCACCGACATAGACCGTGCGGCACATCGTGGCGAAATAGATGAGCACGCCGGCGAGAGCGGGGAGAATCCAGGCGAGCGGCGGGAGACATTTCAGGTTGTATTCAGGCACAGGAGAATCAGCGGAACGAATATAGATCATGGGATCGAAAAGCGCGCCGGTAGCTGTGCGAAAGGGGGGAGTCGAACCCCCACGCCCTCGCGGGCACTGGATCCTAAATCCAGGGCGTCTGCCGATTCCGCCACTTTCGCGCAGTGAGGTCAAGTTGCAGGTCAATATAGCCAAAAGCATCCGGATTGTCAAGGGAAATTCAACCGAACGGGTGAAAGGAATGGGAGCATCCCGTATTAAAGGGGTGCGAGAGTCTAAAGTCTGAAATAACTCGGTGACCGGATGATAAGGAAAAATCGTTGACTTTTTTTAGGGAAAGGGTTATATTCTTATAGAAAATCACCCTGATGGGGGGATGCATTACGGCAAATGGGGAATAGGCGGATGGAAGGCAACAATCTGACCGAAAGGCTGATAGACCTGGGGTTATCGGAGCGGGAAGCCAAAGTCTATCTGGCTCTGCTGCACAAAGGCAGCGCCACGGCGGCGGATCTGCAAAAGACTTCCGGGATCCCTCAGACCAAGGTCTACGAGATCATCCGAAGGCTGGTGCGCCAGGGTTATTGTCGCGAACGCCGCGCTGGGCATAAGCGCACGTTTGAAGTCGTGGATCCGCAGACCGCGCTGGCATTTCCGATCCAGAAATTGGAAGAACGCATCAAGGACGCGGAAGCGCTGAAGAAAGAGCTGTCCGCTGTTTTCGCATCCGCGGGTGAATCTTTTGAACCAGTGGAGTATATCGAGATTCTTCATGGCAAGGAAAACATCCACCGCCATTATTGCCAGCTGGTGCACAGCGCTCAGAAGGAGATCCTCGGATTCGGCCGCCCCCCTTACGCCTGCGATACCGACAGCAAAATCGAAGAACAAGCACAGGAAAATGAAGCCTTTGTGGCTCGCGGCGGCGTCTCGCGCTGGGTGTATGAGCTGGATCACGGGCAGATCCCTCCGCTGGCGGATTTCTTCGTAAAGCGCGGCGAAGAGATCCGCGTCACCGATCAGCTGCCGCTGAAGATGATGATCTTCGATTCCCGCGAGGTGCTGGTGGCTCAGGAAGATCCCTACGCCCCGCGGATGGAATTGACCATGGCGATCATCAAGCAGAGCATCATTGCGAATGCCTATCGCGCTCTCTTCAATTTCTTCTGGAATCAGGCAGAAGAACTGGCGAAGTGGAAGGAGCGACAAGAGATTCGACGTTAGTTTATCAATAGAAAAATATCTCATCTGCTGCGAAAATAGGGCTTGACAGTTGCTTTAAAATAGTTTATATTGGACACGAAGTGACCTTCGACGGGACGCGGCTGCCGTCCGGCATCTATTTCGCTCGAATGGCGGCGGGAGATAGAACGGAGACTCTGAAGCTGATGCTGTTGAAGTGATCATTAAAGCGGAAACTTTCACCCTAAAAAAAGACGCATCGTTCCCAAAGAAGGAGGATTTATGATGAGAACTTTATTTCTATTTATACTCGGTGCTCTGCTGATTGTACCGTGGCAAGTAATATTCGCAGCGGATGGGACGCAGGAAGGAGCATTCTTGCAGAATTCCATAAGCGCAAAACCGGACAACGGCATAAGGCAGACGGATGATACCTACGTCATCACACCCTTCGAGAGCGTCAGCATCAGTCAGACACAGACCTGGCAGGATAATCGTCATCGCGCCTATTGGAGCGCAAGTCTGCTCAACGTCAACGGCTTTCTGCTCTTCGATGTCACGCAAATTCCGGACAACGCGCAGATTGTATCTATGACCTTGCGCTGCTACCTTGAAAATGCCTTCGGTTCCCCTTACAGCAATCCCGTGGTTGATGTTTACTACAGTGGGGATGACAACTGGACCCGCTCGACGGCGACGCCCGGGAGCCTTTCTCTGGATGTGCTGCTGGCGAACGACATCGCCTTCAGCAGCTATGTGTCGTACTATGATTTTACCCTCGATGTAGGCGCGCACAACTGGTCGCTGGATCTGCTGGACAATCGCATCTGCATCGGATTCACGAACGACGTCCAGTATTACAGCTACGTCTATTTCTTCGGCGCCTACGGGAGTCCGACGGGACCGGCTCCGGAGCTGACGATCGTAACTTCGACGGGGGTGCCGGGCAATGTGACCATCACTATGACGCCGATCAACCCTCCCATCCAGATTCCGGCGAACGGGGGGAGCTTCGACTTCAGCGCTACCATCGCTAATTTGGAGTTGACCCCGCAGACCTTCTCGGCATGGGTGGATGTGACGCTGCCGAGCGGTTCGATCTATGGGCCGGTTCTGGGACCGATACCTCTGACCGTGCCGGCGCAAGCGGCGATATCCCGCATCCGCACGCAGACGGTTCCGGCTGCCGCACCCACCGGCACGTATTCTTACAACGGCTACGTGGGGATTTTCCCTTCCTGGATTTGGGATCAGGCCGGCTTCGACTTCGTCAAGCTGGCGACGGATAATCAAGGCGCCGCCATAGGGAATTGGGCGAACAGCGGGGAATCATTCGAAGCGGGTGTGAATCTCGGTGTAGTGCCGAATGCGGTTCGGCTGGACGCCGCGCCCAATCCGTTCAATCCCAACGCTCAACTGCGCTATCAGCTGCAAGAGGCGGGATGGGTTTCGCTGCGGGTTTACGATTCCGCGGGGCGGCAAATCGCGGATTTAGCCAACGGCTGGCGGGAAGCGGGAAGCTACTCTGCGACATTCGACGCAACAGGTCTCCCGTCGGGACTTTATTTCGCGCGGATTCAGGCGGGAGACAGAGTTGGAATTCAGAAGCTGGTGCTGATGAAATAAGGTGAAATGGGTCTGAAAAAAGGCAGGGGCGTGATATTCGCGCCCCTGTAATTTTTATATGAAATGGTCCAGGCGATGAGTGTGCTGCAGGTTATCCGCAAGAATCCATAGCCGGACAGCATTCGCCGGCGGATTATTTCAGCACGACAACCTTCACTGCATCGGCAAATCCCGCCGTCTGCAACCTCACGAAGTAGATTCCGGAAGGCAAGGCGTTGAGGTTGAAGTGGATCTCATGCCTGCCCGCTTCTCTCCAGCCGTTGGCTAAATCCGCGACTTCCCGACCGAGCAGGTTGTACAGTTTCAGGCTGATGCGCTGCGGCGCATACAGTTCCAGATCGAAACGAATATCGCCTGCGCCGGTCTGCACCGCCGCAAGTGTCGTTTTCGATGTGGAGCTTGGCTCTGCGAAGAAATCGTCCACCGCGCTGGAGGGCTGCAGTTGAATCTCCAGTTGCGTCATCGCGTTGTTGACGACGACGTTCTGGATTCGCTGGGTTTGATAGCCCGGCATCCCGACGAGGACGGTGTAGGTCCCGTTGTTCAGCAGCCGCGTGAAGCGCCCGTATTGAGGTTCGGCAAAGCGCGCCTTGACTTGCGAAGAAATCCTCCCTTGTATCTCCACCCGGGCGGCGAGCGGCTGATTGGTAACCGCATCCCGCACGTGTCCGGTGATGCCCGGACCCGACATTCTCTCCAGCAGGTGCACCGAACCGTTCATATAGCGCGCCGCGCGTTCCGCAAGCTGGCTCCCCGGTGGGATGAAGACGGGATAAGGGCATAGCTCGATGTCGTAGGCGATGGCGCCGGCGAAACCGTAGAACCAATTCGGACAGCGGCCGCCTTGACCCGGGTAGATATCGTACGAAAAGGGCGAGCTGTTATCTTTCAGGAAGTGCGCAGCCAGCGCATTGCCGATCGAGTTGATGACATCCTGATCCGGCGCGTACAATCCGCCGGGCCAGGTCCAGGGAGCGATGACGACGTCGCCGTAACTGTGGAAGCTGATGCCGGCGACGAAGCGCTGCGCCGCCGCCAGACTTCGCAGCGCCTGATTTTCGCTCTCCGAGAAGGGAGCCGACCCCCGATAGCTGTAATTCCAGATATTGGATGAACCATCGTTGCTCCAGTACCAGTTGTAGTTGCGGTTCAGGTCTACGCCTTCGTGATCGTCCGTCCACCAGGTGCCGCCCGTGAATTCGTAGTAGATGTTGTTGTTGTTGATGTCGCGGGCGTTCTTCCGCCAGAAGAGGTTGATGTTCTCGGTGACGGCGTAATGCCCGTCGGGGTTGACCAGCGGGACGAACCAGATCTCGTAGTTGTTCATCCACTGGGTGACGGAGGGGTCTATGCCGTAGTTTTCGAGGAAGTGGTGAATCATATAGAGCAGCGTTTCGCAGCCCATGACTTCGCTGGCGTGATGGGTGCCGAAGTAAAACAGCGCCAATTCATCCTCTTCTTGCGCCACATTGTCGGAGAGCTTCACCGCCCAGATCGTTCTGGGGAATTGGGTGGCGCGGCCGATGGAATCCACCCGGCATAGATTCGGGTATTGCGCTTCCAGAGCCAGCAATTCCGCCGTCAACTCCAGATAAGTGTGGTATTCCGGGTCAATGCGTTCGGTAGTTAGGCTGCTCAGCGGAGTCAACATCTGCGGGTCGTAGCCCAGCGAAAGCAGACGATGGTATCCCTCGTCGTCGAAAACCAGATCGGCGCAGCCCGGCAGCTCATCGTGATACACATCGAATCCAAGATCCGCAAGAGCCGCGATTTCATCTTGCGAAGCGACCTGAATGCGCCCGATCCAGATTTCAGCAGTTGCCAAATTGGGCAGGAGCAGAGATGCCGCAGCGCACAGATAGAGGCACCAAGATGAAATTCGTTTCCTCATTTCGACCTCCGCAAAATCAACGTATCATTCAACCTTTCAGCCTGTTTTTCACGGATTGAGACGGGAAGCGGCTTTTTTCCCACCGGTCAGTTTCGCCGTGATGAAACCGATGATGAATCCGAGCAGCAGCACGAGGAAAAGCAGCACGATTTGCGACATGCTGATTTTCCAGAAGTAGAACCGCAATACGATCACCTGCGTGTTCTGCAGCAGAACGATCACGACCAGAGCGAACAGGATCAATAATGCGATGGCTTTGGGTTGCATCGTCGTCTCCTTCCGTAGCGTTATTTCAGCAGGAGAATTTTCCCTGCGGCGGTAAATAAACCGTCATTCGGGATCCCGATTCCTTCCACGCGAAAGAAATAGATTCCGGAAGACAATCCTGCGGCATCCCAGGTAAAGCGATGGATTCCCGCGCTTTTCGTCCCTTCGAAGATATCCGCGATCTTGCGACCCTGAAGATTGAAGATGGACACGATCAATTGAGCCTTCTGAGGGAGCGCGATGGGGAGGGTCATCTGCGCATTGCAGGGGTTGGGAAATGCGGGTCCCACCTGAAAGGTTTCGAGAAGTGTCGCGCTGGGCGAATTCGGGACGAAGGTCGGCTGCACCGTCAAGGTTGCCGGGAGGACGAATTCGGGCTGCGGCGCGTTATGCTGAATGATCAGATGGATGGCGTACTCGCCGACCGGAACCACGCCGGCATCCAGGAAAGCAGCGGCATCTAATGCGCCTCCAGGGGGGATGGTTTGAGCCATCGGTTCGACGGTGATCCAGGGGGCATACGCGCCCAGCGAATTGACTTGAACGCGGTCCAGGCTGATCGAACCCGCCTGGATCAGCCCTGCGAAGCACCAGCGATCCGGATCTATTTCGCCGCTGATCGCGGCGCCGCCCGCCTGATCGCCGGATAAGCCGATGAGATTCATCACGAATGCGATGTCGCCGTCTTCGGGATTCATCTTGCTGACGCGCAGCAGAGCGCCGGTTCCGTCCTGGGAGAAGATGTAGAGCGGATAGCCGTCCTCATCCTGCGGGTGCCAGGCGAAGCCTTGAATGTGGAGATCATGAGTCCAAGAACGCAGGGGATTGCCGTCCCGGCTGAATTCCACGATTTCCGTGGTGTTATCGCAGGAATAGAAATGGTCTTCCAAGGGGTCGTACGCCAGGGCGCGATGCAGCGCTAAAGGACCCGCAATGACGGTCTGCAGGTTTCCGTTCAGATCCACTCCTTGAATTTCGGTGCCGGATGAACCGTACAGATACCGCCCGTCCCAAGCCAGATCCCTCCAGCCCCAGGTCGAAGAGGAAGCAGGCTGTTGGAGAGTGTCCAGAAGTACTCCTTCGAAGGAGAAACGGTAGAGATAGTTCGGCTCTTGGTTTCCGTTTCCGCCCGTAACCCAGAGCGATCCGTCTGCGATTTCCACGCCAAAGAGTTTGTCGTCGCTGGTCGCCGCCTGCGCCTGGATCATAGCATAAAGACTGTTGGGCGTCCAATCCCCGCGCTTGCTGAAGGCGATGACCAAGTCCGAGCTGCCGGTGTTGCGCACAGTGATGGGAACTTGCAGAGTCTCCCCTTCATGCAAGCCGGCCGTGATCGCGTCGGGCTCCACCTGGATGCGAGGTCCCGAGAGCGAAACCGAGAGGGTTTCCACGATCCCGATGGTGAATTCGAGATTCGGGATGATCAGGGTATCAAAACCGGATGCGGTGAAGCGCACATCGTGCGATCCGGGTGGGATGCCCGGCAGGATGTAGAATCCCAGCGAATCCGTCTGCGTCCAGATCTGCAGATCGGGCAAATCCACGCCGGCGCCATTCAGGGGCAAGCCGGTGTTGCCGTCGGAAACGGTGCCCGTCAGCGTCGCACTGATGGAAGAGAGCAGCGCCGTGACGGCGGCATAGGCGTTGATTTGGCCGGCTCCCCAACGGTTGTCCTTGCCCGCCGGTCCCATATCCACGGCGGTGGACATCAGGATTTGCGCTAGAGTCTCCGGCGTGGCTTGCGGGTCTGCGCTGAGCAGCAGACAGAGGGTGCCGCCGGTGTGCGGTGTGGCGGCGGAGGTGCCGTTGAAACCCGTGACGTAGCCGCCTCCCATGGCGGTGGTGGTGACGTCGGTCGGAGCCGCCAGGTCCGGTTTAATCAAGGCTTGATATTGAGCGCTTTGATAGGGATAATCGTTGTACTCTTCGGGCCAATTCAACTGCCAGGGGTAGTTGGGGTCCAGCTGAAGAATGTCCCGCAAGAGCCAGGCGGCGGGCCCAATGCTGGAGTAATCCTTGATCTGGTGATTCGCGCCGTAGGCGCCGTTGCCCAGGATGGACGCCAAGCCGCCATGCAGGAGTTGATCGGGGTGAAACCAGGGTGCGGGGCAGTTCCCGGGCGTGGAGATATTGAAGGGGATAGGATCGGTGTTCAGGTTATCTCCTTCATTTCCGATGGAATTGGAGTGAATCACGCCCGCAGCCAGTTCCATTTCCGTGTTGTGGCGCATGGTGGCGTAGTCGGGACGGGGGATGTAGCGCCATTTGTAAGAGAGCGAACTGGTGACGACATCCGCGCCGTTGGCGATGGCGTACTGCTGAGCTTCCCAGTACATACTCTCACCGCCGCTGGAGTTCTTCAAGATCATCAACTTCGCCTGCGGGGCAACGCCGGTGGCATTTCCTCCGGTGCCGTCCCCTACGACGATGCCAGCGGTGGACGTACCGTGCCCGCTGTAATCCATCACTTCGGCGCTGTGGGTGTCGAACGCCCAGCCTCGCAGGTCGTCCACATACCCGTTCTGATCGTCGTCCACGCCGTTCCAGTCGGAAGGATCCACAATGCCGTTGCCGTTCAAGTCTTCGCCGGGGTTCACCCAGATGTGATCCGCCAAATCCGGATGATTGTAATCCGTGCCGGTGTCCAGATTGCCGATAACCACGCCCTGCCCCCGGTACCCCAGATTCCAGACTTGCGGCGCCTGGATGTCCAGCACTCCCCAGCTGATCACGTCTGTCTCACCCAGCAGGGCGGAGGACTCCCGATCCGGCGCAACGACATCCAGCACTTCTGCGAGCGGACGAGGGGGATCCCAGCGCAGCAGCGCCAGTTCGGGATGTTCTCCCGCCAAACGTTCCAGTTCGATCGCCTGGATCTCCAGGGCGATGGCGTTGCGTATCCACAAATGCCGCACAGAGCGGGCTTTGCCGGCGAGGACCAGGACATCCAGATCCGCGCGGAGTTTCCTTTGCGTCAGATTCGCCAGCTCGCGCAACTCTCGAATGACGCGGGCGCGCCTTTCCACTTTGGGCAGATGTCGTACGCGCGGATACAAATCCTGGAAGGAAATTTGATCTCGCAGGATTAGATTGACGGGGATGAATTCGGTCGGCGCGGAGGAAGCGGCAATCTGAGCCAGTTCGGGGGAAAGGATCGCAGCTTGAAGGACGCCCGCCAGGAAGAAAGACAAGAGGCTGAGAGGAACGGCGGTTTTATAATTCATAGCGCAATTCCGTTGAGAGGACGGGGTTGTTTTAATTTAGGTGAATTGTGGTTCGGAGTCAAGCGTTTTTTTCGCTGCACCAGGAATTTTAACAGATTCTTATCAGCTCGGGGGAGCAGGATTCAAACCGTCGAGCTCGATCTGCCTCATTCTGCGTAAATATCTTCTTAATTATCAGAAACATACATTCAGAAATGCGAAATTTGCTAATTTAACTATTGACGATATTTTCAACCAACTGTCTGAGGATTTTCTCTTGTAGTTTGAGCAATTTTTCATTACATTGAGTGCGGTGCATCACATTTTTAGCTGGACAGACGAAAATGAATCTTGTCAATCGCGGCATTGCTCAGACGCTTCCCTTCGTGCCCAAACCTATCGTGAAATACTTCTCCGCGCCATATATTTCAGGGGAGAAGCTGGAAGACGCCGTCCGAGTCGTGAAGAAGTTGAACTCGCTCGGTGCCTGCGCCACCATGGATGTGCTGGGTGAGCATGTCACTCGGCGAGAGGAATCCCAAGGATATGCTCGGCAGTATCTGCAGGTGCTCGACGCCATCCGCAGCGAAAATTTGGACGCCAACATCTCCTTGAAGCCCACGCAGATGGGTTTAAAGCTGGACCGGGATTTCTGTTTGGAGACGGTGCGCGGCATTGCGGAGCACGCCGCAAAGCTCG
>CAZUTK010000064.1:0-15753 GCA_964623265.1 uncultured bacterium | reverse complement strand
GGGAGTGTTGGCGGTGCCGGCTAAAACCGCGATCATCCCGAGCGCGGCGCAGAGTGCTGGATCGAGATGAATGATTCGGCTCCAGATGGATCCGAACGTCGCTCCGACGGTGAAAATCGGGGTGATGACGCCGCCGCTTCCGCCGCAGCCGAGAGTAATGCCTGTTGCGGCGGATTTGAAGAGCCACAGCCAGCCTGGTAAATTTTTCCCTGCCAGCGCCTTTTCCAGAGTGTCAACACCCAGTCCCAACCCTTCGGATGCGCCCAACAACCCGAATCCAACGAGGATCAATCCGCCCAGGATCGGTTTGAAATGCGGCGTGGAATCGTAGCGGCGAAAGAAACGCTCACCCCAGCGCAGACTTTCGATGAAGAGCAAGGATACGAAGCCGAATAATACACCGGAAAGAATAATTTTAAAGAAGAGCGCTTCGCTGAAGGTCGGCATCCATTTGATTTTATCCCAGAAGTAACTGGCTCCCAGTCCGCTGGATACCTGATATGCGGTGATGCCCGCGATGAAGGAAGGCAATAGAACTTCGTAGAGAATCTGGCCGAGAAACAGGACTTCGACGCCGAAGAGAGCGCCCGCTACGGGAGTGCCGAAAATGGCGGCGAATCCAGCGGAAATCCCGCAGATGACCAGCTTTTTCCGATCGCTATCGGAGAGCTTCGTGATGTCCGCGAACAGCGAAGCCAGCGTGGCTCCGATTTGAGCGGCGGGACCTTCCTTTCCCGCGGAACCTCCCGTTGCGATGGTGACCACCGTCGCTGCCAGTTTGACCGGCGCATCCAAAGGATTCATCTTTCCGGACCGCTGATGTACCGCCTCGATGACCTTTTCGGTGCCGTGCCCTGCGGCGAAGGGCGATAAGGATTTCGTCATCTTCACAGAGAGCCACAAGCCGATGGGGAGAGCCGCGAAGGAGTACGGAAATCGTTGCATGAAATGGATTGAAATATGCAGGACGAAGATGAAAACGGCGGTGGATCCGCCTACGATGGCGCCGACGATGGTCGCGAGAACAGTCCAGCGCAAGATGTTCAGGAACAGAGCGGAAGATTCCAGAAACTGCTTTCTGGCGCGCAAGTTGATGCGATTAAATAAAGACAAGAGATCAGTCCCCAGGTTCGAAACATTTATAGCGCTGCGAGAAGCCGCCGCGCTGTATTATTAAGAAATCGTTGTACGCTGGGAAAGTCAAGGTTTTTATCGTAGATTTGCGGAAGTGCATGGTAAGCGAATTCGACCGGAAGAGATCAAAATGCAGTGAACAGGGGTGCGGATTTCTCAATTCGCCCGCTCAGCGCCTTCTTCTGCATCTCCACATGGTGATAACCCGCCACGGCGAAGACTCGGCCGCCTCGGCGGACTGCTGCGGTCAATTGCAGAACCATATGCCGATCCCGCACCTCTGCGGAACGCCTCGCAATGTGATTCAAGAAGGTGTGATCCTGCGCCGGATCAAACCATTTCGCCGGAATCGTACGCCAGTCGTCTAAATCCGGCAACAAACGGCGCACGCTGGATTCCAGCTCTTCGATATTGCGCGGTGCTCCGGTAAGCCCTTGCACATTGTTGATGCAGTTCAACATGCCGGTCAAATAGTCTTCGAGGCGGATATCGGCGTTGCAGCTCTTTCCGCATTGCGGAATGTTGCGCAAAGCGTAATACAGTTTGATTTCTTCGGCGCTAAAATAGCGACGCAATTTCCGGACTTCATCCGCTCGCTTGGGTTCCAGACTGCGGATCGGGACGGAATCTCTCGCCGCGAGATAGCGCAAGAGTCCGCCTTCTCCGAAGCGGCGTACGGCTTCATCGCGGGAATCGCACAGAGGCCAGACGCCGCCTTCACTGAAGGCGAGCGTGGGGTGGAAATGATCCCAGGCAAGCTCGATTTGGATCAGGTTCGGATGTTGTATGCAGACGGTATGTTCAACGCCCAGATAAAGCAAGTTGCCCTTTTCGCCGTTTAAGGAGAGGATGATGGGGAGCGGCGGAGTTTCCGAGTCAATACCGGCGGGAACGTTGACGTATTCTTCCCACGTCACGAAATCCGAATCCGGCGAATCGCCGCAGCCGGAGCAGAAAATGAACGCTGTACAAAGGGCGATGGGCGGAAAAACGCGGTATTTTTCCTGCATGATATCGGGCGAACAAATGGTTCAATATATTCTGCTGCGCAATTAGAGTCAAGAAATAATTCGCGGATCGCGATGGAAACTATGGATATGAGGATAAAAACGTTGTTTTTTCCCGGTGGATTCACTATATTGATATCCGTAATTATACATCGAGTACGGTTCCATATCGAAAATCGGTGTCCGAAGACTCGGCACGATGCAGATTCAACCAAGTCAGAACTCAGAGAACGCTGAGTCCCTGGATGAAGCCGCGGCGGCGCTTAGGGTTTTGCGTCTTCCCGGCATGGGATCCGTTGGATTCGGCAGATTCGCAGCCCGTTTGTTTCACCTCGGAATGCCGATCCAACGACTGCTGGAATTGCCGGACTGTCAGCTAGCGCAGGAGTTGCATCTCAATGCGGCGCAGATCTATGAGCTGCGGAATCCCAGAAGGGATGCGGCGGAGGATCTTTTTCAATGCGCGCGGGAAGGCATCCGCACCCTGACGACGGCGAATGCGCAGTATCCGCTGAGAATCCTCGAATTGTTGAAAAGGGCGGCGCCTCCCCTCCTTTTTGCGAGGGGCAATATGGAATTGCTGAATTATCCCGCCTTGGGGATCAGCGGTTCGCGGAAAGCGTCGGATGCGAGTCTTTCTGCTGTCACGCGAATCTGTCAAATGGCGGCACAGCAGGGATGGGTTGTCGTTTCCGGAGGTGCCCGCGGCGCCGATGAAGCCGCGCATCTGGCCGGCATTCGATGCGGCGTCGGAACCGTCATCGTGTTACCGACGGGAATCTACAAGCCGAATTTGCGCAGCGCACTGAAATCATTCCTTAGAGATGAAAATACGCTGATCCTTTCCGAATTCCCGCCCGAGTTCGGCTGGACGAACGGGTGCGCCATGCAGCGCAACCGCCTGCTTGCCGCGCTTTCCCGGGTGCTGGTGCTGGTCGAACCGGGATTCACCGGCGGTACCGGCGGCACCGGCAGGATTGCGATGCGGCTGAAGCTTCCGGTCTATATCCTGCAGCCGACCCCAGTCGAACCCTTGGCGGATGCGGCGCAGCAGTTTATCGCGAAGGGAGCGCGACCGTTGCAGCCGGATTTATTCGATCCGGAGAGCCTGATCCTGGAATTCGAAGGACGATCTGCCGAGACAGAAGAAGAGCGCAAAAAGAGAGAATTTCCCGTTTTGTTCCCCGATGAGGATCCTGATTCTTTCCACAGTCCATCGCTGGAATGACCCGCGCGTCTTTCACAAAGAAGCCTGCACGCTGGCAAAACAGCACGAAGTTATATTGGCGGCTGTGGACGATGGGGTGAAGCGTATAACGAATGGGGTGGAGATTCATCCCATCGGCGTGTGGAAAACCCGCTGGGGTCGCCCGAGACTCTGGCTGCGCGCGTTGTGTGAAATCCGCCGTTCGCGAGCTGATGTGGTGCATTTCCACGATCCGGAACTGGCGCTTCTGCTGCTGCCTTTTGCGCTTTTCGGACGCAAGAAGTTCATCTGCGATGTGCATGAACATCCCCGGGCGGCGATCCGAGGGAGAACCTGGCTTCCGGCTATGGTCAGATCGCCGGTGGCGGGCGTCTTTTTCCGACTTCTGCGCTGGAGCCCTTTTCTTTATGACGCCGTCCTGCTCGCGGAAGAAAGCTACGCGCCTCTGTTTCCATCCCGTGCCAACATTCATATCATTCGCAACTACGCTTTGATCCCCACGCCGGACTTTCCTTTCTTCGATCGTTACGGTTCTTTCGATCCTGATCGGGAGCTAAACCTGCTCTATGTCGGATCGCTGACGGAAGATCGCGGATTGCTGAAGATGATCGAGATGCTGGAGATCGTGAAGCAGGTCTTCCCCAATGTACGGCTTGATCTGGTGGGGAAGATCCGCCCGCCCGATCTGGAAAGGCGCATCGCAGGATTATCAGCACAATCGCAAGCTCGATTCACACTGCACGGTTATCTGGATCTGCGTGAGATGGGACAGCTCCTGAAACGCGCACACTTGGGGTTGATCCCCTTGCAGCCGCATCCGAATTTTGAGGCGTCTCTTTCCACCAAATTTTTTGATTATATGACTTTCGGTTTGCCCTGCCTGGCTTCGGATTTCCCGCTTTGGCGTCGCTTTTTCCGCGAGAATCCGGCCGGAATGACCGTGGACGCCAAGCGACCCGAGCGCATCGCCGAGGCGGTCATCCGCCTGGCGAAATCCCTGGATCAGCTTCGCAGTTTCAGCGAGAACGGCTATCACCTTGCGCGGGAGAAGTTTAATTGGGATCGGGAAGGCGAGGCTCTGCTTCGGATATACTCTTCACTCTATCCAGAATCACCGTTGCGAAGTTCTCCGCACTGAAAAATCCCGTTCGGCCGGTTTGTACGAAGCACGTAAAAAAATTCTCTTGAAAAAAAATACTTGCAATTGCGCAAATCTTTGCGTATATTGTTTTGGAATTCAAAAACCCGTTTGTACTGAACTCAAGCGACTGCTATCGGGATGGAGAAATCCGGCGCTCTTTCGAAAGCAAAAGAGCACGGATTCGAACCGCGAAAGGTAGATCGCGGTTTTTCTGCTTTAGGCAATGAACCCTTGTGAAACATGGAGTGGACTAATGCTGACATGGAGAATCGTTGTTTGCGTGGCAATCCTCGGGTTTGCCTTCAGTCCTGCCGCCGCTGACTTCATCGCCGTTCGGACGGATGTCCAGGATGAGAAGCCGGAAGCGGTGATCTTGCAGCAGGGATCCGATCAGATTCAGATCGAGTACCGATTGCCCGGAATCGAGCTCCTCGAGGGAACTCTGGATGGTCGGCGCTGGGATCGCGTGGAAATTCCCGGCGGCGGGTACGAACAAGAGATCGGTGCTCCGGAAGTGCCGCATTTCACTCGTCTGTTGATTATACCTGCCCGAACGGGGGTGCGTGCCGAATTTGAGGCGCTCGAGACCAGCACCCTGCAAAACGTGAATCTGATGCCGGCTCAGGGCGTGGATCCAGTGGATTTGGCGGAACTCAAGCAAACTACGCACTTCGATATGTCGGCGTATTCGCGGGATGCCTTCTACCCCGAACGGCGGGTCATCATCGGCGAACCGGCGGTGATGCGCGGTTTGCGGGTGGTGACTCTGCAGGTGAATCCGATTCAGTACAATCCCGTAACCAAAGAATTGCGGATCACCCATCGTTTCCGCGTCACCGTGCATTTCGAAGGGACGGACCTGCGCAATGTGCCGCTACGCCAGATCCCGCTTTCGCGCTCCTGGGCGAATATGATGCGATCCCAGACTCTGAATCTTGACGATAATCTGGTGGATGAGCAGAATATGGGTTCGTATTTGATCGTCTGCGCGAACAACAGCACCCTGTTGAATAACCTGCAGCCGTTTGTGGATTGGAAGCGCCGTAAAGGACATTCGGTGAGCATCCTGACGTTCACGCCCGGATCCTCGAACACGACGATCAAGAATCTGATTCAGAATGCCTACAATACCTGGCCGGTGCCGCCGGAATACGTATTGTTGTTCGGCGACACCAGCGGCGACTACACCCTGCCGTGCTGGTATTACAGCGGCGGGAACATTGATCATCCCTATTCCCAATTGGATGGCAGCGATATCCTGGCGGATGTCGCTCTGGGCAGGATGCCGGCTACGGATGCGACGAAGACTCAGGTGATGATCAATAAAGTGCTTTTCTACGAAAAGATGCCCTACATTGAAAATCAAGATTGGTATCATCAGAGCGTTCTGCTGGCGGGATCGTCCTATTCGGGAATTTCCACTATCCAGACCAACCGCTGGATCAAGACCCGCATGCTGAAGAACGGCTTCACGCGCATTGACACTCTCTGGTATACCATGGGCGGATCTGTTCCGACGGTTTTATCGAATGCGATCAACAATGGAGTGACCTTTGCGAATTATCGCGGTTACATTGGTGTAAGCGGCTTCGGAAATTCCAACATTGACGCGTTGACCAACGGCCGCAAACTGCCGTTCTGCACGATCATCACCTGCGGGACGGGCGGGTTTAACTCATCGGAATCCTTGATGGAGCACTTCTTTTCCGTGGGGACACCGACGACTCCCAAGGGCGCCGTCGCCTGCATCGGCATCGCGACCTCTTCCACTACGACGCGGCACAACAACTCGCTCGATATCGGAATTTATGCCGGCATCTACGACGAGGGGATAACCCAGACGGCGACCTCGATGAACCGCGGCAAGTTGGAACTCTACAATGCCTATAATTACAACGACCCGACTCATACGGCGAGCTTCAGCAACTGGCTGGCGTTGGCGGGTGACCCGGGTCTGGAGCTATACTCGGCGGCGATTCAATTTATGACCTGCAATGTGCCGGATAACATCCCCTATGGACAGAATGAATTGACGTTGACGGTCAATATGGCGGGAGGTGGGCCTCTGTCAGGCGCCACCGTCTGCTATTATAAGGCGGACGAGTTGCAGTCTGTGGGAACGACGAATGAACTCGGGCAGGTTACGCTGCCTATTTCCGTCAACGCTCCGGGCAACGTCAAGGTGACCATCACGAAACACAATTATTACCCGATCGTAGATTCGCTGGATGTCGTTCAATCCGCCGTGACGGTGGGGTATTACAGCCACACCATAGATGACGACAATCAGGGTGGAAGTTCCGGCGATAACGACGGAATCATCAATCCCGGTGAAGCGGTGCAGATTCCGACGGTTTTCAAGAATTACGGCAACGCCACGACGGCGACCAATATCAGCGTAACCGCATCGGAGACGGATCCCTACGTGACGCTTTCCAGCGCCACGCAGACCTTCCCGAATCTGGCGCCGGGTGCCACCGGCAATAGTTCGGGCAGCTTCCTGCTGAACATCGCGCCGGAAACGCCGCACGGTCACCCCATTCAGCTGAATCTGGTCACAACGACTTCGCAGGGGACCTGGAGCGGCGTGCTGGATCTGAATGTAATATCGTACGATATGCTGGTTCTCTCCGCATATGCCAGCGGCAGCGATACCCTCCTTTCCCCCGGGGAAACGGCGAATTTTATATTGAACGTCCGCAATATAGGTGCTAAGAATGCAAATTCCCTGATGGCAACGATCACCTCCCTTAGTCCTTACGTCACCGTGAACGACAATTCCGCGGGATTCGGAACCATTAATGCGGGAGCTGCCGGAAATTGCTCTTCGAATCCCTTTAATCTGACCGCGATCACCAACACGCCGCCCGGCTATCCCGCCAAATTATTGGTCGCCTATAACGCCAACGGCGCGACGCAAACGGATACCATCACCATCAAACTGGGGACGCGCACGGCGGCGGATCCGCAGGGTCCGGATGGGTACGGGTATTACTGCTACGATAACACCGATGCGAATTACCCCCTGAGGCCGACCTATTCCTGGGTGGAGATTGATCCGGGTTACGGGGGTTCCGGCACGCAACTGCCGTTGAACGATGGCGGCGAGAATCAGGACGTTTCGATGGTGGTGAGCCTTCCGTTCACATTCCGATACTACGGTAATCCTGTCACGCAGATCACCATCTGCTCCAACGGCTGGATCGCCACGGAACCGGATGCGTCCTACAGCGACTTCCGCAACCATCCGATCCCCTCCGCCATCGGACCGACCGGACAGATCGCTCCGTTCTGGGATGATCTGATCACCAATCCGGGGCACGTTTTCGCCTGGAGCGACGCGGCGAACCACCGTTTCGTCGTCCAATGGTCCCGCATGACGAATTTGGGAGGAAGTTTCCAGCAGAATTTCGAAGTCATCCTGTACGACCCAGCGTACTATCCGACCGCTACGGGGGACGGGCCGATTCTGTTCCAGTATCAGGCGATTCAGGAATACTATGGTCCCGGCGACGATAACCCCTACAGCACGGTGGGAATCGAGAATCCGAACCGTCAGGACGGTATTCAGGTTGTTTACTGGAACAGCTACCGCGATCCCGCGGCGGCGACGCTGCAAAACGGACGGGCATACCTCTTCACCACCAGCTTCGACTATGCCCCTCCGGGTTCCAATGTGTCCATCCTGCTGACGCCGCTGAATCCGCCTATACAGATACCGGCTTCCGGCGGAAGTTTCAACTTCAATGTGGCGATCACCAATAACGGGACGTCGCCCGCAACGTTGGACGGCTGGATTATGCAGCTCCTGCCCGGTGGAACCTGGCAGGGACCGATGCTGGGCCCGGTGAATCTCACGATTCCTGCAAGCTTCACCATCCAGCGCCAGCGGACGCAGAACGTGCCTTCGACGGCACCCGCCGGAACGTATACCTATCGCGGATATGTGGGAATCTACTCCAATGTGAAGTGGGACAGCAGCAGCTTCAACTACACCAAGTTGAGCACAGGCGATGGAGCGTTGGTGGTCAATTGGGACAACACCGGGGAGAGCTTCGACGAATGGCTGACCAATCCGTCCTCTATGCTGGCGGCTTCGGATCTGCCGGAAAGCTTCGCTTTGCATTCCGCATATCCCAATCCGTTCAATCCGCGGGTAACGCTGAGTTACGACTTGCCCTATGACAGCCGTGTAACCCTCGAAATCTTCGATTTGATGGGTCGCAAGGTGGCTTCCTTGGTGAATGGAGATTTGAAGGCGGGGACTCACCATCTGAATTGGGACGCTTCCCATCTGTCTTCAGGAATGTATCTGCTGAGGATGGAAGCGGGAACTTTCCATGCGGCGCAGAAGCTGGTGCTCTTGAAATAATAAAAAAACGACGTGTCATCCTGTCGGTTGCAGGGTGGCGTATGAAAGATTCCGGGGCAATCCGTGAGGATTGCCCCATTACCATAACAGGAGGTTTTTATATGAAACCTGAGAATCGCTCACCATATAATGCGCTGCTGACCCTGTCATGCCTGGTGCTTTTCGCCATTGCTGCCAGCGCATTTTCCGCAGAAATTGCGCTGCGCACCGATCTTTACAGCGAAAGACCTGAAGTTACATTGCTGCAACGCGACTCGGAACAGATCCAATTTGAAGTGCGCGTTCCGATTTTGGAACGATTGGAAGGAGTCCTGGAAGGACGACGCTGGGATCGTTTGGATATCCCCGGCGGGGGCTTCGAATCCCAGGCAGGCGCTCCAGAAGTACCCAATTTCTCCCGTTTGATCGCGTTGCCGGCGACTGCGGGGGTTCGCGCCGAATTTCAAGTCATCGAATCCACGACGATCTCAGGATTGGATCTGATGCCGGCTCAGGGAATAGACCCTGAGGATTTACAGGATTATCCTCAGCCGGTGCGTTTCGACCAGGCGACTTATTCGCGCGATACCTTCTACCCTGAAAGACGCGTGGTCGTGGGGGAACCCGCAATCTCCCGCGGCGTCCGGCTGGTCAGTTTGACGATGAACCCTGTGCAGTATAATCCGGTGACCCGCGAAGTCAGAATTGCGCACCGTTTCCGAGTGACGGTTCACTTCGAAGGTACGGACGAACGGAACGTTCCGGAGCGGCAGGTCTTGTTGTCGTCTTCCTGGGCGAAGAGCCTGAGCGGATTGCTGGTGAATCACGATGACCTCGATGTGGATGCTGAAGCCGTGGGTTCCTACCTCATCGTCTGCGAAAACGACGCCAATCTTCTAAATCTGCTCAACCCATTGGTGGACTGGAAGAAGAGGAAGGGACATTCGGTTACCGTGCAGACCTTCTCGCCGGGTGCGACCAATACGACCATTAAGAATCTCATACAAACCGCATACAATACCTGGCCGACTCCACCGGAGTTTGTCCTCTTGTTCGGAGATGTAGACGGCGATTACGCTCTGCCCGGCTGGACGGTCGGAAGCTGGCCTTCAGACCAGATTGACCACCCTTATTCCCAGCTGGACGGAAGTGATATTCTGGCGGATGTCGCCGTGGGGCGTCTGCCGGCGGACAACGCCACCGAAACCCAGACGATGATCAATAAGGTGCTTTTTTACGAGAAGATGCCTTACATCACTGATTCGAATTGGTATCATCAAGGGGTTCTCATCGCGGGACAATCCGGGTCGGGAATTTCGACCATTCAGGTGAATCGTTACATTAAGACCCGGATGGTGCAGAACGAATTCACCCGCATTGATACCTTCTGGTACAATATGTCTGGTTCCGTGGCGGGGACGTTAACGCCGGCGATCAATAATGGTGTGAGCATTGCAAACTACCGCGGTAATTATCTGATGGAGAATTTTTACGTCAGCAGCATAGATAATCTGACCAACGGGAGGAAACTGCCGTTTGTAGTCACCATCACCTGCGGTACCGGCGGATTCGCCGGATCCAGCGAATCCTTGATGGAGCATTTCGTGGCGGTGGGTACTCCCACGGTGCCCAAGGGCGCGATTGCTTGCGTGGGCACGGCGACGCTCCTGACCCACACTCGGCAGAACAACACCCTTTCGTACGGCACCTTCGCCGGGCTCTTCGATGAGGGCTTGACGCAGGCGGGAAATGCGTTGAACCGCGGCAAATTGGAACTGTTCAACGCATTTCAAACGAACGATCCCTCATCGGTTTCCGAGTTCTCCAAATATGCCGCGCTTGCCGGCGATCCCGGCGTTGAAATCTACAACCGGGCGATCCAATATTTGACCTGCACCATCCCTGAAACGGTTCAATGGGGCGTCAATTCTCTGAGCTTCACCGTTCAGGAAACCGGCGTAGGACCTCTGGAAGGCGCGGCTGTATGTCTCTATAAGCCGGACGCGGATCTTCATGTGGTCGGACTGACCGACGTAAACGGGCAGGTTACATTGCCGCTGAATGTGACGTCCACAGGGAATGTCAAAGTTACGGTCACGAAGCATAATTTTTATCCCATTGTGGATTCGCTGAACGTGGAGCAAGCCGGGGTGGCGGTCGGCTATTACAGCCACACAGTGGATGACGATAACCTCGGCGGCAGTTCCGGCGACGGGGATCATATTATCAATCCTGGCGAAATTGTGCAAATCCCCCTGACATTCAAAAATTACGGGAACACCACGACTGCGACAGGAGTCAGCGTGACGGCGACGGAGAACGATCCGTATGTGACTCTGAGCAACCCGACGCAGAGTTTCCCGAATCTCGCGCCGGGCGCAACGGGGAGCAGCTCCGGTAGCCTTCTCTTGAATGTATCCGCCGATTGTCCTCACGGTCATAACATCCATCTGGATTTTGCGATCGGCTCCGGTCAGGGGAGTTGGAGCGGAGGTCTCGATCTGGAAGTCGTCTCCTACTCCATTACGACCCTTTCGGCGTATGCCAGCGGCGCCGACACCTTGCTTTCACCCGGAGAAACGGCGGATTTCATCTTTGCAGTCCGCAACCTGGGCGGTAAGAATGCCGCTTCGTTGACCGCTTCGTTGACTTCTCTTGATTCGTATGTGACCGTCAACGATCCCACCGCGGGTTTCGGCACCATCAACGCCGGATCCGCCGGCTCCTGTCTCGCCGATCCTTTCAATCTCACTGCCGCCGCCAATACGCCGCCCGGGCACTACGCGAAGTTGAAGGTGATCTACGCCAGTGCCTCGAATGCGACTCAGACGGATACCATTACGATCACCTTGGGAAATCGAAGTTCAGCGGATCCGCAAGGTCCCGATCAATATGGCTACTACTGCTTCGACAACACAGATCTGAATTATGCTCAATGTCCCACCTACAACTGGGTGGAGATCAACCCTTCTCAGGGAGGGCAGGGCACGCAATTGGCGATCAGTGATCCGAGCGAAAATCAGGATATGTCCGTCGTCTTAAACCTCCCGTTTACGTTCCAGTATTACGGTGTGGATTACAACGCCATCACCGTCTGCAGCAATGGCTGGATCTCGATGGGCGCCAACAATTCCTTCTCGGATTTCCGCAATTATCCCATCCCTTCCTGCGTGGGTCCTTACGCTATGATCGCTCCTTTCTGGGACGATTTGAAGACGACTTCCACAGGAAAAGTCTACGCCTGGAGCGACCTCACCAATCACCGCGTGATCATCGAATGGTATCAGATGCCCACTCTGGGTTCGCCGAATCCGTTGGAGAAGTTTCAGGTGATCCTCTTCGATCCGGCGTATTATCCGACGCCCACCGGAGACGGTGAAATCCTCTTCCAGTACAGTAATATCCAGCAGGTTTACGGATACAGCGACGACATCCCTTACAGCACGGTGGGAATCGAGAGCCCCGATCAGCAGGATGGTATTGAAATCACCTACTGGAACAGCTACAACAGCGGAGCGGCGCCTCTGCAGAACGGGCGAGCCTATTTCTTCACGACCAATTTTTCCTACAACCCGCCGGGTTCGAACTTGTATGTGACACTGACGCCGTCCGGAACGCCGATCGTGATTCCGGCCTCTGGCGGCAGCTTCAACTTCAATATCGCGGTCGGCAACAGCGGTGCTTCACCGGCGAGCGCGGATATCTGGTGCATGATCACGCTGCCCGGAGGATCCTCCTACGGGCCGGTCATCGGACCGCTGCCGGGCATCAATATGCCGGCGGGATGGTCGGCGGATCGCAACCGGACGCAGGCGGTGCCCGGCAGCGCGCCTCCGGGTTCTTATCAGTACCGAGCTTACGTCGGCGTTTATCCCAGCACGATTTATGATGAAGACTCCTTCCCCTTCACGAAATCTTCGACCGGACTGCAGAACGCCTGGGTAGAGGAGTGGTCGAACTTCGGTGAACCCTTCGAATCGGAGATCCACTGGGGAGCGGAAATACCCAACGCATTCGCCTTGCATTCAGCTTACCCCAATCCCTTCAATCCGCAGACTTCCCTATCATTCGATTTGCCAATGACAGCGAAAGTCAAGATGGAAGTCTACGATCTGTCTGGGCGCAGAGTGGCTGCCTTGATCAATCGGACGATGCCCGCCGGAGTGCATCAGGTGGAATGGAATGCGTCTTCAGCCGCTTCGGGGATTTATCTCCTGCGGATGGAAGCGGATCAATTCCAAGCTGTGCAAAAACTCGTGCTGATAAAGTAGCAGAGAGCTGAGATATACAATGCGAAGAGCGGTCGTCGGACCGCTCTTCTTGTTTTCTTCGAAGCATATACCCTATTTCATCAGTACCATTTTTCCTGAAGCGCTTCCTCCGTCGTATTTCAAACGGTACAAATATATTCCCGAAGGATAATCCGTCCCGTCAAAACGCGCCTCATGTGACCCGGAATGCAGATCACCCTGCAGAATCACTTCCAGCAAGCGTCCTTCCAGGTTGTGGAGAGTCAGGGTTACCCGGGAATCGTGATCGAGACTGAAGCGGATGATGGTTGTCGGATTGAAAGGATTGGGATAATTGCCCTGAAGTGCGATTCCGCTGGATCTTTCAGGCACGAGCTCTTCATCCAGCCAGGGATGCATCGTATCCGTCTGCGGTGTAGCTTCCTCAGAATCTCGGCGGCTGGTCTTGTAAAAGATCAGGTGGCTCTCCGCGTAAACGATAGGGTTTGCGGAGTCGTATTCACCGAGATAGGAATTCAGCGCGTAATCCCCGGGAGGCGCCACCGCCGGGACATTTACTCTCCGATCCCTGCTTAGACTGTATCCCTCAGGCAGAATGAAGTCAAGGATGGGTCCGCAGATAGGGCCGAAGACGCTTCCACCAGGTACCGTCACCGTCAGCCATATGTCTGCGCTTCCCGGATAGGTGCCGCTGTTGCCGCCGGAGATGTTGTAATTCACGTAGCCTCCGTTTGGAGGGATGTAAACGGATCCCAGCGCCGTGAGTTCGATCCAGTACTCCGGGCTTCCTCCACTTGCGCTGGAAGTGTCAATGGAAGCTCTGAGCATCCAGTCGTTTATGTTATTATCCGACGACCAAGAACCGTTCACTAATTGCCAGCTCTGGTTCGAATTCGGTGGATCCGAATAACAGAGCGCTGGAGAATCCATTCCGTACTCGAAGATATAAGCCAGATAGAACGCCCCGGTCAAAGTCAAATCCACCGGGATGGTGTTCCAACCGCTCTGCAGAGTTTGGATGGATTGCCAAAGAATCTCTCCCGGCGCACCTCCGGCGGGAGAGGCTCGTAAAATTTGCAGTCCGGCAGGACTGTTGATCAAACCGGCATCCACCGCAGCAGAAACCGCGACGATGCGATAGCTGCCGCCCTGATGCGGATTGAATTTCATCGCCCAGCCGTCCCCTTCCTCTGCGGCAATAGCCGCTCCGAAGACATTGTCATAATCGTACACTAATTCCGCAGCCGGTGGAATCGTGTAGATTTCCGTCTCGATCATCCCGACATCGTTTTCCGGATTGTGATCATCCCCGCAGACTGCGTGTACCTTGAAAATGTTATTACCGGCGTTGGACCAGGCGAAGTTCGGAAAGGAGACGTTCACGCAATTTCCAGGGAGTAACCCCAGGATGTCTTGCGCCCCGACGATCGCCAGCGGCGTCAAGTTAACCGTCATTAACGAGCAGGAGACCGTGATGTCGGCGATTACGTTGCCGTAGTTCTTCACCCTGCAGCCGATTGGATAATTTCCCGTGTCCGGCATAAAGTACGAATCATTGTGCCAGATGGAATCCACGCCAGCGTCGCAGATTACGCCGCTGTATTGACCCACCGCGCGGATGAAATTATCTCCCGGAGATACGGCGGGGTAATTGGTATAGGACCTCGGAGGCTGCGCCTGGCTTTCATCATAACATTCGTATGGAGGACCCACCGAGTAGAGTTCCAGCCAGAAGCGCTGCTCCGATTCGAAAACCAGAGATCCAGCCGGACTGATGGTGACGCCCATCCAGGTGAGGGAAGATTGATACAGCAGTGAACCCGACCAAAGCACCGAACCCGGACTGTTGTTGTTATCCGCCTTGACCCAGAGCTGGATCGGCGTAGCCAGATTGGAATCCTGCAGAGCGACGATGATGCGCTGCAATTCGAAACGTTCCAGCGGGGTGAATTTTGTGATCAAGTAGAAGTTGTGGAGTCCGCCGAACCACCATTGCATCTGTCCGTTGTCGTAGCGGATGGTGTCGTCGAAAACGTCCACGAGATCTGCTTCATACTTCAGCGCGCCTCGGATAGGCTGCGGATGAGTCTGTCCATAGGCAGAAATCGCCGATCCTGCGACGCAGAGCGCCGACAGCGCCAATACTTGGAATTTCATGATAGCCTTCTCCTCTCTCGTGAAAGATGTGGCAAGATGGCAAGAATGCCGCGTTGCTTTTCCGTTTTTTACTGTCGGATGAAGTTTGAGGAATGTAAGTTTACAACAGAAGTCAGGAGGAAGGCGTGTTCAGGTAATGTCGCCGGTTAGATTGAATTGTGTCCGGAGCTTAAGGCAAGGGAAATTCGCAAAGAGCTGCCAATGACATCGTACATCGCATCAAATTCGCTTATAATTTAACAACTTTTCTATGAATAACAAGGATATTATTGCCTATTTTTTAATGCGTTCTTGAATAAATAAGCATGAGTATGTGAAGCAATAAACAACAAATTAACGCAGTGATCATCTATATGTTTATAATATAACATTATATGTGCTGATCTTCGCTATTCCAATGAGTTCCAGTTCCACGGAGATCCATAGGCAGGTCTAATTTCGAAAGATTGCGAGACAAAACACCGGGGGCGGGATTTTTCCCGCCCCCGGCGTGCTTCGAGCCGCCC
>CAZUTK010000063.1:0-16137 GCA_964623265.1 uncultured bacterium | reverse complement strand
ATTCCGCCGGCGAAGAGGTTCGGCGTGGGATGCCCCATCTGACTCAGTTTGGATCCGTCCGTTCCGCCGCGGATGGCTTTTTGCTTCACGGTGATTCCCGTCGCCTCCATCGCTTTGCGAGCCAACTCGATGGATTCCGGATGCTTTTCCATCACCGTCCACATATTCTCATACTGGTGCTTGAATTCGATCTCGATCTTCAGTCCGGGATAGCGGTATTCGAAGAACTCCTTCATCTTGCGCAGATGCTCCATGCGCTTTTCGTTCTTCTGCACTAAGAAATCCCGGATGATCATCTTCGCCTGGGCTTCTTCTTCGCTGCCGGAGACGTTGGTGACGTGGAAAAATCCTTCGCGAAGTTCCGTATGTTCGGGCGTCTCGTATTCCGGCATCGCCGCCAGAAATCGAGCCATCACCGTCGCCGCGTTGATCATCTTATTCTTAGCGTATCCGGGATGAACGCTGACGCCCCTGAAATTCAACGTGGCTCCCCAGGCGTCGAAGCATTCCGCTTCCAACTCCCCGGGTTCGCCGCCGTCCATAGTATAACAGTATTTCGGCAGTTTCGCCAGGTTGATTTTCGCCGTCCCCATGCCAATTTCTTCATCGGGCGTGAAGCAGACGCGGATTTCCCCGTGCTTCAGTTCCGGAAATTTCTGCAGAGTCGCTAGCGCTGCCATAATTTCGGCGATGCCCGCTTTGTCGTCGGCGCCGAGGAGGGTCTGTCCGGAGGCCGTGATGATGCTATCTCCGATGCAATCCTTCAATTCCGCGGAATCCTGCATCGTCAACTTCAGATTGGAATCATCCGGGTAATCCAGCGGAGATCCATCGTATTTTTCGTGGATCTGCGGCTTGACGTTTTCACCGGAGACCGCCGGCGAAGTGTCCAGATGCGCCACCAGTGCGAAGGGCGTCCCCTTCACGCCTTTGCTGGGAGGAAGCGTGGCGTACAGGTAGCAGAATTCATCCAGTTCCACGTCCTTCAATCCTAAGTCTTTCAGCTCCTTCTCCAGCACGCGAGCCAGATCGAACTGGCGCTGGGTGGAGGGGAAGGTGCCGGTGCTCTCATCGGAAGTCGTGTGAATCTGGACGTAGCGCAAGAAGCGGGTCAGCGCCTCATTTTCCAGAAATTTGCTGATCTCTTTTGACAATGCCATATCAATCCCTTTATGTTAACGTTTTTTCACTCTAACTGGCTCGGCTCCCTTGTGTCGAATTCTGAGAGGCGGAAACGCAAAGACGAATTTTCGTCAATATAGGAAAGATGCGGATGGAATGCAAGCTGAATTTGCACCAGACTGAAAAGCAAAGGCGGGATGTAAATCCCGCCTGTGCCTGCTTTCGTTCAGCCGTTTACGCCACGGTGATGTCTTTGTCGAGATAGACATCTTGAATGGCTTGGAACAACGCGATTCCCTCCTTCATCGGCTTCTGGAAGGTTTTTCTGCCGCTGATCAATCCCATACCGCCAGCGCGTTTGTTGATCACCGCTGTCTTGACGGCATCCTGCAGATCGTTCTTCCCCGCCGCGCCTCCGGAATTGATCAGACCGATCCTGCCCATATAGTTGTTGACGACCTGATACCGGCACAGATCAATGGGATGATTCGAACAGAGCTGGGTGTACATTTTTTCGGAGTATTTTCCGTAGCTCTTGCCGCCTTGGTTCAACGCCTTGTAACCGCCGTCGTTTTCCGGGAGCTTCTGTTTGATGATATCCGCCTGAATCGTCGCGCCCAGATGGTTCGCCTGGCCGGTCAGATCCGCGCTGGTGTGGTAATCCACGCCGCCGGCTTTGAATGCGGGGTTGCGCAGATAGCACCAGAGGATCGTCGCCATACCCATTTCGTGAGCCGCGCTGAACGCTTCGCTGATTTCTTGGATTTGCCGGCTGCTCTCCTCCGATCCGAAGTAGATCGTCGCGCCTACGGCGACCGCGCCCAGATCATACGCCTGTTCGACTCCGGCGAAGAGGATCTGATCGAATTTGTTGGGATAGGTGAGCAGTTCGTTGTGGTTGATTTTCAAAATCATGGGGATTTTATGCGCGTATTTGCGCGCGACGGCGCCCAGAACCCCTAACGTCGAAGCCACGCCGTTGCAGCCGCCCTCGATCGCCAATTTTACGATGTTTTCCGGGTCGAAGTAGATGGGATTGGGAGCGAAGGAGGCACCGGCGGAATGCTCGATTCCCTGGTCTACCGGAAGAATGGACAAATAGCCCGTCCCGCTCAGCCTGCCGTGATTGAACAACGCCTGCAGGCTGCGCAGAACCGGAATGGGGCGATCAGACGGCGCGAAGATGCGATCCACCCAGTCCGGACCGGGCAGGTGCAGCTGATCTTTCGGCACCTTGGGCTGGTTAAAATTCAGCAGATCCTCGGCTTCTTTACCGAGAATTTCTCTCACCTGGTCAATGTGAGCCATAATTCACTCCCCTTTTCGATACACACTATTAAGTTCGTAAGAAACGAGCTTTTGTTTGCCTTCAGCTCTTCTTTTGGATTGACTTCCTGCGACGCATTTCCTCGGATTTTCCCAATCAATGGCGGTTAATATTTGCTCTCCACCACCTTCCTCTTCATACGACTGATTCCTTCCGTGGGGAAGATATGCTTGGGGCAGGCGTCGTTGCAGTTCATAATGGTGTGACAGCGCCACAAGCCGTGCTTGTTATCGAGAGTCTGCAGCCGCTGCGCAAAACCCGCGTCGCGGGTGTCGTAGCTGTAGCGGAAAGCTTTCAGAATCGCCGCCGGTCCCAGGTAGGTCTTATCCGCCCAGAAGCTGGGGCAGGAAGAGGTGCAGGCAGCGCAGAGGATGCACGATGTGGCGATTTCGATCTTCTTGAAGTCTTCCGGCGACTGCAATCGCTCCTTGTCGGTAGGCGGCGGTTCGGGGTTGATAAGAAAGGGTAAGATCCTGTGCAGTTTCTCGTAGAAGGGCTCCAGATCCACCGCCAGATCCTTAATCGGCTTGAAGCCTGGAAGGGGATCCACGACGATGGTCGTTTTCTTCAACTTTTCCACCTGAGTTTCGCACGCCAGCCGATTTAAGCCATTGATCTTCATGGCGCAGGAACCGCAGATGCCGCTGCGGCAGGATTTGCGGAAGACGAGAGTGCCGTCCTGATGATCTTTGATCTCGCCCAGCGCTTCCAGCACGGTCATCCCTTTGGCGATTTCGACGTTGAAATCCTGATAGAACGGCGCTCTTCCCGAATCCGGATCGAAACGATGTATCTTGAACGTCACTTTCATGATCAGTATTTCCTCTCTTTGGGTTCGAAACGGGTGATGATGACGGGTTTGAAATCCAACCGGATTTTACCGTCTTCGCGATATGCGAGGGTATGTTTCAGCCAGTTGGCGTCATCGCGCTTGGGGTAATCGGTGCGGGCGTGCGCCCCGCGGCTCTCCTTCCTCTCGATGGCGCCCACGACGATGATCTCCGAGAAATTCAGCAGATGCCCCAATTCGATGGCTTCCAGCACTTCGGTGTTGAACTTGCGGCTGCGGTCTTTGATGCCGATTTTCTTGTAGCGATCCTGCAGGCTGTGAATGATCTCCAATTGCTTCTGCAAGCCCTTTTCGTCGCGGAAGACGGCGCAGTTCGACATCATCGTATCCTGCAGCTCTCTGCGGATGTCGGCGACGATCTCCGATCCACCCGCCCGAAAATACCACTCCATCTTGGCTTCCGCATCCTTCAGCGATTCGGACGGCAAGTCTTCGAAATGAAGGTCTGCCAGATCCCGAACGATGGTTCTTCCGGTGCGCCTGCCGTAGAGGGTGGCATCCAGGGTGGAATTGCATCCCAGCCGGTTGGCGCCGTGAACGCTCACGCAGCAACATTCGCCCGCGGCGTACAATCCCTGCACGACGGTGTTCTTGCCGTCGCGGATGACTCTGCCATCGGTGGTGCAGGGGATGCCGCCCATGCTGTAATGCGCCGTCGGCTGGATAGGAACAGGCTCTTTCGCGGGATCCACTCCCACGAAATTCAGCGACAGTTCGAAGATCTGCGGCAGCACCTCGCGCAACTTGGCTTCCCCCAGGTGCGTCAGGTCGAGATGCACAAAATCGCCCGGGAGGTTTTTCGCCTTTTGTTCCGGAGTTTGACAGCCGCGTCCTTCGTTGATCTCCGTCTGGATGGCGCGCGAGACCATATCCCGGGGGGCGAGCTCCATCAAAGTCGGGGCATAACGCTTCATAAAGCGCTCGCCGTCCTTGTTGGTTAAATAAGCACCCTCTCCGCGGGCTCCTTCCGTCATCAGGATGCCGGTCCGGTACAGTCCGGTGGGATGAAACTGGACGAATTCCATATCTTCCAGAGGCAAGCCGGCGTTGACCACGATGCCCAATCCGTCGCCGGTATTGGCGAAGGCGTTGGTGGTGATGCGGTAGGCGCGTCCGTACCCCCCCGTGGCGAACATCACCGCCTTGGCGTTGAACGCATGCAAGCCCCCGTTGCGCACGTCCCAGGCGACGATCCCCCGGCAAACGCCGTCTTTAACGATCAAATCCGTCATCTGAAACTCAGAGTAGAAGCGCACACCGTGCTTGATGCACTGTTCGAACAGCGTATGCAGTACGACGTGACCGGTGTAGTCGGCGCTGTAGCAGGCTCGCAGAGCGGGTTTTTCTCCGAAATTCAGAGTATGGCCGCCGAAGCGGCGCTGAGCGATCTTGCCTTCCGGCGTCCGCGAGAAGGGGCAGCCCATATGTTCCAGTTCGTAAACGACTTCCGGAGCTTCCCGCGCCAGAATCTCGGCGGCGTCTTGGTCGCCCAGATAGTCCGAACCCTTGACTGTATCGAACATATGGAATTCCCAGTTGTCCTCGTCCAGATTGCCCAGCGAAGCCGCCATTCCTCCCTGAGCGGCTCCGGAATGAGAGCGGCTGGGGAAAATCTTGGACAATACGGCGCAGTCGGCGTGACGCGCCACTTCGAGCGCGGCGCGCATCCCCGCCATCCCAGCTCCGATGATGACCACATCGTGATGATGAACGATCATACAACACCTCCCGGAGCCTTAAAGCCGATGATGGTGATGGTTCCCAAGACGAGCGCCAGAATCCCGAGCACCCAGACCAGCCCGACCAGGAAAAGCCGCCAGTTGTGCCGGTGAACGTAATCCTGGATCACCATCATGAAGCCGTAGAAGCCGTGCAGGATCGCCAGGATCAGGAAGGATAAATCCACCATTTTCCAGAGCGGCATGCTCAAGCGTTGCGCCACAATCTGGAAGGTGACTTCTCCGTCGTGGGAGTAATGCAAAACCCAGAAATGCGCCAGCAGAGCCGCCAGCAGGAAAACTCCCGACACCCGCTGAAAGAACCAAGAGAACGCTCCGCCGCTGCCGATACCACGTTCCATATGGATCACCTCAAGTTAACTTCAAAGGACGCCTGCATGATGCAGGAAGGGAAAGGAACCGAACAGAAAGAGGAGGACTCCGAAGATCATCAGTATCCAGAAGATCAAGGCGTGCTTCTTCGTGCCGTTGCAGAAGTCTATCAGAAAGACCCGCACCCCGTTCAGCCCATGGTAGATCACCGCCGCCAGTAAGGCGATTTCCGCCAGCTTGAAGAGCGGCTGATTGACGAACGCCATTACCTTGTCGAAATTGCCGGCGTCGTACAGACTGCTGACCACCCAGATGTGAACGATCAGATATACCGACAGCGCCAGCCCGCTGACGCGGTGAAAGACGAAGGCGAAATGGCCGGTTTTCCATTTGTAGTGCATAAGGATCTCCCTAGGGTTTAGATATTCGCAGGCGATTCAGAGAATCATCTTGAATGCCATCGCCATCCAGGCGAAAGCAACCGCGGCACAGGAAAGCAGGATGAAAAGGCGGTACAATTTGTTCTTCGACAGATCCGGTTTCAGCGAATTGATCAGGAATACGGTCGGATTCCCCAGACCGCCGAATGCCATCGGAGCTTCGATCCAAACCGGCAGCGGTTGCAAGACCGATCCTGCGAGGATCAGCAGGATGCCCATGAAGAAATAATCCAGATGCCCTTGAAGCAGGCTCCGGCGATCTTGAACAAACCTCCCGCCGATGGATTCTTTCAGCAAAAAAGGCAATAATACTGCGGAGAAGGCAATTTCCAGCACTCCCAACTTGACCAAGAACGTCACCCCTGCGCTCCGTCGTTGGAATTAGCGCAACGCTTTGCCGGAAGCATTCCTGCCAGTTGAATCCCGACGCCTGCCATAAACCAGAGCAGCAGCGCGTTTTCGGCATCCGTCTGATAGTCCTGAAACAGTCCGGCGAACAGGAGAATCAGGAATGAAGCGAGCAACCCAAGCTGGAGATCGCGTTGATCGTCTCGAACCCGCTGCGCCGTACGGACGATGGAAACGAGAATGACCAGCCACATCGCGATGAACAGAACCCCGCCGAGGATCCCGTTTTCCACCATCGCGGAAAGGAAATCGTTATGAGGTCCGGCGGTGGTGCTGTACTGTTCGAAGGGAACGCCGTATTTCTGAAACGCCGGGTCCCAGTTGGCTTCCCCGATGCCGGTCAGAGGATGATGCCGGATGACATTCAGAGCGCTTTTCCAGAGGTAGATGCGGGTGGGATCGCCCCGCTGTTCCTCGCTTCCGGAAACGCCCAAACCCTGCGCCAGACGATCGCCGGCGGCTGAGAAGATCGTCACGGGCAGGACGAGCAGGATGAGAAAAATGACGAAGCCGGTGCGGCGCAGTTTCTTCGAACCGAAAACGGCGAAAAGCAGTGCGCAGACGAAATACCCGAGAATAATGGAGCGCGCTATCGCGGCAAAGGCGGTCAACACCCCGGCTGCGGCGAGTATGCTGGATCTATACGTTCTGCCGGAAAAAAAACTTGAAACGGCCGGTGCGATCAACGCCGTCATCCCCGCGAAAGTCAGGTGAAAATTCTGAAATCCCGTGGCGTGGTAGCGGTGCGATTGGTAGACAAGCGGCTTGAATCGGATCAAATCCCAGCCGAAGAAGTACTGGTACAGCGAATAGAGCGCCAATCCGACCAGCAGGATCGCGAGATATCCGAACATCTTTCTTAACAACCTCTCATCGGAAGCGACGGCGAATCCCGGGATCAGGGCGAAGAAGGTAAAGCGCTCCTCGATCCAGGCGGATCCGTTGGCTCCGAAAGGAGACGCCGCCATAGCGATCAGGGTCCAGACCAGATAGATGAGGATTGCGCCCAGAGGAAGACCGATTTTCGGCGGCGACAGCCGCACCGGTTTCAGGATCCAGCCCAACACGATGAGACCCAGCAGGATGTTGGCGGCGGCGATGGAGACGAAGAGGACGACCGGAAACGCCAAACAGAGACTCAACCAGATCTTCTGCGCCGCTTCGGGAGGAAAACCGGATCTCATCGTTCGATGAATCCCCCGTCAGTCGCGGCGATATTTCGCCACGCCGATCTCATAGTAATTGTCGCCGTAGCAATCCTGCGCAACGATGCAGGGGAAGTCCACCACTTCCAGACGGCGGATGGCTTCCGCGCCCAGATCTTCGTAGGCGACGATCTCCGCTTTCTTAATGGATCTCGAGATCAGGGCGGCGGCGCCGCCGGTGGCGGCGAAGTAAACCGCCTTATATTTTTTCATGGCGGCGACGACATTTTCGCTGCGGGCACCTTTGCCGATCATCCCTTTCAAGCCGTGTTCAATCAGCGTCGGACTGTAGGCGTCCATTCGGTAGGACGTCGTGGGACCGGCGGAACCGATCGGCTGCCCGGGTTTCGCCGGAGACGGCCCCATGAAATAGATGGTTTGACCCTGCAAATCAAAGGGGAGTTTCTCGCCTGCCGCGATCAGATCGCAGAGGCGCTTGTGAGCCGCATCCCGCGCGGAGTAAATCGTTCCGGTGATCAGGACGTTGTCTCCGGCGCGCAGGGATTCGACAACGGAATCGTCCAGCGGCGTCGTGATCTTCTTGATGTCTTTGCTCATAAGTAGTCTGTTCTATGATAATTTTCGGTATATTTGCTGAAAAATCGCAAGTGTATCGTCATCCCAGAGCACGATTTGAACCTGCCGTGGATATTCATGCCTGTGCAGGTGTTCTTGAATGGCGGCGATCATGATCTCGGCGCACTGCGATACCGGAAAACCGGAAACGCCGGTTCCCAGAGCGGGAAACGCCACGCTCGCGATGCGGCGGTCGGAGCAGATTCGAAGGGACGCCTCGACGGAGGACTTCAGCGATTGCTCCGTAGTGGGCTGCAAAAACCCCATGCTGGCGGCGTGAATCACATACTTCGCCTTCAGGTTCCCGCCGCCGGTCAGAGCGGCTTCGCCGATTGCAATTCGGCCGATGCGGTCGCACTCCTCCTGAATGGAAGGTCCGCCCTTTTTGCGAATCGCCCCCGCCACACCGGATCCCAGCTTCAAATCATTGTTGGCGGCGTTGACGATGGCTTCGCAATCGGATTCGGTGATATCCCCCTGCAGGATTTGAATCATTTCATCTCACCAAATTCTCGAACGCCTTGCGCAGCCGCCTCCAGCCTTCATGCAAGCTCTCCGAAACTACTTTGGTTTCGGCGATGACGGGCATAAAATTCGTATCGCCGTTCCAGCGCGGCACGATGTGCAGATGAATGTGATCTTCCACGCCAGCTCCCGCGACGCGGCCCAGGTTCATCCCGATGTTATAGCCGTGAGGGTGCATCGTGGCTTCCAACGCCTGCACGCAGAGCCGGGTCAGGTCGTTGGTTTCGCTCAATTCCTCGCGGGACATTTCGAGATAATCGCCGATGTGGCGATACGGCGCGATCATCAGGTGCCCGTTGTTATAGGGATAGAGGTTCATAATGACGAAGCAGAGCTTACCCCGGCGCAAAATCAGGTTGGCTTCGCTGTCTTCCATGCGGGGATTCTCGCAGAGAAAACAGGCTTCGCCTTCGCCACCGGATGCCGATTCGATGTACTTCATCCGCCAGGGTGCCCAGAGTCTGCCTTCCATGATATGTCCGGTGACCTTCCCCGTTCGGTCCTTTAGGTCATCGTGATTGGGATTGTTTCTGGAAGTCATCTGCAAATATTTCTGATCTTGACACTATTTCGATTGCAAAGAGTAAAGGGTCACCGGTTCACCCGTGTAATAATTTCCGAACACATCGTACGAGGCAAGCTGAACGGCGTCGAGATCATGCTTTTGCAGCACAGCGGCGATGTCGGCTTTGATCTCGCCCAAGCAGATGTAAAAATCCGGATGGTATCTAATTATCTTCTCATCTAGGCTGATTGTTCCCAAATGCTCGGTGATGGAAAAGATCCCAGTCGAAAGCGAAATGGAACTCCCGAAACGGCTGAGGATAACCGCATCGCGCAAGTCACCAGCTTTCGCCGCAATTTTCTGATTCACATCCTGCGACATTTCCCGCCAGGTGTAATGCGGTTCCGCCGCCGCCTGAACGATTCGAACCCCTTCGAAAAGGATGCAGGCGGCAATCGCCGCACCGATAACCCAAGCTATCCGTGAAGTTCGCCGGTCGCGCAGCGCGCGAGCAAACGCCAGCGCTGGTGGTATCACCGCCGGCACGACCAGAGGCGTATAGTAGCGCGGCGGGACGTAATTCTGACTGGCGATTAAGCCAAGATATAAGATGAACCAGAAGATCGCGAGCCAGAACAGAGGATTGCGAAGATTTCTTCTTTCCCGAAGCAATAGGTACACCGCACTGAAGATGAACAGAGGATACAGCAGAGTGCCGATCCGATGCCCGTAAAAGATCCCTTTGACGAAAGCCCGAATCATCCCTCCCAAAGACATCTGCGTGCGCGTGAAGATGTTCGTCGAATAATAGAGTTGAACGTCCATCCAATGCGGCTTCGCCAGGATCAAATAGTATAGTAATGAGAATGCGAGCGCGACCGCTGCAACCACCCCGATTTCCCGCCACTTTTCCCTCGATCGGATCGGCTTCGTCAAGATGACGAAGATCAGCAGGGGAAAAGCGAAGACCGCGATCGTCTTCGTGAGAACCCCCAGCATAAACGCCGCTGTTGCGAGAGCCGTAAAGAGCAAATGGTTCCGCTTCCAATGATGCGCTGTGATCCAAAGGCCGAGCACGACGAAGAAGCACATCGGGATTTCGAGAAACGCCACCCGGCTATAGACAAACATATTGTAGTTGACGCAGATGAGCGCTAGCGCCGGCAGAGCGATTCCTGCACCCTGATAATGCGTGATGAGCAAATACAGCGCAATCAAAAGCAGCACGAAAAAGAAAAGCTCCGTCCGCCGTGCGGTTTCCAGCGAAAGACCAAACAGTTTGAAGGAAGCATACTGCGCGATTTGAAACACCGGCAGGCTCGCCGCCGGATTAAAATCGCCGTCTATATGCCAGTTTCCGGTCAACAGACAGGCGACCGCCGCACCGCAGTAGGCTCCTTCATCAGTGTAAAGAGCGCCGGACTTCGTGTAGTTCCCCGGAAAATCGGCTCCCAGATTGAAAAACCGCAGAACCACAAACCCGAGAATGATGATGATGAAAGTCGCCCGGATCTCCGCTCGTTGCAAGAAATCATCATTACGCCGGATCTCATCCTCTCGGTTCATACTTATTCAATCCAACGGAGCCGAAAAGATGTTGAGCATCAAGATTCGCTCCAGGGGTCTTTCCACTCGAGTTCTAAGGAAGCGAAGAGAGACCGAATGATATCCATCGGGATTCGGTTTTCCTGTTCCAAACGAGCCAGAGCGTCTTCCCGGGTGATTTGTTTTTCGCGCACCAGTTTCGCGTAAAAGTCATCCTTCTCGGTCACGCCCAACATCTTCAGATAAAGATAGTCTTTCAGATGGGCGATCTGACAGTCGAAACGCCAGTCGGAATGCAGGGTTTGCGGGTAGTCCCAATCCAATTCCGAGCGGATGCGGTTCAACACTTGTTCTCTTACCCAGGGCACAAAATGGAAAAAATCCGCAAACCGGATTCCCCGCCCACACATACGGGAACCGAGGGCATAGGGATTGCTGAAAAGGAAACCTTTCAGCGTAACGGGAAGCAGCGACGGCTTTATGAAAGCCGGATTTTGCAGCGTTTCGCGCGCCAATCCCTTGAAATTCGCCCAATAAGTCCTCTTCAGGTCGGCGTCATCCGGGATGCCCAGAAGCAGCTTCTTGAACGAGGTGTATTCAAAGGGATTTCCACCGTTCACGATGCAGCGTACACCGTGGCTGCGAGCAATCTTCAGGATCGTGGGCCAGATAATTTTGCAGCCGATGCAGATGGCGGGCACCAGGGCGGGAGAAGGTCGCTTCAACAATGCCGCAAAGTTGTTGCGCAACATCCGCTCGTGGATTTGACGGCGAAGGCGGAATTGATGAAAGTCAACTCCTAGAATGCGCACCATATTTTCGATGTTCTTCTTCGCCTGCGGATCGGTGAAGGGGTTGGCATAATTCACCGCTAAGACTCGCAGCTTATAATCCTTCACCAGCGAAAGAAGGGTATAAGCGCTGTCACGGCCTCCGCTGACGTTGACGATGCAATCGTAACGCCCTTTGCCGCGGGACTCATTCAGAATCCGCAAAAGCGCTTCTTCGCCCTGATACTCGACCGGTCGGTACGATCTACAATGGAGACAAACTCCGTGTTCATCCAGGATATTTCCCGCGGCGAACGTCTCATTTTGCCCTTCTTCGGCGGGCAGGACGCATTTCGCGCAGCGGGTCATAGGATTACAGCCCCTCTTCGCGCCTTGCTTCGTAGTCAGCGACCAGTTTTTCCTGAACGTCGTGAGGCACCGGTTCGTAATGGCTGAACTTCATACGGAAGATGCCGCGACCCGACGTCATAGATCTCAAGGTAATGGAGTAGGATGCCAGTTCTGCGAGCGGCAGTTTGGCCTTGATGATCTGGAATTTGCCTTCGTGATCCATCCCCTGAATTTTACCTCGCCGCCCGGAGATATCGCCCATGACATCTCCCATATACTCTTCCGGCACGGTGACTTCAATGTCGTAAATGGGCTCGAGAATCACCGGATTGCATTCCTTGAAGATTTTCTTGAATCCCATAGAGGCGGCGATTTTGAACGCCATTTCCGATGAATCCACGTCGTGATACGATCCATCATACAACGTCGCCTTGACGTCCACGACCGGATAACCGGCGATGACTCCTTCCTCCATCGCTCCGCGGATCCCCTTTTCCACCGCCGGTATGAATTTTCCCGGCACCACACCGCCTACGATGGCGTCCACGAACTCCAGCGGATCCTTCGAACCGCGGGGAAGCGGCTCCAGTTTTAACCAGACGTCGCCGTATTGACCGCGGCCGCCCGTCTGCTTCTTATACTTACCCTGCCCTTCCGCAGTCTTGCGGATGGTTTCACGATAAGGGATGCGGGGCGGTTCGGTATCCACATCCACGCCGAATTTATCCTTCAATCTTTTTAGGATGATGTTGAGATGCAGTTCGCCCTGACCGGCGACGATGGTCTGCTTCAGTTCTGGATCATACGAAACGATGAAGGAAGGGTCTTCTTCGTGCAGGGCGTGCAAGCCCGTGGAGAGCTTCTCCTCATCCCCCTTGGCGCGCGGGGAAACGGCGATGCGATGCACCGGATCGGGAATCACGACCGGAGGCAGGACGATGGGATCCCGGGGATCGCAGAGAGTATCGCCGGTGTGCGTGTTCTTCAACTTCACCAGTGCGCCGATGTCGCCGCAGCCGACTTGGTCCACGGTCTTGCGAACCTTGCCGCTCATGGTGTAGAGTTGACCGACCTTTTCGGTCACCTTTTGAGTCGCGTTGTAGATTTCGCCGCCGGATTTGATTTCGCCGGAAAAAACTCGGAAGAAGCTCAGTTCGCCCAGATGCTGTTCGCTGACGGTCTTGAAGATGAAGGCGGTGGTGGTTCCATCCGCAGAACTGCGAGTCAATTCCTGACTGCTGTCGGGACGGACTCCTTTCACCGGAGGCCGCTGATTCGCGGAGGGAAAGAATTCGACGATGGCGGTCAGCAGCCGGTCCACCATAGCGGGGTAAAACGCCGATCCACAGAACACCGGCGCCAGGGCGCCGCCGGCGAATCCCTTGCGCAAGCCCGTCAGCAGCTGCTCCCGGTTTAAGCTGCCATTTTCGCAATACTGGTTCAGTAATTCTTCGTCGGTTTCTGCGACCGATTCCATCATCGCTTGAAGAAACTCGTCGTATTTGGATTTAGCTTCAGCAGGGATTTCACCTTCCTGACCTTTGAACTGGCCGGCTTTGTAAGCGTAGGATTTCCCGGTGATCAAATCCACGAGCTTGCCGAAGCCAGGTCCTTCGCCGAGAGGGAACTGCAGGGCTACAATGCCGGCTCCGAAAATTTCCTTCACGGCTGCCAGAGACTTATCATAAGAAACGTGCTCTTTATCGAGACGATTGATGAAGATGGCGCGAGGCACTCCGCGTTCCTGCGCGTATTTCCAGACCATCTCGGTGCCGACTTCAGGACCCGTCAGGGCATCCACCACGACGACGGCGGCGTCCACGACGCGCAGAGCAGCGCGCACTTCTGAGGAAAAATCGCTGAACCCGGGGGTGTCAATAATGTTGATCTTCACGCCGGAATATTCGGCGTGCAACGGGGTGGCTGAAATGGAGATGCGGCGTTCGATCTCATCTTTTTGATAATCGGACGCGGTGTTCCCTTCTTCGATACGGCCGAGGCGGTCAACTGCACCCATGGCAAACAGCATGGCTTCGGAAAGCGCCGTCTTGCCCGCCCCGGAATGACCAATCAGGGCGATATTGCGGATTTCTTTACCGGACAAAGGACTCCTCCTATATGGTTAGGATTCAATCGGTAAGAAAATACGGAAAATAAACCGACAAGTCAAGCCGAAAATAGGGGGATAGCAATTGATTAGAAAGACCGGAAAAAAAGCGGATCCAACCCCGTTCCAACACAGAAATTTTTTTTGCGAATTACTGGTATCAGAATGGGAGAGCCGATGCAAATGCGCAGCGCCCATTCGACACAATCTGACGCTGCCGAAAAAATTGCTCTAAATAAAAAAGTGCTTGACAACGAATGAAGTTTTTGTTACATTAAAATTTGCATTACTTTTTCTTCAGTGGGTCATAAGATCTGCTTTGTCGGCACTTTTTTCTACAGTGTTTCTACTCTATGTCTGTGCGGAACGGACGCGTTTCCAACCTTTTCACCCGCCCTCTTCTTTCAAATCATTTACACCGTACTCCGGTTTGTTCAACCTGCTGTGAATGAAGCCGCAGCTTTCCTCGATCCTCGAGCCGCTGAACCCGCGCGAAGGATTTCTGGAAGCTGAAGTCCACCATTCGACGACGGTCGTTGCACCCGGCGACGCCGATGCAGTCGTTTCCGGACAGCTAAAAACTTCTGGGAAGGGAGTTTCAGACGTGGAGGTAATGAAATGATGGGGTTGGAAACCACGAATATATCCGAGATGGAAAAGCTGGGGTTTCGCCTCTCCGGATTCCGCAAATGGTCTCTGGATAAGTCGCTGAAAACTCTCGCTAAAATCGGCTATAGGTCGGTCGAATTCTGCTTGGAACATCCGGATTTGGATCCCGCCAACCTCACCGATGAAAAAATCGCCGCCGTGCTGGATCTGTTGAAAAAGTATAATCTGCGTCTTAGCTCGGTCAGCTATCACGGGAAAACAGATGATCCTGCGACTTTTTATAGGAAGCAGAAAGAAGCTCTGGCTGCCGCGCAGAAATTCAACAGCCGCGTGCTGGTTGTAGGCACACCAACCACTTCCGCAGATCCGCAGGGATGTTCCTCATTTCAGGCTTTGGAAGATTTATTGAAAGCTGCAGACGGCACCGGCGTGGTGATCGCCGCGGAACCGGAACCCGACACCGTACTGAACGGGATGTACGAATTTTCCCTGCTGGCGAGCCATATGGCAGGATCCCCGCTCGGCTTGAATTTAAATCTCGCGAATGCAACTCTGACAGAAGGCGATGCTGCAGCCGTGATCGAGGAGTGGTCCTCCTTCATCGTGCATACTCACGTTTGTGACGCCCGGAAAAATCATTTAGGACGTTATCTGCCCGGCGACGGTCATTTGGATCTGCACCGGCTGGTGCGAAAGCTGCGGGAATACAATTACTGGGGCGATCTGACGATTGACTTGACCGATATCGAAGATGCGCCTCAAGATTGGGCGCAACAGGCTCTGGAACGCTGCCGAGAGATTCTCGCCTAACGGATCCGTTTCCCCTTGCTGCGACTCACCAAATCCGGTGAAAAAATCGGTTCGCTGCGAGCGACGCGCGATGATCATCACAGCCGTTCTATACGCATTGTTCAATTTTCCTACATAAATATCAACCAACGACCGCTTACGACCCCGCTGGTAAACGGCGCCCGGCAAATGATCCGATAATTCTATGCGTATTACGAAAGAAACGGACATTTTCATTTTCTGGAGGTTGTATGATCCGCACAATCCAAGTGTCCCTCATCGCTCTCGTTTTGACGGCGTCGTTTGCGTCGACTTCCGAATGGGGCATTGATCCGCAACACTCGGGCATCACATTTCGAGTCAAACATATGATGATCGCGAACGTGAAGGGGCGATTCGAAAAATTCGATGCGCAACTGAACTACGATGAGGCGGATCTCGCCAAGTCCAGCGTCAGAGCAATGATCGAAGCCGCGAGCATTGACACGGACAATGAAAAACGCGATACTCACCTGCGCAGCGCGGATTTTTTCGACGTCGAGAAATACCCGCAGATGACTTTCGCATCCAAGCGATTTGAGAAGACGGACGACGGCATCAAAGTAATCGGCGACCTCACCATCCGCGGCGTCACTCGGGAAGTCACGGTGAACATTGACGAAATCACGCCTCAGCAGAAGGATCCTTGGGGAGGTACGCGCTTCGGCGTGTCGGCGTCTGCCAAACTGGACAGGACCGAATTCGGGCTGCTCTGGAATCAAACGCTGGAAACCGGCGGATTGCTGGTGGGAAATGATGTGTACATCAACATAGACCTGGAGATGGTGAAGAAGTAGGAATTGTTGAAGAAAATCCTCCGGCTTCCACTTGACAGAAACCGGAGAATTTCGTATATTGGAACTGATCGCGGGGTGGAGCAGTCTGGTAGCTCGTTGGGCTCATAACCCAAAGGTCGCA
>CAZUTK010000062.1:0-16319 GCA_964623265.1 uncultured bacterium | reverse complement strand
TTGATGCAGGGACCCATTTCCACAGTCTCATCCAGTCCGTTGCCCACTTTGATTTTCCGGGCGCGTTCCACCAGCATCTCGACGAAGTGGTCATGGATGCCTTCCTGCAAAATGAGCCGGGAGGTGGCGGTGCAGCGTTGTCCGGTCGTGCCGAAGGCACCCCAGAGCACCCCTTCCAGGGCCAGATCCAGGTCGGCGTCGTTCATGACGATCTGTGCGTTTTTGCCGCCTAGTTCGAGGGAGACCCGCTTCAGTTTTGCGCCTGCGCGGGCGTTGATCTCTTTGCCTATGGCGGAAGATCCGGTGAAGGAAATCAGCTGGATGTCAGGGTGATCCACGATGGGCATCCCGACTTTCGACCCGGATCCGTGCACGATATTCAGAACCCCGTCCGGCACGCCGGCTTCCTGCAGAATCTCCACCAACACAGTCGCCGTCGCCGGAGTGTCCGAAGCGGGCTTGAAGACCACCGTGTTGCCGCAAATTAAAGCGGGGAAGATCTTCCAGGTGGGGATCGCCATGGGAAAGTTCCAGGGGGTGATGATGCCGGCGACTCCGATGGGGATTTTGAACGACAAATTCATTTTGTTCGGCAGTTCGGACGGCGCGGTGTAGCTGAACAATCTGCGGGCTTCGGACCCAGCATAGTACGCGGTGTCAATGCCTTCTTGCACGTCGCCCCTGGTTTCCTTCAGAACTTTGCCCATTTCCCGCGTCATCAACCGTGCGATCTCTTCCTTGCGGGAAACCAGGATGTCACCCGCCTTTTTGACGATATCACCGCGTCTTGGCGCAGGCGTCAACCGCCAGCTCTGGAAGGCTTTTTTCGCCGCAGCGACAGCGCGATCCACATCACGCAGATCGGATTTAGGGAACGTGCCCACCAGGTCGTCGTGATCCGCGGGATTCCGGTTTTCGAAGCGTTCGCCGGACACGGCGTCACACCATTCTCCGGCTATAAAATTCTTATACTCACGCATCATATTGCTCCTGAAGGTCAGTGTATGACGGTGTATCTTGGGAAGCGATAAAAATTACGATCTCTCCATAAAGTTAAAAAATACTAAAATTATCAAATAAAGTCAAGTTTTATCGGGTGAATTCCGTGTGAAATCGTTCACTTGTTGGATATTGGAAAAAATGCTCGGAAGATAGAAGTGTTGCTAGCCTCATCCTGCGGTGTAATGGGGTGGAAATTTTTATGAAATTCGTTGCTTATCAGCGCAGAGTCAAACATTTTATAGTGATTCCGTTCCATTTAACGCAGTAAATTAGGCGACTCAATGGAATTTTCACCTGAATCATCATCTCCTTTTTCTCGCTGGTTTGGAGCTTCCGCGGATGCTCAGCTGATCATTGATTCCGGTGGCGCGATCCTAAGGATGAATGCAGCAGCGGAGGCGTTGCTCATAAGCGCTCATCATCCTGAAAAACCGGACTCTGTTTACCAGCTGCTCGATCGGGAAACCAATGCCGATTTTTTCAACGCCGTGGATTACCTGTTAAAGTCACCGGAGATGATCACTATCCGCGGGGATCTGCGCACGGGACAAACCGTGGAAATCACTCTGATTCCCCTTTCTGATTCTCCTGGGTCCTCGGATGCCGGCATATTGATGAGTCTTCGCGACCTTTCCTATCACCGAACTCTTGAACAGGATTTACATCTGATCCGGCAGCAATCCAAAGCATTGTTGGAAAATTCGCCTCTTAGCTATGTCTGGCTTGATTCAGTTGGAACTGTATTGGATGCCAGCGAACGCTATGTATCCGGTTTTTTTTCATTGGAATCTTCCCGTGAAAACTTGCGCGGGAAGACATTTATCAACACCATCCGCTGTTGTCCAGCGGAAATCGGCTCTATTATGCTGCGGGTGCTGCGGGGCGAAAGGTGCCGCTATGAGAACGTCGAATGGACGCTGGAGGGGGATCAGGAGCGCTTCTACATAGATCTTCAAGGGATCCCGTTGTTTGGTGAGCTGGGGGAGGTCTGCGGATGCGTTTTGATCTTCACCGAATCCGACAGCGGCGCCGCGATGAGCGATGCGAATTTTCGCAAAGCTCAAGAGATCGAGACGATGAAATTTTTGATGGAAGGGCTTTTGCAGGATTTCAGCAGCCGCATGCAGACCATCATCGCTCGTTCGAATCCCATCCATTCTGATCACAAAGTCTCCGATGCTTTGAGACAAAACGCTCAAGCCATCGAAGAGGCTTCGCTGGCGGCAGTAAGCATCACCGACGAATTGTTGAAGTTGTTGAGCCGCCCGTTTTTTTCCAAGCAGATGCTCAATCTCAACGACATCGCCAGACGCTGTGCAGCAATCCTGCATTCTTCCCTAGCGGGAAAAGCCGCGTTTTCGCTGGAATTGGATCCTGCTGAGCTGTTTTTCGAAGCGGACGAAGGCGGCGCGATGCGGGCGTTGATGACGATTTGCTTGAAGGCGGTGAAGTCTATGCCCAACGGAGGCACGATTCGTCTGCGATCCGGCAAGTTGTCCGCATCAGAAACCCGGAATATCGGTATGGAAGCCGTCGCAGATGGTGCCGTTTGGGTCGCTGTGAAGGATCAGGGTCCGGGAGAGAGTGCTGTCAATTTTGGCGCGAACGCGACTCACGCATTATCCCAAGAAGCTCCCCGTGCAACGAAAATTCCGAAAGATCTCGAGGTATCGCGATATGAAGTCCGAAAGCATGGCGGCGTCTTGAATGTGGAAAGCCAGATTGGACGAGGGACGACATACGCTCTATATTTCCCCGCCGCCGCGGAGAAAGCTGCCGCGGATTCCGGTGCCGCGGAAGCTGCTGCGGAAAAGCGCGAAGTGATATTGTTGGTGGAGGATGAAACGCTGTTGGGCAGAGTCAGTCAGGAAATCCTCGAGTTGGAAGGCTATCGCGTCATTCGAGCGGAAAGCGGCGCTCAGGCGGTGAAATTATATCGGCAGCAAAAGATCTCTCTGGTGATTATGGATTTCATGCTCCCGGACAAGGAGGAAATCAACGCTCTGGAAGAAATCCGCAAAATGGATCCTCAAGCGCGAATTCTGCTGACTTCCGGTTATACCACAGAAAGCGGGATTTGGAAGATTCTGGAAGACGGCACCATTAAGTTCATTCAGAAGCCCTATCGCGCTAAAGAGCTGCTGCTGAAAGTGAGATCCATTATCGGTGGGAAGCAGTAGAATTGAAAGACTTTTTATCAGGATGAGTCATAAGATAATTCCTGATACGTTCTCTGAATCGCTTCACAGTCGCAACCACATCCTCTGCACCGACTACGGCGGACACCACAGCGATCCGCCGCGCTCCCGCTGCCAGAACCGAATCCAAGTTATCGAGATGGATGCCGCCCATCACCGTGATGGGAATCGCAACGCGTTCCTGAACTTCGCGAAGCAGATTCAATCCCACCGGATCGCCGGAATGCTCTTTGGTCTTGGTCGGAAAGATGGGTCCGACGTTGATATAATCGGCACCGTCTTCAACGGCTTTCAAGGCTTGCGCGAGGGTATGAGTCGAAACGCCGATTATGGTTTCCGTGCCCAGCAACTTACGGGCTACGGGAACCGGAAAATCGTCTTGTCCGAGGTGCACCCCGTCTGCCCCCACCGCTCGACATATATCCACATGATCATTGACGATGAAGGTTACGCCGGCGCTTTTTGTTCTTTCGCGGAACGCCTCCGCCAGACCGTAGAATTCCCGTATGGAGAGCTCTTTTTCGCGCAGTTGCACAACCTGCGCGCCGCCTGCAATCAAAGCGTCGAGAATTTCCAAATCGCTTCTTCCGCGGGATAGTTTCTCACAGGTGACCGGATAGAGATCGAAGTCCAACTTTTCGGCTTTACCCGGCATTATCCCCCTCCCACGACTCGCACTAATTCCAGCTTATCCCCTTCGCTCAGATTTGTCTTAGGGTAATCCTTTCGCGGAATGATCCTGCGGTTCAATTCGACGATGGTCGTTTCCGGGTTCAGCTTCAATTCCTGCAGCAGAGTTGAAAGGGTGTGGCTTTCAGATACCTGCCTGATTGTTCCGTTTACGATGATCTGCATGCGCTTGTGTCGGGATAAGTTCGTTCCTTGTGTGTAGCTCTTGATCCCAATCTTTCCAAACGGGTTCGTAGCCGCGAGCCCAGATCGCCTGGGCAACCTGCGTTGGTGTGCGTTGATCTTCTACGATAAACTGTTCGCTTTCCGCTACGTGTCGCAGGTAACCGCCCGGATCCGTTCTGGAACCGGCGCTCATCTGCGTGATCCCCAGTCCGATAAGTTGATCTCTGAAATGCGCCGGCTCTCGGGTAGAAAGGATGAAGCCGACATCCGGCAAAAACAAGCGCAGAGCCAGCATTAATTGAACCAGATCTGCGTCGGAGACCGGGGCCGGCGGGACGAACCCTTCCGGTGTATGCCGCAGACGGGGAAAACTGATGGTAACCTGAGTCTTCCAGAATCTTTTCATCAAATATTCCGCGTGCAGCGCCAAAGCGACTGCTTCACTGCGCCAATCGTTCAGACCCAAGAGTGCTCCGATCCCCAATCTGCGGAAACCAGCTTGTCCGGCGCGTTCCACCGCTTCTAAACGCCAGAGGAAATCCCGCTTTCTGCCGGCGGGGTGAACGGCAGCGTAAACGTCGGAATCGTACGTCTCCTGATAGAGCGTCAATCCATCGGCGCCTGCAATGACCATTTGAACGTATGCCGGCAGCGAGAGCGGATAAACTTCAAGAGATAGCGAGGAAAAGTCCGGTTGAAGCGCCTTTAAGACTTCTTCCAGCCGGATTACAGGAACTGCTTGAGGTGCCTCCCCGCAAACCAGCAGAAGATGTTTGAACCCCCATCCCTTCAGGTATTCGGCTTCAGCAATGATTTCTTGCAGAGCTAATGTGGTCCTGGGAAACTTGCGCTGGATATTGAATCCGCAATAGACGCAGGCGTTGGTGCATTCGTTGGAGAGATACAGGGGGGCGTAGAGCAGAATCACTTTTCCAAAGCGCTGTTGGGTGATGCGGTTCGCTTGCTGCGCCATCGGTTCGAGATATTTCCTGGCAGCCGGAGAAAGAAAAGCTAGAAAGTCGGAAAAATGACGCGCAGACCGAGCCAAGGCGGTTTCCACCGCGGCGGAGGGGATCTTCTCGATTTTCTGCCGCAGCGCGCGAAGATCCACGCGTTGCAATTCATCCCAAAAGCTCATTCTTCCAGAAATCCGGTTAATGGAGATGAGGCGTCCGCTGTCGCTTTTCTTATAGGCATTCCGGAAAGAAACGCCATTCGCCCTGCCTGCACCGCCAGCCTGAAAGCGTCCGCCATGGTTATGGGGTTCTCTGCGGTCGCGATGGCGGTGTTGACTAGAACGGCATCCGCTCCCATTTCCAGTGCTTCCGCTGCGTGGGAAGGCGCGCCTAACCCTGCGTCCACCACGACCGGCACAGATGCGTTTTCGATGATGATGCCGATGGAATCACGGGTTCGCAATCCCTGATTCGACCCAATGGGACTGCCCAGCGGCATCACCGTGGCGCAGCCGACATCTTCCAGTTTCTTCGCTAAAATCGGGTCTGCATGGATGTAGGGAAGAACGGTGAATCCTTCCTGGACCAGAATCTGCGCGGCTTTCAGCGTCTCGACCGGATCTGGCAATAAATAGCGCAGATCCGGCGTCACTTCTAATTTCACCCAAGATTCCATCCCTGCAGCGCGAGCCAGTTTTGCCAAACGAACGGCTTCCTCAGCGTCGCGGGCGCCGGAGGTATTCGGCAATAAAAGAAAATCCCCGCCTTTCAGCCCCGCCAATAGGTCATCCTGAGGGTTTTCCAAATCCACTCGACGTAGCGCCACCGTCACGATTTGAGCGCCGGAAGCATCTATCGCCTGACGCATCGTCTGCGGTGAAGCAAATTTTCCGGTGCCGACCAGCAAGCGGGAGCCAAAAGCCCGTCCGGCGATGATCAGCGGATCCGCATTTTTTTTCTGAGCAGTCATATTCTATTCAGGTTACGCAAGAAGGGGGCAAATAGTTGCAGGAGCAAACCTTAAAACGATGAATTTGTTTTCACGAATGATGATAAAGCTTGAGAGTCCGCGAATTCTCGATCAGCGTCACTTCAACAATAGTAATTTCCCATGAACCATCTGATCGTTGGCGTGAAGGCGGTAAAAGTAAATGCCAGTTGCCCAGCGGGTTCCATCGAAGAGGATTTTATGCGTTCCCGCCGATTGAATTTGTGGCGTATGTTCATCCACCCAAATCCGACGACCCTGCAGATCGAAGACCTCGCAGATAACTCGCGCCGTAAAAGGCAATGTGTAAGTCAAGGCTGCGGTTGAATTAAAGGGGTTGGGGCTAATTTCCGGAGCAAAATCAATAGGGGTGAGGTTTTCTGCATTGGAATCGAACACCTCCCATTCTTCTCCGATATTGAACCAACTTCCGATGGAGGAAACCCCTTCACCTACCGATTTTACGAAGATGAATTCATCGGATGAGGTGGTAACGGTGCTGGTGGCATAGGCGTTGTAGTGATACAAGCCTGGTGCAGCAAAGGCGGGGACGTTCTGCGTTCGCGTGCGCGTGAGCTGTGCGCCGGCAGGAAGCGCGAGTGTCACCGGTCCGACGGTCGGACCGTAATGGGAACCGCCGGGCAACGTCACATCGCACCAGGCGCTGACCGTCACGGGATTCGTTCCAATGTTGGAAAGGCGGATTTCAAAGTCGAAAGCGCCTCCAGTATAGGGGATCAGGTGCGGCGCGTTGTAGGGCGTCAGCAGGATGCGCACCGGATTGCTCTGATCATAGAAAAAGGCGCCCATATCGGCGACGGTGCCGTCCGGATCTGTGTAGAGGGAATCCGGATGACCAGCATCAATGCAAGGCGACCCCCATTGCAGGCGGAAATCGTGCTGGTCAAAATCAATGAATAGAGGGTTTGAATTGATATTGCCTGTCCCGAAATAACCTCCCATGACATCGCAATAAATGACTTCCGAATTGGAGGTTGCGCCCGGATAAATCTCGTCCGGTTCGTTGTTCCAGAGAATGTCATTGATAATCGAGAAATTCGACATCAACCCGCAGAGAATGCCTCCGCCGTATTGACCGGAATTGCCGGCGATCGTGCAGTTCGTGATTTGAACATCGGAGCTGTCCGTGCCCCAGATTCCGCCGCCGCCGAACGTCCCGATGTTTCCATAGTAAACGCTATGTTGTAGATTGGGACGGGATCGCACAACAGCGATGCCGCCGCCCATCCCGTCCGCGTTATTTTCGCCGATTGTGCAGCTTTCCAAAATCATATTCGCTTGATCCATTAAATAAACACCGCCACCGTCGAAAATTGCATCATTGTTGTGCAAAAAGGTGTGGCTGACGGTGGGATGCGATGAGGAACTGCAGAAGATGCCCCCGCCGGAACTGTCGGCCAAGTTGTTGAAAATCGCGCAGTCCGCAATCACAGGGTGAGAATTATCGTTGATGCTGATGCCGCCGCCGTTCCAGATGGAATGATTGTTCTCCAGCACACAGCCTCGAATGGTGGGGCTAGAAGAGTGATTCGCGCAGATGCCGCCGCCGCCGCGGCCGCTGCTGGTAGTGGGGGAGGTGTTGCAAAGATTCCCGCTGATCAAGCAGTTGCTGATGATGGGATTGGAATTGGTGCAGTAGATGCCGCCGCCGTTGTTCTTGCACTGATTATCGGTGATGACGCAATTCGAGATGACGGCATTGGAGCCGGATAAATAGATGCCGCCTCCCCAATTGGCGCTGTTCTGAGTGATCGTACAGTGAGAGATGGTGATATTCACCTGATAGCAATTGATGGCGCTGCCATACGTGTCCTTGATCAGGCAGTAAGACAGCCGGCTCTCGTGTGAGGATCCGACGCGGAAGATGATGCTGTTCCACAACGTATCCGCACCCGGGTTGATCATGAATCGAATGCTGTCCTGAATTGTGCCGACGGCGTATAAATATCCGAAGATTTCGAATTTGAAAGGTCCGACGAAATAAAAATCCGCCCCGGGTTGAATGATCAGTGAATCGTCCACTGCCACGTAAATGCTGTCTTCCACGATATAAGTTGTATCGGTGAGAATGCCGCTTAAAGGACCGGCGAGGTGAACTTGAGCCGGTGTAGGAGAAGCGTGAAGAATAGCAATGATCAGGAAAAGAATTGGGATTCTCGCCTTCATTTTCGCCTCTGTGTGTGAATTATTTATCAGTTCCAATATACGAAAATTCCACTTCCGTGTCAAGCGATAATTTACGTAAGCTTCTATTTTACTAATGATTATCGCATTCCGGAAATAACCCTTGCCCGATCGGTAAAATGTCTTTAATTTACACACTTGTGAGGCGATGATAAAAGAATCCCCTCGCCAGACCACCCTGACGAGGGGACTACCTGGGAAATGCCGCGTGAATCAACCACGCTATAAAAATAAAACATGAATGTAGATCAAGCAAGTTATTTCTTGATTATTTTGATACAGCGTTTTCATCACCTCATCGCTTTAAGAAAGATTGTTTACTTGTCATGCGATGTATCCTTAGGATGGAAGTAAAGAAATGTATTCCTTATAAGTATAAAATTATCAATATACAATGCTAGAGATAATCCGTTAAAACCAATTTGTTTTTTTAATATTTAAAGAAACATCAGTAAAACGGAAACGATTTTCAATATGAATGTTTATAATATTGAAATCCTTGTATAGGCAGCATGAAATCGGGTTTAACTTTTTGAATAAAATGCGCGAAGTGGAATTCTATCATGAAGAGGCGGGGAAGCTGGTCTGTGAGATCTGCCCGCATCGCTGCCGTCTGCGTGGGGAGCAAAAGGGAGTCTGCCGACAACGGCAGCGGATGGGGGATAAGCTGGTGGCTTTGAATTACGCGGAGGTCGCCTCTCTGGCTCTGGATCCCATCGAGAAGAAGCCGCTTTATCATTTTCGTCCGGGAAGTGTGATCCTCTCTGTGGGTGCTAACGGATGCAATCTCCAGTGTCTGTTTTGCCAAAACTGCGAAATATCTCAGGGAGAAGTGCCGACTCGGCGACTGGAGGTGAATGAATTGGTCCGCATCGCCGGCGCTCGGGATTCCATCGGCGTGGCGTTCACCTATTCCGAACCGCTGATGTGGTATGAGTACGTCCTAGACGCGGCTCCGCAGCTTCGCAATAAGGGCTACGCGGTGGTGCTCGTCACCAATGGCTTCATCGAAGAAGCGCCGCTGCGGAAGCTGCTGCCGTACGTGGATGCGATGAACATTGATTTAAAGTCTATGACGGACGAATTTTACCGGCGGCTCTGCAAGGCTTCTGTTAATCCCGTCAAGAATACGATCAAAATCGCACATGAAGCCGGCGTTCACATCGAAATCGCGCATCTTGTGGTGACCGGATGGAATGATAAAGAGGAATCCGTTCGCGAAGTTGCGCGGTGGATTGCTTCCGTGGATCCCGAACTGCCGCTGCATTTATCCAGGTATTTTCCTCATTACCGCTACCATGAACCGCCGACGTCCGCGGAATTTCTCTTTAAAGCTTTAGAAATCGCCCGGCGGGAACTGAAGTTCGTCTATCTGGGTAATATTGCGGGAGAGAGCGGTGCGGATACTCTTTGTCCGGACTGCGGTGCGCTTTTGATCGCCAGGTCCGGCTATCAGATCCGCAAGGTCAAATTGAAGGGTAACATATGCCTGCAGTGCGGTCGTCTGCTGCCGATCCGTTAAAGGAATTCTCGCTTGATCGCGGTTCCATCACTTATTGCTTGATTGTAACGACCGTTTGATGTAACTTATTACTTTATGGAGAATCGCAGGTGAAAAGGCTTTTCAGCGCTGCGGGCTTGATGCTGTGGCTGTCTCTCGGTGTTCTTTCCGGATGCGCTCAGAAGGATTCGGCGGTGGGTTCGGATCTGGCGCCCGGCTTGAATGACGTATTTCCGCAAGAGATGCTGCTTTATCCTTCCGCGACGAATTTTTTCTCCACCTCCGTCACGACCGGATCCAGTCCGTTTTTGTATCTCGGTCACACGCAAGGCTACGATGCGGATGCACTATTGAAGTTCAATCCCTACAGCTCTCTGCCGGACAGCTTCCAGGCCGACTCACTCGTAATCAAACTATTTGTAGATTCCCTGATTTCCAATGTTGGAGGCGAACAGACTGTCTCCATCTATTGCGTCAATCGCGGACAGACTTGGAATGAGATCGGCGTAACCTGGGATAATCTGGATTCGCTGCAACTCGGTGATCCCATCGCTCAGTTTCTGGTTTCCTCTGCCGCGTCCGACAGCGACAGCGTCTCCTTTCAGCTCCCTGCCCCGGATAGTCTGTTGCACGCCTGGGTTTCCGCAGGTTCCGGCGGCAAGACGCTGCATTTCAACAACGGAATCTATCTGTTGTCGGATAAGAGCATTGATTTCATGACGAGATTCGCGTCGGCGGAAAACGGTTCCGTGCTGCTTCGACCCAAACTGGAGATGTATGTGAAGGTTTTCGATGCGGATACGACGGAACCAGGAGGATACGCCCAGACGGACACTATGCTTTTTCTGTATGCCGGCGCGGATGCCTGGATCGCGAACGACTTCGGCAGTCCGGATCCAGCTCAATTATATTTAGGCAATGGTGCCGCCTATCGCAGTTTTCTTTTGTTTGATCTGGAAAATCTCTTGCCTGCTTATGGTGTCGCGGTTCAACGCGCGGAAATTGTCCTTCATGCGGATACGACGAATGCGGCGAATTTGGGCAAGATCAGCAGTGCGTTTTATCTTGCGATGGTGGATACTTCCTGGATAGGTGATCCGGAAAACGCATCCACTCAGGCGACTTCGCCGGTCATCGCGAGCTACAATTCGACATCGGCACGTTTGACATTGAATCTCACCAATATAGCGTACGACTGGATCCGAAATCCGGGGACGAATCATGGGGTGATGATCAAGTCAACGAACGAATTCTACGATCTTTCCAGGACGGTATTCTACGGCACAAGCGCACCGGATTCCCTGCGTCCTTATTTGCGCCTGGTCTATCTTGTGGGGGGACCGTGAAATCGCGCATCATCCTGTCGGTGCTTGCAATCCTTCTTACTTTGTTTCTTTTTGATTTCCTGGAAGCTGCGGCTTCCGGCTCGATCTTTTCGGGATTGGGATACGGCGTATTGGAAAATTTTTCCTCTTCCCGCGCCGTGGGCATGGGCAACGCGGGTCTGGCGTTGTCGGATTCTTCGACTTTGAATTTTTCCAATCCGGCGCTGCTTTCAGACTTGAGGCGAACACGAATCGCCATCGGCGGATTTCTGGCGCGGCATGATATGCGCGACCATCACGCCAGCGATCTGGATGACTGGGGGCAGGTCGAGTACTTCGGGATCGGTTTTCCGCTGAAAAAAGGCTTGATTATTGCCGGACTATTTTCGCCTTTCTCAAGAGTTGACTTTAAGTACGGGTGGAGTGGGGACTTGAGCGGAGTGCCGTATTTCGAGAGCTATCAGGGGACGGGTGGGTTATCGCGCGCTGCATTGAACCTCGCCTGGTCTGTTCATCCCCGGCTGAGTGTCGGTGGGAGCGCTTATTTTCTCTGGGGTGAAGTAGAGGAAGTGCGGGGCAGTTACTTCGATGCGAGCGGATATCTGGATGCCGAGTTTGTTACATCCAAACAGTGGAGCTCTTTTACAGGCGCTTTCGGAATTCGATGGCTGCCCGTACCGGATTTGACCCTGGGTTTCCTCTACCAACCGGAAAGCCCCATTCATCTGGATCAGACTTTTTCCTATACCAACGAAGATTCCACCATTGCGTCGGAAAGAGAGTATCGGTTGCCGACGCAGATTGGATTCGGCTTCTCCTATCGGATCTCGCCGCGCTGGTTGTCTTCCGCGTCGGCGCTTTATGCACCTTGGGGCAGTCTTGAGGCGGCGGATTTGCCTTCCGGGCCTTCCGGCTACCGCGACGCGTATTCGCTAGGGGGGGGGATGGAATGGGAACCTGGTTCGTGGGACGCGGATCGCTTCTTCAAACGTTTGACGTATCGCCTGGGCGCCGGCTGGGCGTCGGACTACATCCTCTCGGAGAACAGCGTTCTGCACGCTTATACGTTGACTCTGGGCTGGAGCTATCCTTTTCACGAGGCGCGCGACCGATTTGATTTTTCTCTGGAGATCACACAGAGGGGGAACCTGAGCGAAAACGGCGGTCAGGAGCTCATTTACAAATTCCGTTTGGGATTGAATCTCGGCGAGACTTGGTTTCAACGAGCGAAACCGCCCTGGATGGAATAGGAACAACAGTCGAGATAAAGGTAGAGATAGCGACCCCGATTGGGGCATGCGAAGGGGAGAATCATGAAATTCGCTTCAATCATCATCGTCATATCATGGATTGTTTTCGTTCTTGGATTCGGTTTCGGATGTGCCCCGCCGCCCGGCGTACAAGAAGGGGCGCAACTGACGCCGGAACAGCAAAAGGCGTTGGAAGATTCGTTGAAGGAGGCGAATCTCAGAGAATTAAAAATCATCCGGTCTTTCGCCTATTCCCATTACAACAATAAATCTTGGGCTGAAGCCGCGAAATACTACAACGAACTTGCCGTCAAGGATACGGATCACGTCTTCAACGACTACGCCAAATGGGCGCAGTGTTTGATCGAATTGGGTTCGCCGGCGGATTCCGTGAAAACCATTTATCAGGAAGGGATCTTCGCGTTTCCCAATGACGCCTATCTGCACGCCAGCCTGGGACACATCTTCAAGATTCAGGGTCTGTTGGACAGCTCCGTCGTGCACTTTGAAGCGGCTGTTCCCAACGATCCGGAGAATCTGGATTATAAGCTTTCGCTGGCGGAGCTATACACCCGGGTCGGCAGACCGTTGGAAGCGATTGATCTTTACGAAAAAATCCTCGCGGCGCAGCCGGAAAATAAAGAAGTCGCTGAGATTCTGGTCAACCTGAAGAAGCGGAACCTCTCGATGGATCAGTATATCAAATCACTGGAAGAAGCAGTCGCTCTCTTCCCGGATGATCTGGAGAAGAAATTCGAACTCTCGAGAGCCTATATAGACAACGGTCAGAACGATCAAGCGATCGGACTTCTGCAGGGAATTGTTCGGGAGCAACCGGACAACGTTCGAGCCCTGGAGTCGCTGGGTAATGTGAATCAGAATCTGCGCAACTACTCCGCGGCTCTGGATGCTTACTCAAAGATTTTGCGGATCAATCCGAACAACGCCTCTGTTATGGTGGAAATGTGCAATTGTTACCGTTTGTTAAATGATTTCCCGCAGGCTCGCAGCTATGGCCGCCGAGCTGTCAGCACAGACGCGAAGAACGGGATGGGTTATACCGCACTGGCGGCGGTTTACGAAGCCGCAGCGGACCGCAGAACAAAGGACAAACCGCTGACTTATTACGACAAGCTGGTCTATCTGATCGCCTACGGCTTGTATCGCGAAGCGAAGAATACCGGCGATTTCCGCGTGATGAAGGATGCGGATACCCGTATGACGTATTTGAAGGATTCTCAGCTGATCCCTGAGAAAGCGGATTGGTTCATGCATCCGAAGGATTACAACCCCAACAAGGACGGTGGATACGACTGGATACAACCGGATTGGCCGGAAGTCAAGTACATCGAAACTTATATGAACCAGTTCTCAGGGTGAAACCCGCAAAATGAAAATCTCCATTGCAGCGGATCACGCCGGTTTTTCTCTGAAAGAGCGGATCAAACAGGCGCTTGCCGCTGCCGGTCATCAAATTCTGGATCGGGGTTGTTACAGCGAAGAATCGGTGGATTATCCTGATTACGGAATTCTTGCCGCCCGGGATGTAGCGGATGGGGTCGCCGATCGCGCCGTGCTGATCTGTGGGTCAGGCATCGGTATGAGCATCGTTGCGAATAAGGTCCGCGGTGTGCGAGCATCTCTTTGCGCCAACCCGGAATATGCGGTCATGAGCCGCCGCCACAATGACGCCAACGTGTTGACTCTGGGCGCGCGTCTTCTCGATCCCGATCTCGCTTTGCAGATTGTTGACATCTGGCTGAAAACACCTTTCGACGGGGGAAGGCACCAGCGGCGCGTGGATAAAATCAGAGAATGCGGCGATCCTTAGCCGTGCGGTGACTGCAAATTGATCAACATCGTTTAACTCAATAATCACATCTTATACGTAGATCTTCTCAAAGCGTCGTCATGATCGCGAAGGAATGAAATATCCGGAGTTATTATGCAGCCGTTGAGCAACGTTGATCCACAGATCAAAGAGATTATCCAGGGTGAAATAGACAGGCAGAGCTACACGCTTGAAATGATCGCTTCGGAAAACTTCACGTCGCGCGCCGTGCTCGAAGCCATGGGCTCCGTTTTAACGAATAAATATGCGGAAGGATATCCGCACAAGCGCTATTACGGAGGCTGCCATTGGGTGGATCAAGCTGAAGAGCTGGCTCAGGAGCGAGCCAAGCAGCTCTTCAAATGTTCTTGGGCGAACGTGCAGCCGCACGCAGGTTCGCAAGCGAATATGGCGGTGTATATGGCGCTGCTGCAGCCCGGAGATGTCGTTATGGGACAGAATCTATCGCATGGGGGGCATCTGACGCACGGCAGCCCAGTGAATTTTTCCGGCAGGCTTTATCGGATCATCCCCTATGGCGTAGGGGAGAAGACCGGCAGAATAGATTTTGACGAAGTTCGGCGGCTGGCTCTTGAACACAAGCCGAAAATGATTATGACCGGCGCATCCGCATATCCCCGCATCATTGATTTTGCGCGTTTCCGCGAAATCGCGGATGAAGTCGGAGCGTATCTGGTCGCCGACATCGCTCACATCGCAGGTCTGGTGGCGGCGGATCAACATCCATCGCCCATTCCTTACTGCCATGCCGTCACTTCGACGACTCATAAGACGCTGCGCGGTCCGCGCGCAGGATTGATTCTATCCGATTACAAAGGCGGCGAAATCCTGCTCTCCGGAATGCCCAAACCGAAGACGGTCACGGAAGCGATTGATTCCGTGACTTTCCCTGGAATCCAAGGAGGACCTTTGATGCACGTAATCGCCGCCAAGGCGGTTGCTTTCAAGGAAGCTCTTCAACCCGAATTCAAGGCGTATGCCCGGCAGATTATATTGAATGCTAAGGCGCTGGCGGAAACGCTGTTGGAAGAAGGTTTTAATTTGGTATCCGGCGGTACGGACAATCATCTGATCCTGGTGGATTTGCGCAATCTGGATGTCACCGGCAAAGCCGCCGAAGAAGCTTTGGAAAAGGCGGGGATCACCGTCAACAAGAATACCGTCCCATTCGAAACCCGCAGTCCCTTCGTGACGTCCGGAATCCGCATCGGCACGCCTGCGCTGACTACGCGCGGCATGAAGGAAGCGGAAATGCGGCGGATCGGAAAGTGGATTTCATCCGTCGTTCATCATGTGGATGACGAGAAGAACATCACCGCCGTCAAAGCGCAGGTCGAAGAGCTCTGCAAGGATTTCTTGATTTACGAAGATCTGCGGGCATAATGTCGGTTGTATTCCAAAATCTCGAGTAAAAAAGCGGATTATCTTTATTTGAAATGCCTCTATTCTGATCAACTAATAAACCCTCCCTTTCCCAAATCGCATGAATCATCCGTACGTCACATCGGCGACTCTCGCCTCGAAGACTGAAGAATGGCTCCAGTCCATCCGTCCATTCAACCAGCATGAGATGAAGCTCAATACAGAGAAATCCGCATTGCTGGTCGTGGATATGCAGAAGTTTTTTCTGGATCCTGAATCACCCACTTTCACCTGCGGCGGCGCTGCGATTCTGCCGAATCTGAAAAAGCTGATCGAGGCGTTCCGAGCAGCCGGACGGCCTGTGATTTACACCTGCCATGTGCATCACCCGGACGGCTGGGATGCAGGCATTATGAAATGGTGGTGGGAAGGAATGTGTCTGGAAGGCAGCGAAGCGAGTCAGGTCCATGACGAGATCACTCCACAGCCATCCGAAAAGATCATCTACAAGCACCGTTACTCGGCGTTTTATAATACCGATCTGGAGATTGTCCTGCGCTGCATGGGAATTACCGATCTGGTCATCACCGGCATTATGACGAATCTCTGCTGCGAATCCACTGCAAGAGACGCGTATTTCCGAGATTACCACATCTTTTTTTTAGCGGACGGCACCGGCAGCGTCAACGAAGAGATGCATCGGGCGAGTTTGCTGAATCTCGCCTTCGGATTCGCCTACGTAACGAAGGCGCAGGAGATCTTGAATGAGCTCGCGGCAGCTCGTAATCCATCACCCGTTCCATAGGGATGCTTCGATGCTGAATC
>CAZUTK010000061.1:14362-16460 GCA_964623265.1 uncultured bacterium | reverse complement strand
GGTGGCGCCACCTTTCAAGGAAGCGGAATTCGACATCCTGTACGGATCCGGAATTTCCCGTTTGAACGACATCATTGATCTGGGGACGGAACACGGCATCCTCGAAAAGACCGGCGCCTGGTATGCCTACGGCGCGGATCGGATCGGTCAGGGGCGCGATAAAGTGCGCGAGTATCTGATGAGCAATCCTTCGCTGGCTCAGGAAATCGAACAGAAGCTCAAGGAAAAGCTGGGCATTCAAGCGAATGAGTAACTCCCGGAAATTTCGGGAACCAGATCCTTGGAAATCGAAAGAGACGGTGCCGCGCACGGCGTTCGATGACGCTTGTCGTGCTCTGGCAAGGCGCCGCCTGACGGAAACGGAAGTCAGACAGCGGCTCGGCAGGCGACATAGCGCAGCGGATATCGAGACTGCGGTTCGGAAACTGAAGGAGTATCGTTTCCTCGATGACGATGCCCTGATCGCCGATTACGTGCGGGAACGACTGCGCTTGGCGCCCCGCAGTCGGGAGTTAATGGAAGCCGAACTGGAGAAACGCGGAATCGCGTCGGACGATTTTTACCGCGTCTTTTCTCGGGTGTTTCCCGAATACGATGAGTCGGAAGTGGCGCGCAGCGCCTTGTTGACGCAAATCAAACAGCTGATGAAAGCGCCGGCGCAGGGACGTCGTGAACGAACCCTGCGCTTTTTGCGCAGCCGCGGATTCTCGTATGAGGTGATGCTGGATGCTTGGGAATGGTTTCGCAGAGAATCTTCCGCGGATGATTCAGGGATTTATGATGATTGAGAATCGAATCAAGTCCTGCGGGAGCGTATGGACGGCGCATTGATGATTGTTTCGGTCGGCTTGCTGGTTTTCTTAGCTCATCTTTTCGCCGCCTTGTTTTCCAGGACCCGGATACCGGATGTTTTACCGCTGGTGTTGTTGGGCATCCTCGCCGGACCCGTACTGAATTTAGTCACCGCCGAAACATTTGGACAATTCGGCGGCATTTTCACCACCATCGCTCTCGTGATGATCCTGTTTGAAAGCGGTCTGGGATTGCATTTTGCCCATGTGCACGCCTCTCTGCTGAAAGGTTTACGTTTGACCGGCGTCAGCTACTTTCTGGCGGTGGTCTCAGTCTGGCTGATCTCAGTCCCCTTGCTGCAATTATCCTTTTTAGATGCTCTGATTCTCGGGTCTATCTTGGGTGCGACGGCGCCGGCGATCGTGATTCCGCTCGCCAAGCAATTGCGCATTGAGGAATCCACCCGAACAATATTGCTGCTGGAAACATCCATCAGCGAAGCGCTCTGCATCGTCGTGACGCTCGGATTTCTGCAGGTCGTTAAATATGAGGAATTGGAACCCGGCTTGCTGATCGGGCAGTTGATCTCGTCTTTCCTCCTCGCCATCGCTATCGGCGTATTCTTCGCTTTTCTCTGGTCTTCCATCCTGAAGCGAGTTCGACAATTGAGCAACAGTATGTTCTTGACACCGGCGTTTGTCTTCATTCTCTTTGGTTTAACAGAAATTCTCGGATACAGCGGTGCCCTGGCGGCGCTCGCCTTTGGAATCGTTTTAGGCAACGCGCATCACCTGAATCTCAAGTTGTTGCACGAAAAAACATCGCTGCGGCCTGTGCAGTTAAAAGAGACTGAAAAAGCCTTCTTTGCGGAAGCCGTTTTCCTGCTGAAAACTTTCTTTTTCTTTTACATTGGCCTCTCCATTCGACTGCATGATATCGTCTTGGTTTCTTCCGGATTGATCCTCGCATTCGTGCTGTACGCGATTCGAATCCCTGCCGTCCGTTTGGTTTTCGATTCCAGCGTCAAAAAATTTGATGCGGCAATTATGTCCATTATGATCCCCAAGGGGATGGCGGCTGCGGTTCTGGCGAATTTGCCGATATTGCTGAAATTGACGAACGGTTATATCATTCAAGAAGTCGTCTTTGCGATCATTCTGATCAGCATCTTCGCCACATCCATCCTGAGCTTCTTTATGGAAAGAAATATCTTCCTCCAACCCTATGAGTTTGCCTTCGCGAAATTTTCCGACGGAGCCCGTGAAGAAGAGAAAATCGGAGTGGAATCCAAGAATCTTTGAGATAT
>CAZUTK010000061.1:0-14352 GCA_964623265.1 uncultured bacterium | reverse complement strand
GTTCGTCTGTTTTCAATTATGTGCGACTAAAACAGAATAGCGTTTTTAGCGCAATTAGCAAAATGACTTAACCGCTCAAGCGAGGATCCTATGTCTTACTACTTCACAAAAAAAATCGCCGATTCCTTTGCAACCGCCGTCCAGAGAGTCACGGAAGAGCTGAAAAAAGAAGGCTTCGGCATCTTGACGGAGATAGACGTCAAAGCGACGATGAAGAAAAAGCTGGATGTGGATTTCCGCGAGTATAAGATCCTGGGAGCCTGCAATCCGCCGTTCGCTTATAAAGCGTTGACATTGGAAGATAAAATCGGCGTTATGCTTCCCTGCAACGTCATCGTACAGGAGACGCCGGACGGACAGGTGGAAGTTTCTGCGGTGGATCCCGTCGCGTCCATGCAGGCGGTGCAGAATCCCGAACTGGCGGAGATCGCCCGCGAAGTCCAGGCGAAATTGAAGAAGGTGATCGTCAGTCTTTGATCCCAAAGTACCGGGCGCGATGAGGTGGTGATGCCCAACATCGGATAAGAAGAAGACCCTGAAACAGCTCTATCAGCCGTCCAGTAAAAAGATATCCATAGTAATCTGCGGCGCACCCCGCCGGAGAAACTGGAGACCATGATTCAACAGCCGATCTATGCAAATGATAAATCACGGTAATCGGAACGATTCCGACTTCCCTTCCGCTGAAATCCGCCGCCAGTTCATCGCTTTTTTCGAGCAGCGCGGACATACATTCGTACCTTCGTCCTCCGTCGTGCCGTTGAAGGATCCCACGCTTCTCTTCACCAACGCCGGCATGAACCAGTTCAAGGATGTCTTTTTAGGGCAGGGGACGCGTCCCTACACTCGCGCCGTCAATTCGCAGAAGTGCATTCGCGTATCCGGAAAACACAACGATCTGGAAGAAGTCGGCCGGGACGGCATTCATCACACCTTCTTCGAGATGCTGGGAAACTGGTCGTTCGGCGATTATTACAAGAAGGACGCCATCCGCTGGGGATGGGAATTGGTCACCGAGGTCTGGAAACTGCCCAAGGATCGCCTCTACGCCACCGTGCATCTCGAGGATGACGAAGCCGAAGCCGTCTGGAAAGCGGAGACCGACCTGCATCCGTCGCACATCAGTCGTCATGGCAAGGATAACTTCTGGGAGATGGGAGATACCGGTCCTTGCGGTCCATGCAGCGAAATCCACATTGACCGCGGCGCAGAAGCTTGTCCTGCTGGAAGCGCATACGCTCATATCTGCGGTGTGAATGTGCCCGGCTGCAGCCGCTTCATTGAACTTTGGAATTTGGTCTTCATCCAGTTCAATCGCGACGCGAACGGCGAGTTGACCGAACTGCCCGCCAGACACGTGGATACCGGTGCAGGCTTCGAACGACTTTGCGCGGTTTTGCAAGGAGTGTTTTCCAACTACGAGACGGATCTGTTCCTTCCGTTGATCCGCCGCATCGAGGAGATCGCCGGGACCGTTTACGATCGGGGGGAAGGGGGTGTCGGGCACCGCGTCGTAGCGGATCATCTGCGTTCTATTTCCTTCGCCGTTGCGGACGGCGCGATGCCTTCCAATGAGGGGCGGGGGTACGTCTTGCGCCGCATCTTGCGCCGAGCGGCGAGATTCGGACGCACTCTCGGGGTGCACCGGTCATTCATCTATCGGTTGGTGGACGACCTGGCTGCCATTATGGGGGATGCATATCCTGAAATACGGGCGCGCAGAGAGCACATCGCCGGAGTCATCCGCGGCGAAGAGGAGAGCTTCGGCAGAACGCTGGATCGCGGGATTGATCTCTTTGCGGAGTTAATCGAGCGGTTGAAGCGGGAGGGTCGGCGCACTTTACCCGGCGAAGAAGCCTTCAAACTCTACGATACTTACGGATTTCCGCTGGATCTGACGCAGCTGATGGCGCGCGAGCAGGGTTTCGCAGTGGATCTGGAAGGTTTCGAAGCCGCGATGTCCGGGCAGCGGGAACGCGCTCGCCGCAGCGGTAAAGCCGCCATTGCAGAACGTTCGGCGGGAAATACTCCAATTCAGCGGGTGTGGGAATCCGAAAGGACTGAATTCATCGGATACACCGATCTGGAAATTCCGGATGCGCGGGTCACCGGTTATAGCCTGAATGGCGGGCGCGTGCGTCTGATCCTCGATCGCACGCCGTTTTACGCCGAAGCCGGCGGACAGGTCGGCGACACCGGTTGGATCGCCTCGGGTGGCTGGCGGGTGGATGTGGAGGATGCGCAGAAGACCGGGGATGAAATCCTGCATATAGGGCGGGTGACCGCCGGTGAAGAAGAATTTCTGCGGGCGGCACAAAGCCGTTTCCCGAATCCCGTGACGGCGCATGTGTCGTTCGAACATCGCCTTCGCACGGCGCGGAATCACACCGCTACGCATCTTCTCCAGGCGGCTTTGCGGCAGATCCTGGGCGAGCACGTGGCACAAGCCGGATCTCTGGTGCATCCCGACTATCTGCGGTTCGATTATACGCATTTCACCAAACCGTCGGAGGTGGAATTGGATCAGGTCGAAGAGCTGGTCAATGCCTTCATCACGCGAGCTTTGCCGGTTGTCTGGGAAATGACCACGGTGAACCAGGCGAAAGAACGCGGCGCGATGGCGCTCTTCGGCGAGAAATACGGTGAAAGCGTGAGGCTGGTCAGCGTCGGGGACGTATCCGCCGAGTTGTGCGGCGGGACTCACGTCCGTTCCACCGATCAGCTGCTGGCTTTCCGCATCACTTCGGAATCTGCGGTGGCTGCAGGGGTGCGCCGCATCGAAGCGGTCACCGGCGAAGCCGCTCTGCGAGCCATGCTGGATGACAAACGAATGATCCGATCCCTGCAGGACGCCCTTTCTGCCCGCGGCGGGGATGTGCTGGAGAAAGTCGTCAAGATGATGGATGAGCAAAAGACCCTGGTGAAACAACTGGAGTTGATGAAAGCTTCTTCGGCTGATTCTGAAGTGGAAGATCTTGTTGCGCACGCGCAGGTGATCAGCGGCGTTCGGTTGGTGACGGCTCTTTACGACAATCGCACGATGGACGATTTGAAGACTTTGGGGGACGTGCTGCGCGCGGCGCAAACCAACCTAGTCGCCGTACTCGGATCCTCGCTGGAAGGGAAGGCTTCTCTTGCGGTCGTCGTCACGGACGATTTGATCCGGGAGAGGGGGCTTTCCGCCGGGGTGCTGGTCAAGGAGATTGCGGCGGTGATGGGCGGCGGCGGCGGCGGACGACACCATCTCGGAACCGCCGGGGCGAAGTCCGCCGAAAAACTTCCGCAGGCGATTCAGGCATCCGCAAGTCTGCTGGAGAAAAACTTGAAAACATCATCAAAAACGCCGAGCTGAGGTCTCCGTTGAAACGGACGAGCGACTCTATCAGAAGGTGTCTTCTATGACGGATCAAGATCAATTGACGATGCCGACGTACACCAACGCCTTAGGAATGGTGGAGTTCAATTCTATCGCGGTGGGAATTGAAGCATCGGATGCGATGTTAAAAGTCAGCCAGGTGGAGCTGATCATCGCCAAGACCATCTGTTCCGGCAAATACATCTGCCTGGTACGGGGTGATACCGCCGCGGTGCGCGCGGCGGTGGAAGAAGGGCGTCGCGTCGGCAGCGTCGCCTGCGTGGACGATTTCGTCATTCCCAGCATCCACCCTCAGGTTTACCCTGCCCTGATTTCATCTTCGCCGCATCCTGAGGTCAACGCCGTCGGCATCATCGAGACGTTCTCGGCGGCGTCGGCGGTGTTAGCCGCAGACCGCGCCGCCAAGACCGCGACGATTTCGCTGATGGAGATCCGCATGGGTATAGGGATCGGCGGCAAAGCCTTTGTTACTTTAACCGGTGACGTCGCCGCGGTTCGTTCCGCCGTGGAAGCAGGTGCCCAGGCTGCTCAGGATCAGGGGCTCCTGGTGCGCAAAATCGTGATTCCTCAACCGCGGGAAGAGATTTTCAATATGCTATCATAAAGCCTCGTGCCCTTGCAGTGCATGACGGATTCATCGTGAACTGGACTGAAGATCAAATCCGTACCATCATCCGCATCGCCCGCGAAGCATTGGGTGAGTCTGCCGCTTTCGAACAAGTTCACGATCTCGTGCGCAGAAGTGTAGCGGTCTTGGAGCGGGAAGGCAGCATCGGATCGGCTGCAAACGCACCCGGCAGCGCGTTGATTCTCTGTATTTCAACGGACGCCGAACGCAACAGAGTCGCTCTTTCAGAAGGTTTGCAGGGTTTGGGTTGTCGGGAAACAGAGCGATGCGAACACCGGCTGGACGTTTTTCAGGTGACCTTGGCGTCCATCCGGCTCGGCACAGAGGGCGCGGATTGGGCGCTGTTTCGCAGGAGACTGGCGGAAGCAGGTAACCAGCGGGGTGTACGTGTGATTCTGTTGACGGAAGACCTTTTGACGCGATGACGGAACCCTTCGACGATGATGAAATCACCGGACGGGCGTACGACAGCCGTCTGATGCGCAGACTGCTCCAGTACGGATATCCGTATAAATGGTATCTTATCGCCGGTGTCTTCCTGTTGCTGCTCGTCTCCGGCCTCGAATTGATCGGTCCTTTATTGACCAAACGGGCGGTAGATGTGCACATATCCGCCGGGGATCTGCCCGGTTTGTTCAAAATCCTGCTGCTATATCTCTTCATTCTCGCCGGAATGTTCGTGACGCGCTATCTGCAAGTCTATACGACCAACTGGGTGGGACAGCGCATTATGTTTGATATGCGGACGCAGCTCTTTGAAAAGCTCTCGCAGCTCTCCATCTCCTATTTTGACCGCAATCCCGTCGGGCGGATTATGACTCGCATCTCATCGGATGTGGAAGTCCTGAATCAGATGTTCACGCAGGGGGTCGTGGCGGTCTTCGGTGACATCTTTATGCTGATCGGCATCATGATTGCGATGCTGGTCCTGAACTGGAAGCTGGCGTTGATCACGTTTTCGGTGATTCCCGCGCTCTTTTGGGTCGCTTTTTTGTTCAAAATCAAAGTGCGGGATGCTTTTCGGGAGATGCGCAAACGCTTGGCGCGGGTGAATTCATATCTCCAAGAGAACATCACCGGTATGCGCATCGTGCAGCTGTTTCGGCGGGAAAGCCGCAATCTGGAGCATTTCAAGTCCCTCAATGCGCAGCTGCGGGATTCTCATTTGAAGACGATCCTCTATTTCGCGGTTTTTTTTCCGGTGGTGGAGCTGATCTCGTCGGTCGCCATCGCGTTGATCCTCTGGGTCGGCGGCGGCATGATCCTGAGGGAGGCTCTGACATTGGGGGCGTTGATCGCCTTCCTGCAATATGCGGAGCGTTTTTATATGCCGGTCCGCGATCTGGCGGAAAAATACAACATTCTGCAGAGCGCGATGGCGTCTTCGGAACGCTTATTCCAACTGATGGATGAAGAGCCGGCCGTCAAAGATCCGCCCCACCCGATAAAGATGGTGCGGGATTTCACCGGCATCGAATTCCGAAATGTCAGTTTCGCATATGCAGGCAGGGATTGGGTGCTGAAGAACGTCAGTTTTCGCGTGGAACCCGGTCAGACAGTGGCGGTCGTCGGCTATACCGGAGCCGGGAAAACGACGCTGGTGAATCTGCTCTCTCGTTTTTACGATGTCCAGGAAGGGCAGATTCTGCTGAATGGACAGGATATCCGGGAATACCGACAATCCGACCTGCGTCGGATGCTGGGCGTGGTGCAGCAGGATGTTTTCATCTTCGCCCGATCAGTGGAAGAGAATATCCGTCTTGGCGATCCGATCGAAAGGGAGCGCGTCCTCGCCGCGGCTCGCGCGGTTCATGCGGACCGCTTTATCGAGAAGCTCGAGGCGAAATACGATGAGCGGTTGGAAGAACGGGGTGCGACGTTGTCGGGTGGCGAGAGGCAGCTGCTGGCGTTCGCGCGCGCTCTGGTACACGATCCGCCGGTCTTGATTCTGGATGAAGCGACATCAGCAGTGGATATTGAAACCGAGCAATGGATTCAGAAAGCCATCGCGACCTTGCTGGAAAACAGAACCGCGATCGTGATCGCTCACCGCCTCTCCACGATCCAGCGATCCGATCGCATTATTGTCCTACACGACGGCAAAGTGCGCGAGGAAGGGACGCATCAGGATTTATTGAAGAGGCGAGGTTTGTACTATCGTTTGTACCAGCTTCAATACGAAAATCAGCCGATCGCAAGATCGGCATAATACCTAAAAAAACGGGGTTCTTTTCAGAACCCCTTCCCCCCATGCGATCGCCCTTGTTTCCCCCATCAAGGGCGGTTTCGTCGTAAGTTGCTGAAGTGCACGGCAACAGGAACTTCAGTCTTTGAAATCGTCCGGTTCTTGAAGTTCGCCGGGATCCCCATTACCGTTCAACTTTCGCACGTTGAAGGCTTGCGGGCCTTTGGGGGTTTGCACTAGATCGAACTCGACGTGTTCGTTTTGTTCAAGGACGCGGTATCCTTTCCCTTTGATGGAAGAAAAATGCACGAAGATATCCCGTTCCCCTTCGGCTTGAATGAAACCGTATCCTTTGTTCTTATTGAACCACTTGACCGTTCCTGTCGCCAAAATCTCCTCCTGGATGAACCGCGTAGAGAGAGTATGTTCGAAATGATGATTCTGCGAATCCATTGCGGGACGGTTTTGCGAAAAAATATAGATAGGAAAACAGGGAATGTCAACGAAATTGTACTTTTTTAGAGGGGGTGATGGTCTATAGGTGGGTAATTTTTGCCGAAATATGCGCAACCTTCAAGGCGCTTTTTACGGCTTTTTCGTTGCTCCTCGCGCAGAGAATGCTCAATCCGCATTTGCCGGGAAAGAACCTAGATCTCGGCACGGTTTCAAAGGGAATCTTTCGCCGGATCAGGACCTGTTCGGCTTGCAAGACGGTCCGGGTATCCGGAAAATTCAGCAGGATATCCATGGCTTGGCGGATTAGATGAAAACTGCGGATCAGACGATCAACGCGATAACATAGTTCGTTGAAGATGAGATCCGGTTTGGATGAATCTCTCAGGATTGCCAGGGTTTTTCACCTTGACGGGTGATCTGACTCACGATGAGCGGGCGGGTCTCCGGCAGGGATTGCGAAAATGCAAAAGCAGCACCGACATCAGAAATCACGGAATCTATTCTTTGTTCATCCGAGGCATAAAGACAAGCCAGAGGTTCGCCTGCATTGACGGCTTCACCCCGTTTGCGGAAAAGAAAGATGCCGGCATTGGCGTCAATGACATCTTCCTTCCGCAGACGCCCCGCTCCCAGTTTCACCGCAGCCCGCCCGATAACCAACGCGTTGATTCCCGCTACATACCCCGATTGCCGCGACAGGATCATTCGGCTGACAGCGGGTTTGGGGTAGCGCGACGGGTTTTCCAAATAGCTCACATCGGCGTTCTGGTGAGCGGCGATCTCAAAAAACTTCTGGAGAGCTTTTCCCGTCTTCAGAGCTTCCGCGGCTTGATTGCGCGCGGTGCGGTAGTCCTCCGCCTTGTTCCCGAGCATCAGCATCAGAGCCGCTTCCGCCAGGCATAACTCGAGCAAATCCGGCGTGATGCTCTCGCCGCGCAGGATTTGAAGGCTTTCTACAACCTCCATCCAGTTCCCTACCGCCCGCCCCAGAGGCTGATCCATATCGGTCAAAAGCGCGAGTATCTTCAGCCCCAGTTCCCCGCCGATTTCCACCAGGTTTTCCGCTAACTGCCGGGCGTCGTTCAAATCGGAAAAGATTGCGCCTCTGCCGAATTTCACATCCAGCAGCAGAGCATCGGTTCCTTCCGCGATCTTCTTCGAGAGGATGCTGCCTGCAATCAAGGGGATGGAACCCACGGTGGCGGTCACATCACGCAAGGCGTATAGTTTTCGGTCCGCCGGTGCGATGGTTTCTGTTTGACCGATCAGCGCGCAGCCAATTTCCGCTATTTGACGCTCGAATTCCGCAAGCGTTAGATTCGTCCTGAAGCCGGGGATGGATTCCAGTTTATCCAACGTGCCGCCGGTGTGCCCCAGCCCTCTGCCGGACATCATGGGAACCGGCACGCCCAGCGAAGCGACCAGCGGAGCGACGATGAGAGAAACCTTATCCCCGACTCCGCCTGTGGAATGTTTATCCACCTTGATTCCGGGGATGCGGGAAAGATCCGCTTTTTCGCCGGAATCCGCCATAGCATTGACTAAATCGGCGGTTTCACGCCGGGACATCCCCCTAAAATAGATCGCCATCAGCAGAGCGGAAACCTGATAATCCGGCAGGATGCCTTCCGTGTATTCGCGGACAACCTGACGGATTTCCGCCGTGCTCAGTTCCTGGCCGGCTTGTTTTCGTTGAATGATGTCAACGATGTTGATTTTATTTTCCATTCATCAATAAATCCACGATCCGGACGGCTTCCATCGCATCCTTGCCGTAACCGTCGGCTCCGATCTCCTGAGCGAAATCGTTGTTCAGCACGGCGCCTCCGACGATGACCTTCACGGGCAATCCCGCGGAGCGAAGTTCGTGGATCACCGCGCCCATCTCGACCATTGTGGTGGTCATTAAGGCGGATAGACCTACTAAATCGGCTCGAGATTCTCTCGCCTGCCGCACGATTTCCCGGGTGTCCACGTTTTTCCCCAAATCTAGGACTTCCCAGCCGTAATTCTGCATTACCACCGAGACGATGTTCTTGCCGATGTCATGAACGTCGCCTTTGACGGTCGCCAGAACGATCTTGCCGCGATGTCTGGCTTGACCAGAGGGGAATAGATCCTTCAGCTTGCTGAAGGCATCCTGCATCGTTTCAGCGGCGAGGATCACCTGGGGAAGGAAAAACTCACGCTGGTCGTATCGGTGTCCGACTTCCTGCAGAGCCGGGATGAGGACTTCTTCGTTCAGCTTCAACGCATCCCAGCCGGCTTGAAGCGCTTCTGCAATTAAATCCAGCACGATTTCCCGATTCCCGTAGAGCACGGCATCGAAGAGCCGCTGTTCCACCGGGCGAACATCCATAGCGGATTGCGCTTTTTCTTCTTCCACTCCGCCGAATTTTTCGATGAACTTCCGTGCCGCCGGATCGCGATTCAGGAGCAGATTGCAGGCGTGGATGGTTTCTTGAACGGATTCGCTGAAGGGATTTAATATGGGGAGATCCAATCCGCTTTCCAGCGCCATCGCCAGAAAAGTGCGGTTGATCAAAGAGCGGTTCGGCAGACCATAGGAGACATTGGAAACGCCCATAACCGTGGTAACGCCGAGCTCGCTCTTGATGAGTCGCAGCGCTTTCAGCGTTTCGGCGGATCGCTTCGGTTCGGCGGAGATCGTCAAAGTCAGAGGATCAATGAAGATATCTTCGTGGCGGATGCCGAATTCCAACGCCCGGTTGACGATTTTTCGCGCCAGTTCCAGCCGCTCTTCGGCGGTCTCGGGGATGCCCCTTTCGTCCAGTGTCAGACCGAGAACGGCGGCGCCGAAGCGCTTCGCCAGCGGCAGGATGCGGTTCAATTTTTCGTCTTCGGCGGTGACGGAGTTGAGCAGTGCTTTTCCTTCGATCTCCTGCAGCGCCGCCTCCATCGCCGCAGCATTCGTGGTGTCAATGGATATCGGGACATCCACCGCCGTCTGCACCACCTGGATGGCTTTCCGCAGCGCCTCCGGTTCGTCAATGCCCGCGGCGCCGACGTTCACATCCAAAATATCCGCGCCGGCTTTGACTTGTTCGATGGCTTCCTGTCGAACCAGCTGGAATTTGCCTTCCAGCAGTTCCTGGCGGAGCTTTTTGCGGCCGGTGGGATTAATCCGTTCCCCGATGATGCGGATCGGTCGGTCGCAGCAGATCTCCACCGTGCGATCCCTGGACGCCAATCGGGAGCGGCAGTGATCCCGCTTGCGGGGTGCGGGCGACATTCCTTTCAATGCTGCGGCGATCGCGCGGATGTGATCCGGACCGGCGCCGCAGCAGGCACCGATTAGATTCACGCCGGATTGAGCGAACTTGACGGCGTATTCCGCGAGATGTTCCGGTGAGGCGGGAAAACAGGTGCGCCCCTCATGAATGCGCGGCATGCCGGCGTTGGGTTCCACGCACAACGGCAGCAGCGTCTTGTCTAGGACTTCGCCGATGGCGCTCAGGATTTCTTCTGGTCCGGTCGAGCAGTTGATGCCGAAAGCATCGGCGTCCAGTGCTTCGAAGACGGTCAATGCAGTGAGCGGATCCGTTCCCGTTACGGTGTTGCGGCCGTCCGCAAAGGTCATCTGAGCGATGATGGGACCCGCGAAATTCTCCCGAGCCGCCATCATTGCGGCGCGGGCTTCGCGGATGTCCGACATCGTCTCGATGATCAACAGATCCACCTCCGCGTCGGCGAAACAGCGGACTTGCTCCGCGAACGTTTCATATGCGGGGTTGAAATCGAGACTGCCGATCGGCTTCAAATCTTTTCCGCATGGGCCGATGGAACCAGCAATCCAGATCTCCTTCCCCGTGGCGGCCCGCCGCGCGATTTTCACGGCTTCCTTATTGATCCGTTCGACTTGATCCGCCAAGCCGTACTCGTTTAATTTTATTCGTGTGGCGCCGAACGTGTTGGTCAAGAGAATCTGTGCGCCGGCTTGAACGAATTCACGCTGAGCAGCCACGACCAGATCCGGACTGGTCAGGTTCAGTTCTTCGGGCGCCTGTCCGATGCCCAGACCCCTGCTTTGCAACAGCACCCCCAAACCACCGTCGAGCAGGATAATTTCGCGTTCCGCGCGTTGTCGAAAAGCCTCGCGTGTGATCAATTTATGCCGACCTCATTTGTGAAAGCGGGCGTACGCCGATGATGGCGGACACCGATTTTTCCGGGATCATCATGAAGCTGTCCGTCAGCTGTATGCCGATGCGATGCGCCTCGAGATGATCCAGCAGCTCTTTTTGTGCGCTGATGCGCCAGTCCCCATAGCCCGGGCTGTATCGTTTCGTAGTTGAAAACCCCCGCTGCGAGTCCAGATCCGCAAGGTGCGCATCCAGGCTTTCCATCAACGCCTCCGCCGCTTCCGCGCCGTATGCGTTCAGCAGAAAGGCGCGGGTGACATCCCCGCCTGTTGAAAGCTCCTGGACGCGACGATCTAGATCGGGTCCCAGCGTTACGGCTGCAAGATAAAGGCTGTGACAGCCTTCCATCCAGTGCCTGACCTTCAGACTGGAGATCTGTAGACCGTCTTCCAGTTCAATGCCTTCTTGATCTATTCGAACGATTCCGCGGCGGCGGTAAATCGCGCGGGGTTTGACTAATTCTCTGCCAAGCTGAAGGACTTCTTCTATAAGGCTTCGCATCGTGCTCGGAATTTCCGCGCGGCGCGGCTTGAATCCCATGCGGGAGTAAACCTGATGCAGCGCCGGTTCCGCCGCCAGATGATCCAGAATCTGAAAGTCATCCATATCAAATGAAAAAAACAGCAAATCGTTGCTGTAAACGGCTGATTTGTCTCAGCGAGGAAGAGGTTTTATTGCCTCCAATTTATCCTGCCGGACGGGGAAAGTCAAGAAAAATCAATGTGAAGTGGAGTGCAAGGGAAGATTTATTCAAGAGCGGAAAGAAGGATTTCAGCGATTTACAGATGAAAAGCGGGGTGGAATTCGCGGCCAATGACCTTCATCCCACCCCGGAAAGGTAAACGGTGCCTTCTTGCAATTTTTCGGACGGATTATTTCAACAACAACATTTTATGGGTTGAGCTGACTCCATTCGAAGTGTATGTGCAGAAGCAGAGCCCTGAAGGCAGATCCGAACCATCGAAGACTTCCTGATAAGATCCGGGTTGATAGACCCGATCTGCGATCTTCCTGATTTTTTGCCCCTGGATGTTGAAGACTTCGAGTGTAATCCGAGAAGGGCTCGACACCGCGAAGCGGATCGTTGTGCTCGGGTTGAAAGGTTCCGGGAAATGATCCACCAGGATCGGATTTACCGATGCGCCGCCGGTGCAATGGTGAAAGTCTGCGTGATTTCGCCGTCGCTGAACGTCACCTCCCCGGGGATTGTGGTGTTGTCGCCGCCGCTCTGTTTTTCGAAGGCGAAGCTGTCGGAGTCTTCGATGGTGGAGGGATGGTCTCCGGTGTAAGCGGTTACAGTGTACGTGCCCGGCATCGCCGTGGAGCTCAGGGTTATAAACGCCGTGCGGTTCAGCGATCCGCCTGCCGGCAGGTACAGGTTGGTGCGCAGGACCAGCGGAATGATCTGCAGATCCGGCTGCTGCAGGTTGTACCAGCCGTCGTACAGGTTGAAGTACTGCGTGGGGTTCTGAATCGCTATCCCGAACCAGACGGTGCCACCGCTGGGAGGCAGCACGATCGGCGCTCCGAAAGGCGTCAGAGTGACCTGGCAGATGCCCTGGGGTTGATTCTGATCGAAATAATGCGCCCCCATATCGGTGATGGTGCTGTCAGGATCGAGCGGGGAAAGCGGGCTGCCTGCGTCAATGCAGGGGCTGTAGGGCATCAGGTTGAAGTCTTCCCCGTAAGGGTTGACGAAGAACGGCTGCGCGTTGATGAGATTGCCCGTTCCGCTCCAGGAAGATTGGACGTTGCTGTAGGTCATCGTGACGGAACATCCCGAACCGATGCAAAACATATAGCTATTGCCCAGGATGATATTGTTATGACCGATCGGGTTGCCGTTGGTGTTTGTCCGAAACGGCGTAGCTGTTGTTGCCGAAGATCGTGTTGTTGTCGATCAGCGGGGAAGAGTAGTTCCCGCAGTAGATCGCCGTGTACGAGTTGAAGCAGCGCTCATTGTGGTGAATGAGCGGGGAAGAGTAGTTGTAGCAGTAAATCCCAGTGCCATTCGACGATGATGACGAGTTGCGGTTGATGACGTTATAGCCGATCTCCGGGGAGCTGCTGTAAAGATAAACGCCGCCTGCGACCGAGCTGGTGGCGCTGTTGTAGCGGATGACATTGTTCATCAGCCACCCGCCGCTGCTCTGATAGTGAATGGCGCCTCCGTTCGCCGCGGAATTGTTCAGGAAAACATTATCGTGGATGTTGACATAGGGGGAGTTTTCGAGGAAGATCGCGCCGCCGTCGCTGACGCAGGTGTTATTCGTGAAGACGTTGTTGCGGATTTCGGCATTGGCTTGCAGCAGGTAAATTCCGCCTCCCTTCACGTCCGCTTTGTTCCAAGAGATGCGGCTGTCGTGCACGTTGACGGTGGTGTTGTAGATGTGGATGGCGCCGCCTTTGGCGTTCGCCTGTCCCACAGACCCTGCGCGTAACCCCATTCCATGATGCAGTAGCCGATTTCAGAAGTCCCGTGAGTGGACTCGAAATAAATGCCTCGCCAGGTATAGTTGGGATAGGTGAGATGATGAGTCATCAGAATGGAATCCGCCGGAGTTCCGACGGCGGTCAGCATGCCGTGAGCGATCAGCTTGAATTGACCGGTGAACTTCACTTCCACGCCGGTTTGAATTGTCAATGTCTGACCATATGGAATTTCGATATCAGCGAGAACCACGTAGGGTGAACAGGCGGGAGTCCAGGTGCCGCTGACCAAATCAGCAACATAGGTATCAGAGTAGGCTACTGCTGATAGGATCAGCGTCGCGGTGATGATGGCGCTGAGCATGCTTCTCATTTTAGCCTCCTTGCTGAAGAGATTGGAACAGTGAATGAATTAATTAAATGCATAATAACATAAACAAATATAATAAATTATTTTAAATTTCAATAGAGACAGCTAAAAATATATTTTTACAATTGTTTATATCCATTACGGAAAATTCCTAAATTCGATAATTAACTTGACAACTCAGTGTTTTCATCCGTATATTAATAAATGAATGATTTAAGGCTCTGTTATGCGGAAGCCAAACCTGCGAATCGCTTCGATCTACGGGATTCTCACTCTCTATTTCATCGCTTCATCGCTGCCGGGATACGGACGCGAGCGGCGGCCTCTGCGTCTCCAGCAGGCTCAGCAGGTAGACAGCACGGCGATTTCCATCGCGGAGAGAAATGTCCGCATCAGTCTGCCTCATGCTCTCGAAGGGCAGGCGTTGTATCTGCTGTTTTACGGGGCGGATCCTGATTTTTCCCTCGGACGTGCGACTTTGCTGGGAGCCACTCAGCGTTCCTTTTATGTGGACCCTCTGTCGCTCACTCGTTTCGAACACAGATTCTATCGAGCCCTGGAATTTCCAACGGGGCTGGGCTTGCCGCTCGATGAAGTGATGATCGAAGATTTCGAAGGCGGCATAGTAACGCTGACCAGCTATCCGGGACAGGATCTGCAGCCGAACCACTGGGAGATCACTTCCGTGCTGACCTACGATTCGAGCCTCTTCGCTTTGTTGCTTTACGGCAACACCTGGAAGAT
>CAZUTK010000060.1:0-16490 GCA_964623265.1 uncultured bacterium | reverse complement strand
GACCGATTCTTCCCGGAAAGGCGGGCGGTGCTGGGCGAGCCGGCGATTATGCGGGATTTACGCGTCCTTCCGGTGCAAGTGAATCCGATTCAATACAATCCCGTCACCAAGGAACTGCGGATCGCCGAGAGGCTGGAGGTGATTCTCAGCTACGAAGGGCGGGACTTTCGCAACGCGATGACTCGGGCGCCGAGACGGTTTTCACCGACGTGGGCGAAGATCGCACGCGCCGGCGTCGTGAATTTCGATGAAGCGGGCGACGTGGATGAGAACCTGACTGGATCGTATCTGGTGGTCTGCGAAAATGATCCCACGCTGGTCAACACCATCAACACCTATCTGCTGGATTGGAAGCGCCGCATGGGTCACGAGGCGGTCGTCCAGACCTTCAGCTCGGGAGCTTCCGCCACGACGATCAAGACTCTCATTCAGACCGCTTACGACACTTGGGAAATCCCGCCGGAATTCGTCCTGTTGTTCGGCGACAACGACGGCGACTATGCTCTGCCGGGCTGGGACTACTATGTGGGCGATCACCCTTATTCGCAGCTGGCGGGCAACGACATCTTGGCGGACGTCGCCGTGGGGCGCATCCCCGCTGGAAATCTCACGGAAGCATTGGCGATGATCAACAAGGTCATCTGGTACGAGAAGCAGCCCTACACGGTTCACGACGAGTGGTTTCATCGTTCCGTTCTGCTCGCCAACGTGCAGACGTCCGGCATCTCCACGATCCAGACGAAGCGGTCCATCAAGACGTATATGGTTCAAAACGGCTTCACCCAAATTGACACTCTGTGGTGGAATATGTCGGGGTCCACGGTATCGGTGGTTTCGAACGCCATCAACAACGGCGTGAGCTACTTCAATTACCGCGGATATCTGGGCTTAAGCGGCTGGACGAACAATAACACGAGCCAGTTGACGAATGGGTATAAGCTTCCCTTCGTCACGATTCTGACCTGCGGGACGGGCGGGTTTTCGGGGAACTCCTCCATGGAGCATTTCGCCACGGTGGGGACGCCGACGACCGGGCAGGGCGCCGTGGCGGCAATCGGTACGGCGACATCGGGCACCAACACCCGCTGCAACAACGTCGTGGACCTGGGGATGTATTTCGGAATCTTCAACGAAGGCATCACGCAGGCGGGGAATTCGCTGGTACGGGGCAAGCTGGAGCTCTTCAACGCCTACAACACGATCAACACCTCGTTCGTGGATAATTTTTCCAAATGGAATAGTTTGGCGGGAGATCCGGGTCTGGAGCTCTGGACGGGACCCATTCGGTATATGCAGGCTCAGGTTCCGGATCAATTGGTGTGGGGGCAAAACCAGTTGGACGTGATCGTCACCGATTCGCAGAACAATCCCATTTCGGGGGCGCTGGTTTGCGCCTACAAGAGCGGCGAAATTCGGCAGACGGTTCTGACCGATGACGCCGGCATCGCGTCTTTGCTTCTGGGGACGCTGACGGCGGGGAACTTGAAGGTGACGGTGACGAAGCACGACTACAAGCCGGTGCTGGATTCGCTGGACGTCGTCCAGCAGAACGTCATCGTCGGATTTCTTTCGGCGGCCGTGGATGACGATAATCTGGGCGAGAGCCAGGGCGACGACGACGGCACGATCAATCCGGGTGAGACGATCGAAGTGCCGCTGACCTTGAAGAATTTCGGTTCCAGCATGACGGCGGTGAACGTCGTTCTGACCGCGACGGTCAACGATCCTTTTATTCTGCCGGGCGATATGGTGGAGACGTTCGGGACGATCCCGCCCGGCGGCACGGCGGTGAGTCTGGACGACATTGATTTTCACGTACAGCCGGATGCGCCGGACGGACACATCATTCATTTTGACCTGGCGATCGCTTCCGGTCAGGGGAACTGGACAACGGCGATGGAATTGCCGGTTGCGGCGGCGGCGCTGGAAGCGGGCGGAGTCATCGCCATAGGAGGCGACAGTCTGTTGTCGCCGGGGGAGACGGCGCAGGTGGAGATTCTCACGCGCAATATCGGAGGGCATCGAGCGGAAAATGTAGCCGCCGTAATCCGTTCTTTGGACGCTCTCATCACGGTCTTGGATTCCACGGGGAGCTACGGCACGATCCTGTCCGGGGCGTCGGCGCTGAACGCCGCGAACCGTTTTCAGGTGACGGCTTCCGCGAATGCGCCGCGCGGTTATCAGGCGAAAATCCGCATCGAGTGGTCGCCGACGAATGGAGCTGCGCAGACGGACACCGTGACGGTCGCGATCGGCCAAAAAGTCGGCACCGATCCGCAGGGACCGGATGCGTACGGCTACTACTGCTACGATGACACCGATGTGAATTACCCGCCGCATCCCGTTTACAATTGGGTCGAGATAGACCCGGACTACGGCGGATCCGGCATTCAATTGGCGATTCTGGACAACGGGGAAGACCAGGACGCCTCACTGAACATTGCTCTGCCCTTCTTGTTCCGTTATTATGGGATCAATGTGGACAGCATCACGGTCTGTTCAAACGGCTGGATTTCCATGATTCCCAACGCCGCCTTCACCCTCTTTCGGAATTGGCCCATTCCATCCGTGATGGGTCCTGCGGGGATGGCGGCGCCGTTCTGGGACGATCTGGTCACCACGGGGGAGGGGCGGGTCTACGCATGGCACGACCCGGCGAATCACCGCGTGGTGATCGAATGGTCGAGGATGCAGAATTTCGGATCACCCAATCCGCAGGAGACCTTTGAAGTCATTCTCTTCGACCCGGCGCATTATCCCACACCCACCGGCGACGGGGAGATCCTGTTTCAGTATTACCACATTGTGGAAGTCAGCGGGAATTACTGGGATAACGCCTATTCCACCGTGGGAATCGAGACTCCAGATCAGATGGGCGGAATCGAAGTGGTGTACAGCAATCTCTATCGCGATCCGGCAGCGGCTCGCCTGCAGGACGGAAGGGCGTATCTGTTCACGACACGGTTCGACTACACGCCGCCCGGGTCGGCGCTGCAAATTACGATGACGCCGATCAATCCACCCATCGTGATTCCGGCGGGGGGAGGTTCTTTCAACTTTTCCGTCGTTTTGGAAAATACAGGAACAGCGCCGATGACGGCGGACGCATGGGTGGATGTGGTTTTGCCAAACGGGTCGGTTTACGGGCCGACTCTGGGACCGGTGACTTTGACGCTGCCGGCGGGCATTTCGCTGCAGCGCAACCGGAGCCAGAACGTACCCGGAAGCGCTCCGGCGGGCGCTTATCTCTACCGAGGGAACGTCGGCGTCTATCCCGCAGCGGTCTACGACAGTTCCAGCTTTCCGTTCAGCAAGAGCGGAGCCGCGCTTTCAGCGCTTTACGATGACTGGGATAATTACGGGGAACCCTGGGGAGAAGAGCTGCTTGCGAATTCCGCGACGCCGTCTCTTCCGGATGAATATGCTCTGAATCCGGCGCATCCCAATCCCTTTAACCCTCTAACCGTCATCGGTTTCGATCTGCCGCAGGCGGACCGCGTCCATCTCGCCGTCTATGACATCGCCGGGAGGCAAGTAGCCGTTTTGGCGGACGGCCGGCGGGAAGCGGGCCATTATGAGGCGATTTTCGACGGATCGGGTCTGGCGTCCGGAGTTTACATCTGCCGTCTGCAGGCGGGCGGATATTCCGCCGGAGTGAAGCTGGTCTTGATGAAGTAAAGGATCTGCAGCATACGGGGAATCCGAAGTCCGCGAGGGCTTCGGATTTTTTTATCTTCCCGCGACGGACGCGGATTCTGATTCTGCAAGGCTGGCTACGGCGCTTTTTCCAAGAGGAAGAAGTCGCATCGCTGGGTTGACCGGGAAGAAAGAGTCAACCGCCGACGGTTTCAGCCAGAATCCCGAAACCGGCCGCGGAGGCGCATTCAATGCGTAAATCGGTTCCACATAGACTTCGATGCACCATTCCCAGTCCGCCAGGAGCTCCATTATAAAATAACCCTGAGGATGCAGATAGACCCGGTACGAATATCCCGCGGCGCCGGGGATGGAGTAGTAGGGCTGCGGGAAGATTGGAACGGTGAAATCCTTCTGGAAGTATCCCACGGCGAAGGCTTCCTGAGTCATTGGCCAATCCACCGCCCATTCATTCCAGCCGAAATCGGGATTTAGCTCCGGAGAATAGTGCAATAAACCGGATTGGACATCCGGGAACCAGTAGCCGTTCTGCGATATGAGACTGAAACAGAGGAGCTGGATCACGTCGAAGGCGCCGAAGAGGGTGTAAAGTTTCGCGCGGACGCGGGTAATCTTGTAGTTTGAAAAATCCGCTGGTTTGGCAAACCGCACGAGGAAATAATATTCCATGGTATAGGGCGCATAGGCGGTTTCCGGAGCGGCGCTCAAGTGAGTGAGCCATTGTCCCGTTGTGGCGCCGGCATAGCCGCGCAGGAGGAGCCGGGCGTCGCCGCCGTTCGAGTTGATTTGCAGATCCGCCTGATGAACACCTGCCGGCAAGGTGTTCCGATCGAAGTAGATCCAGATGGAATTTGCAGAGACGATGCTGCCGGCCAGCTGCGAAGCGAAGAACATCGGTTCGCTGAACGATAGGTTCCAATCCAGAGTGTCGGATCCGGTATTGCGAATGATCAATTCGAGCGAGTCGGAGAAAGCACCGAAGTTCAGCGTGTCCGGCATCTGCCCGAGGACCGGAAGCGGGGAGACCGTTGCAAGAAGAAGAATCGTCCGCTCGCTGTCGCTGGAGGTCACCTGCAGGACGCCCTGATGCGCGCCGACTTCGAGTTGGGAGCGATCCAGATCCATTGTGATGACGATGGAATCCAGCGAGTTCAAGACGCCGGATGTAGCGGAGGGGTTCACCCAGGCGGGCCAGGAAAGGAACGCCCAATCCAGCGCCGCGCCGCCGATGTTTTTTAGCATCAAGTCGCGGGAAATGCCGGTCGAATCGAAATCTACAGTGTCTGGTGAGACGGCGAGCAGAGGCACGGGCGGCGGGGGTTGGAGGGCGTGATCCGAATTGCTTCGGCAAGACGCGAGAAGGAGGAGGAACAGCAGCAGGGCGAAGACCTCCGGTTTCATTTTGACAATCGGCTCGATCACATACATAAAATAGCAGGGGAAAGTTGTTTCCGCAAGGAAAAACGAGCGCGCATGCGATTCAGGACGCCTTCGACGGCAACCGTTATTCCCCGAAGCGGGGCTTGATTATCAACAGCGGGAGCCTTATATTAAGCGGAATGAATTTGAGCGTGTGAGGCGAACCGTTGATGCACATTGGGAAGCGACTGCGCGGTTTGGGCGGGGAGGTTTGGGCTTGGATGATGTACGATTTCGCCAACTCCGCCTTCGCCACCACCATTCTCGCGGTGATTTTCAATCAGTATTTCGCCCGCGTGATCGCAGGGGGCGCCGCCGGCACGGATTTCGATTTCCTCGGGTTCCGGTTTAATCTCCCGGGCGCCGCGCTGTTCGAACTTTCGGTGCTGTTCGGGACGTTGGTCACGGTGGTCGTCAGCCCTTTTGCAGGCATCTATGCGGATATGACCGGCAGCAAGAAGAGGCTGTTGGTGGGGACATTAACGGCAGGGTGTCTTTCCACGGCGGCTTTGGCGCTGGTCCAGCCGGGCGAAGCGGTGCTGGGCGGTTTCATCTTCGGAATTGCTCTGGCATGCTTTTTCCTCTCCCTGAACTTTTACAATGCCTTCCTTCCGCAGATCTGCGATCCCCATGATCTAGGTCTGGTTTCCGGGATTTCCTGGGCGATCGGTTATCTGGGCGGCGGCGGTTGCCTGCTGCTGAATCTGCTGATGCTGGAAAACCCGCAGGTTCTGGGTTTTCCCCGCGGCAGTTTCGGAATCCAGCATGTCATCCTGTCGGTGTCGGTCTGGTGGCTTTTATTTTCCCTGCCGTTGATTTTCTGGGTGCGGGAGAGGCATACCCCGTTCTCATCGGAGGAAAAGCGAGACCAACCGCACCGGATTTGGCGGAATTTAGCCGCCACTTTTCGAGATCTTCGGCTGTTCAATCAATTGTGGATTTTTCTGCTGGCGTATATTTTTTTCACGAATGGGATCGAGACGACGATTTCCTCGGCATCCATCTTCGGGAACGAGGAATTGGGCATGGATACCGGCGCCTTGATTGTGCTTTTCTTGATCGTCCAGTTCACCGCGTTTCCGGGCGCCATTCTCTTCGGCGTCCTGGTGGACCGTTTCGGCAACAAGATCAGCTTGATGGTTTCACTGGGCGTCTGGTTGGCGGCTCTGGCGTGGGTTTACAACTTGGGCATTTTTGTGGAACCCATCCGGGAATTTCAAGCGGCGGCGGTGCTGGTGGGTCTGGTGATGGGGGGAAGCCAGGCGGCGGCGCGGTCGCTGTTCGCGTCGTTTACGCCGGTTCAGCGTTCGGCGGAATTTTTCAGTTTTTACGGCATCGCTGGCAGGATTTCGGCGACGTTGGGTCCGCTGGCGTTTGCGGCGGTCAACACCGCCACACGCAGCGTACGCCAGTCCATCTTGGTTATGGCGTTTTTTTTCCTATGCGGAATGATTGTGCTTTCCCGCGTGAATGAAGCCGAAGGCGTCCGGCAGTCCCGCTGCGGATCCGCGTGATTTCGACCCTCGGATAAGCAAGCCTCAATTTATCCCAACCTGATCTTGACTTCCGGATGTTCCAGTCTTATATTTTGGCATGAGATCTTCAGGCTTGTGCGGAGGGATCCATGACGAACGGCCGCATACTTATCGTGGATGATGAAGAGGACATCTGCAACACGCTGTCGGATTTCCTGACAGAGTGCGGTTATGAGGTCTTGCAGGCCACCAGCGGCGAAGAAGCGATCCGATTGGTGAAAGCCGCTCGGCCGCATCTGATCCTGCTGGATATCCGCATGCCGGAGATGGACGGCTTGGAGATTCTTCGCAGGGTGAGAGCTGTGGATCAGGAAGTCGGCGTCATTATGATCACGGCTTTTACCGATCTTACCATCGCTCAGGAATCGCTGAAATCCGGCGCGTCCGACTTCGTCACCAAACCCATAGACCTGGACTATTTAGAGACCAGCATCCGGGTGAAGATCGGCGCCATGTTAGCGTAAGCCCACCTCAATGCTCACCGGACGCGTCCTGCCGAATTATACAACCAACGCTTTGTGAAAAAAGGCGTAATTATCATAACTTTTTCACAAGCCGAATCGGATTCAGAATGAAATCACAATTTCGGGAAAAAAGTGTTGCATCAGGGGGGTCTAAATGTTAAATTAATTACAATCTTATGCATACGGTAAGTAAAGAATAGGAGGAAGCATGCTGAGAAAGATTTGGGTCGTAGCCATTCTGATGATTGCGGTCGCATTGTTCGGCGGGGTCGCATCGGCGCATGACTATGTGGGCGCCGACAAGTGCAAGATCTGCCATAAAGGCGATGCGAAGGGGAACGTCTGGGAAATCTGGGAAAAGACGGCTCACGCAAAGGCATATCAAGCTCTCGTGGATAAGGGCGACGGTTCGGAGAAGAAGGCGGAATGTCTGACCTGCCATGTGACGGGTTTGGGCAAAGCCACAGGCTTTGATCCGAAGGCGGAAGCCCCCAATATGGCTCTGGCGAACGTCGGTTGCGAAGCCTGCCATGGACCGGGTGCCGATTACAAAGCCATGTCTGTGATGAAAGACAAGGCGAAGGCGATCGAAGCCGGCTTGATCATTCCGGATGAAAAGACCTGCATTGCTTGCCACAATGAAAAGAGCCCCACGTTTAAAGGATTCAAGTTTGATGAGTACTGGGCGAAGATCAAGCATCCGGTTATGAAAGCCGAAAAGACCGAATAGAGAATGGATATCCGAGGGGACGGCTGCCGCCGTTCCCTCTCTTATAGTAATTGTGTAGGAGCAGCCGATGAGCCAGAAGAGCGCGGATGGGAGCCGCAGGAAATTTCTCGATCTGATTCTCGGGGGCGCTCTCATCGGTTCCATTGCATCCTTCGCCTATCCTCTGATCCGCTACCTGATCCCGCCGAAGCTGCCGGAAGCCAATCCGACAGCCGTCAAGGTGGCGGCGGAAAGCTCGGTGGCGCCCAACAGCGCGGTGATGTTCAAGTACGGGCGCAAACCTGGAATCCTAATCCGGAATCAGGACGGGAAATATTCCGCTTACAGCGCGGTATGCACGCATCTGGATTGCACGGTGCAATTCCGCCCGGATCTGGGGATCATCTGGTGCGCCTGCCACAACGGCCGCTATGACCTGTCCGGACGCGTGATTTCCGGACCTCCGCCCCGCCCCCTCACCCCTTTCGAAGTCAACATCAAAGACGGCGACATATACGTTTCGCAGAAGGAAATGTAATGAGCGAATTTTCGCGGATTTTCGAAGGAACGTACCGCTGGTTGAACGATCGCTTTCAGATCGAATCGCTAGTGCAGTTCGCCAGCAAGAAAGAGGTGCCGCTGCATCGCGAATCCGTCTGGTACTATTTTGGGGGAGTGACGCTATTTCTATTTATCATTCAAGTTTTCACGGGGATTCTGCTTCTGCTGTATTATCGTCCGGGGGCGGAGTCCTCTTTTGAAAGTCTGCAGTTCATCGTCACGCAGGTGCAATTCGGCTGGCTGATCCGGTCGGTTCACTCCTGGTCCGCGAATTTGATGATTCTGGCGGCGTTCATCCATATGTTTTCCAACTTTTTCACGCAGGCTTACCGCAAGCCGCGAGAATTGACCTGGGTGACGGGGATGATTCTGTTTTTTCTGGCGCTGGGCTTCGGGTTTTCCGGGTATCTTCTGCCCTGGAACGAATTGGCATTTTTCGCGACGAAAGTGGGGACGGATATCGTGGGCGCGGTGCCGATCGTGGGCAAACCGCTGCTGATCTTCCTGCGTGGCGGGGAGGACGTGACCGGAGCGACGCTGTCGCGCTTCTTCGGCTTTCACGTGGCGGTTTTACCGATGATCTTCACGCTGTTTTTGATCGGTCATCTGCTGTTCGTTCAGGTGCAGGGGATGTCGGAACCCATCAGCCACTCGCGCCTAGCGCTGGAAAAGAAACGCAGCATGCCGTTTTTCCCGAATTTTGTCCTGCGAGATGCCATGCTCTGGTTGCTGGTGCTGAACATCGTGGCGATTCTCTCGGTATTTTTCCCCTGGGAGCTGGGACAGAAAGCGGATTTGTTTGCTCCCGCCCCCGCCGGCATCAAGCCGGAGTGGTATTTTTTGTTTATGTTTCAGGCGTTGAAATTCATTCCGGGTCATGTATTTTTTATGGAAGGGGAACTGCTGGGGATTCTTGTGTTCGGGGTTGCCGGATTGCTCTGGACCATCGCGCCTTTTTTGGATTGGAAAGGGCGCCGCGGGGAAGTGAATCGGTTTTTCCGGTTCGCGGGGCTGTTCGTGGTGGCGTTTATTCTCGTTATGACGATCATCGGGTTTATCCTCTGAGGCGGCGACGATGTTGAAAAGGACGAGCGTCATCGGGAGCATGCTTTTAGCGGCGATGTGGTTGCAGCCACTGCCGGGCAGATGCGAAGACAGTTGTCGTTCCTGCCATTTGGAACTGGGCGATAAACTCGCGGAGCCGGTGCACGCTATGGATCAAAACGACATCCACGCCAGCCGAAATCTCTCCTGTGCGGACTGCCACGGAGGCGATCCGACGGTGGAGGACGCGGAAGTCGCCATGAGCCCCCAACGCGGATTTATCGGTGTGCCGGGTCCGAGCCAAATTCCGCAACTTTGTGCACGCTGCCATGCCAGTCCAGAGATTATGCGACGATATTCGGTATCTCTGCCCACGGATCAACTGGAGAAATATTGGACCAGCAAGCACGGCATCGCCTTGAAGAAGGGGGACACGAAGGTGGCGACCTGCGTGAGCTGCCACGGGACGCACACCATCTACGCCGCCGATAATCCCAGGTCGTCCATCTGGCATGCAAGCATACCGGAGACCTGCCGCAAATGCCATGGGGACGCGGCCTTGATGTCGCGGTATTCGTTGCCGTCCGATACGTATGAACAATATGCGCAGAGCGTTCACGGAATCGCCCTGCTGGAGAGGAATGACGTGGGTGCGCCAGCCTGCAACGATTGTCATGGGAATCACGGCGCCGCACCGCCCGGGTTCGAATCGGTGGCTCAGGTCTGCAGGGGCTGTCATCCAGTCAACGCGGAGTATTTCTTGAAGAGTCCGCACAAGGGGGCGTTCGATGACCTGGGGCTGCCGGAGTGCGCTGCTTGTCACAGCAATCACTTGATTGCAAAGCCGTCGGATGATTGGCTGGGGGTGGAAGGCGAGCACAGCTGCGGGCAGTGCCACTCAGAAGGAGACGCAGGCTATGCAGTTGCCGCCACGATAAAAGGCTGGGTGGATTCGCTGCGGGTGACGGAAGAGACTGCGGCTGATCTGGTGGAGAAGTCCTTGCGGCGGGGAATCGAAGTCTCCGAGGCGCAGGATGCGTTGAAGCAAGGGCAGGATGCGTTGATGAAATCGCGAGCCGTCATTCATACGGTCAACGTCCACGAAATCGAGGAGGCGGTTCAGGAAGGATTGGCTGCCGCGCGGAAGGCTCTGACACTGGGACAGGCCGCATGGTCGGATTTCGAGTACCGCAAGCGGGGATTGGGGATCGCGACGATTTTTATCACGCTGCTGATCATCGCGATCTGGTTGAAAGTCCGCCGAATGGAGAGGGATCAAGGGGCTTCGACGGCGGCATTCCGCCACTCTGACGAAAAGCAGCCTTGAGATCGGTCGAGGGGCAAAGACGCGAAGACGGGGATCGAAAATGCTCGGGAAAGGTGAGAGCCTTCCACGCCGACTGGAAAACGGTGATATGGGGGAACGTTGAACCGCACCAAGCGGAAGTCTATCGGGCAGCCGTGCTACTCCTCGGTGGATTTTTCATTCAGGAAATCCGCCAGTGACTCATCCATAACCGCTTCGCTGTAAGAAAAGTCACTCTCGCTGTTGTCTTCACTGGCAAAGCGATACTCCAGGATCTCCTCGCTTTCGGTGTTTCTTTCAGGTCCCATCTGCAACCCTTTACAAATTTACTGCCTCAGATGAGAATATTGAGCAAGAATTATTCCAGTTGAAGAATTAATTTTATCGTTATTTATACGGTGATTTTAGCGATTTATTTGAGAAATTTTACGATTTGCAGGAATGGGAGATCCACGAACGATATGCAAAAAAAAACGCTTGACTTCTATATGAAATTATTTTAAATTTCCCGAAGTTTAATGGAATTTTAACGAATCTGCATTGGTCGGGGTCATTCTCGTCGGCTGGACGATTTTTCTTAATTCATTGGAATATAAGAGTTTATAGCGGTTGATTCTCAAGCTTTCGAATGATTGCGACCCCCACCATCAATCCTCCAATCATTCATTAAATTCATCAGCAGGAAAAAAGATCCAGACCGAAAAAAATTCTCAAACCAGTGAGATTCAGGCAGCGAGCAGATGAAGCGAGAATCAGCGAAGCTTTACTGACGCGAAGAAATATGCTCCGCCGCATCTGGAGGTGATCCAATGTCTCCCACAAAACGTTCACGGATTCAGTCGTTACTACTCTTCGCCATCGCGTGGGCATTCGCAGCCGGCACCGCCTGGGCAGCTACCGGAAAGATCTCCGGGACGGTATTGGATGCAGACACCAAGCAGCCGATCGTGGGAGCCAACGTCGTGCTGGAAGGGATGAGCCAGGGTGCTGCGACCGATCTGGACGGATACTTCCTCATCGTCAACGTTCAGCCGGGCCGCTACACCGTCGTCGCCTCATCGGTGGGCTACGCTTCGACGCGGCAAACGGACGTTCTGGTGCAGAGCGATCTGAACACCAAGCTCGAATTTCTGCTGAAGCCGACGATCTTCGAGGGGGAAGAGGTGACGGTGGTCTACACGAAGCCGACGGTGATTCTGGATCAGACGGGGAGTCAGCGGATCTGGAGTTCAGAGGACTTGAACCGGCTGGTGATCAATAATATCACAGACGCCATCACCCGACAAACCGGATTCACCATTGATGCGGAGGGCAACATTCACGCTCGCGGCGGGCGTTCCGAAGAGACGCTTTTTGTGGTGGATGGGATGGACGTGCGCGATCCGCTGGTAGGGACCAAGATTGACTTTGACTTAAACAGTATGAACATCGAAGAGCTTCAGGTGTTGACCGGCGGCTTCAACGCGGAATACGGCAAGGCGCAGTCCGCCATCATCAACGTGACGACCCGGGAAGGAGCTCAGGACGCTTATAATGGTCAGATTCGTTACGGCACGGATAATTTAATTGACAAGACTTCTTTCAACACCGACCGGGCGGAACTGTCCATCGGGGGGCCGGTTCCGGGGAGCAAGCAGCTGCTGAACAAGCCGATCACCTTTTTCTTTTCCGGCACGGCGACGCTCACGGATACCTACACGCCATTTGATCAGACCCGAAGCGCGAACGATTACCTCAATATGGGGATCAAGCTGCCGGAGAGAACGCAGAATGAGTTCTACTCATCTCTGAAGCTCGCCTATGCGCTCGCCGACAACAAGAAGCTGACATTGACTGCCAACGAATACTTCAAGAAATGGGATTTGTATCCTGACGGAGAAGGAGGAGTCAGCGGGGATTACGGCTGGCAATATAAATATAATACGCAGAATCGCCCCTATGCGACGAACAAACGCGGGCAGATCAATTTGAATTTTACTCACCAGATCAGCGACAAGAGCTTTTACGAAGTGCAGGTGGGTCGCTTCGCGACGCGCAGCCAGGTGTTCCCGGGGGGTGGAGTGAATCCGGGCGATTTCACGCTGGAAGACCAGGTGGAGGACGGCTACAATCTTTACCGGGATCTCAATGGAGACGGAGTGATAGACGCGGCGGATCTGGAGAAGCATGTGCCGTTTCCCGGATTTGTGGATGCGAATTTGAATGGAGCCTATGACGGCAACGGAGAGGGGTATGAGGATCTGAACGGCAACGGCACTTGGGACCGCGGCGAAGACTGGGTGGATCTAAACGGCAATGGAATCTATGATTACGCGGAACCGTGGATTGATCGCATCAACCCGAGCACAGGCGAGAACAACGTAGGAGTGTATGATCCCTGGGATGATTTTACGGACTTGAACGGGAACGGCATTTGGGACGGCGATGAGCCGCAGCTTCCGGAGCAGGACTGGAATCGCAACGGCAGATGGGACGGTGAGCGGTTCTGGGACGCAAATGGGAACGGGATTTGGGATCACGAAGGGTACACGGAAGGATACTATGATCAGAACCTGAACGGTCAGATAGACCGGAAGATGAATTTTCAGGACGATGAGGATACTCCGGAACCTTTCTATGACGGGGATTTCTTCTATGATACCGGCGAACCCTTCATAGATACGCCGGATGAATTTGGTTTCTACAACGGACAATGGGATCAGGGAGAGATTTTCTTCGATTTACCCAGCTCTTACACCAATCCTCTGATCGGGGATTACATTTACGAAAGGCCGTCGTTGAATGGAGTTTACGATGGACCGAACGGGTATTTCGACGAGTATGAGCTCTTCACCCGTCCAGCGGAGCTGACGTTCGGGTATGATCCTTCTTCGCCGGTGTTGTACACGTACAACCTGTCCGCTCACGGCGCGGACTGGCCCAGCAATTACTGGATGTATCAGGATGGATATTCCACCTGGTTCAATTATAAAGACGTGCAAGAAGGCAAGACGACCTATCGCTACCGCGCCTTTAATCCTCCCAACGGATTGTATGATGAAGGGGAGCCTTTTACGGATTACAACGGAAACGGGAAGCGCGACGGGATTGATCACTTCCTGAACCCCGGCCAGTGGGATGAGACGGCATACTGGTATGATCGAAACACGCTGGAATACTCGATGAAATTCGATTTCACCAGCCAGGTTTCGAAAGCTCATGAGATCAAGACTGGTCTGGAGTTGAAGTATCGTGAGATGTCCATGCAGTCCATTCAGGGGCCGGATCAACCGTATAATAATCCCGACGTTCCTCTGCCGCCGGGGAGCCCTTGGCCGGATCGGGGCGATGTGCGGGATTTTTACGATTATCACCCCTGGGAGGGCGCCGCCTACATTCAGGATAAGATGGAATTCGAAGGCTTGATCGTCAACGCGGGGATGCGCGCCGACTTCATCATCCACGATCCTAATCTGGTGGATCAGTCTGAACAGCAGGTGGCGGAGGGTCAGCCGGGAGCGGTGTTGGCGAAGCGGGGCACGTATCAGCTTGCACCCCGCCTGGGCATCTCCCACCCCATCACCGACAGATCGAAGCTCTACTTCAACTACGGGCACTTTTATCAAGCGCCGCAGTATCAGTATTTCTTCCGATCCAATACCGGCAACATCATCCCCGGCGGATTGGTGGGCAACCCGAACCTGAAATACGAGAAGACGGTTCAATACGCCCTCGGTGTGCAGACGCAGGTTACCGAGGATCTTACCTTCACGGTGGAAGGTTACTACAAGGATATTTACGGGCTGATTTCAACGATCCCCGAGTACATCGTTTCCGGATATACTCTGGACCGCTACGTCAATCTGGATTACGGCCGGGTGCGGGGTTTTGAAGTCTCCATTGACAACAATTTCTCGCGCAATTTCCAGGTATCCTTGAAGTGGGATTTTTCGTACGCGTACGGGAAGGCGTCGTCGGCGCTGGCGGCGCAACAGAACCGTCTCAGCAACGTGCCGGTGAACCGGGACGAGCATCCTCTGAGCTGGGATGAGACCCATAAAATCAACATCTTCGGCTCCCTCATCTACCAGAAGGGTCAGCATCCTTATCTGATGGGGCTGAAGCTGCCGGACAACTGGCTGTTGACGGTGGAATGGAGCTATGGTTCCGGCGAACCTTACACGCCGAGCCGCTGGACGACGGGTCTGGCGGAGAATCGGATTCGCGAAAACAGCGCCCGCTACCCCTGGCACGAAGTGACCAATCTGAAGTTCGAAAAATACTTCCCGATCAAGGGCAATTCGAATCTGAATGCGGGGATCGAGATAAAGAATGTCTTCGACACTAAGAATGTGCGACAGCTTTACGCCGAAACCGGCAACGCCTATGACAGCACGCATCCGGACCATTTGAACAGCGCCTTCGGCGAACCTTATCCCGGACCGTATGATGTCGGCACGGACTACGACCACAACCCGAGGAATTATGATCCGCCGCGGCAGATTATGTTCTATTTGGGGATGGTATTCTGATTCGAAATCGCGACGATTGACGGTTTCGAAGAAAATTAAACTGAAAAAAACACCTTAACTGGATAGACAGTGCAGGAGTGTGCGATGCACGATTTCGCGGCAAACCCAATCCGGAAGCTTCTTCCTCTGCTGACTCTGACCGCGGCATTGCTTTTGAACGGCTGTTCATCGGATGACGCTGTTAAATTGCCCACCGGACCGCAGCCTTCCGGCACGCAGATTTCCGGTGTGTTGACGGGACAGCTGGGCATCGCTTCCAGCCCCTACTGGGTGATCGATGATCTCATTGTTCCGGAAGGCGAAAGTTTAACCATCGCTCCGGGCGTGGAATTGCGCTTCGACGGTCTGCACTCGCTGATCGTCAAGGGGCACCTGGAAGCCGTGGGGAACGCGCAGAACAACATCGTCTTCACTTCCATGAACGGCGCTCTGGGCGCCGGCGATTTCGGTCAGTGGCGCTCCATCATCTTCGACAACGGCGCGGATGAATCGAAGCTGTCGTACTGCCTGATCCAGTTCGGCGCTTCCACGGATACTCTGCGGTATCCGGATTCCACCGGGATGTTTATCACTGGAGCGGTGTTCATCTGGAACTCCAGCCCGCAGATCAGCCATTGCACCATCGTCAAGAACGGCTATAACGGCATACTGAGCGCCGGGATGAGCAGCACGCCGACGATTCTGAACACCAATTTATATGAGAATGACGGAGACGGCATCCGCTGCGAAAACGGCAGCGTGCCGCAGATCTGGTACACGAACAGCTACGAGAACAATTCCCTGCAGTGGTCATCCACTCCGCCGGGGATCGGAGTGGATGTGCAGATTAACGAAAATACCGGGGATTCCTGCGATGTTCAGTTCAACACGAGCTTAGATCCGCTCTTCCTGGATTTCAACGCTCGGGACTATACGCTGACTCCCTGTTCGCATCTCATCGAAGCCGGTCAAGACAAAGCGACCATCGGATCTATCCCCTATTTGTATCCGTACGGCGATCACGAATTGCGGGGACCCATCGGCGGGAAGGTGGTCACGGCGGGAGAACCCTGGCATGTCTCCTGCAATGCGTTTGTCAGCGCCGGCACGACGCTCACCGTCCAATCCGGCGCTCTGATTCTGTTGGAGGGCTTTTACGGGATCCGCATTTTGGGAACCCTGCAGATGGAAGGGGCGACGATCATTCCTCGGGATTCGACGAACTTGCTGCAGAAATGGTATGGGATCACGTTCCTGCAAAGCAGCAGTTCCTCTTCATACATCCGCGACAGCCGCTTCGTCGCC